>JBDHZK010000081.1:0-12069 GCA_039811865.1 Propionicicella sp. | reverse complement strand
CGCCCGGCGAGGGCCGAGCCCGAGCCTGCCCGGGACGACGGCTCAAGCCGGGGCGTCCACCAGCACGAGGGCGAAGCGGCAGGCGCTGGTCGCCACGACCGCGTGCCGCTCGCCCGGGGCCAGGTAGATCACGTCGCCGGCGACAAGTTCGTACCGGGTGCTGCCGACGGTGAAGGTGAGCGTGCCAGCCAGCATCTGCACGATGACCGCCCGGGGCGAGGAGTGGTCCGTCAACTCCTGGCCGGCGTCCATTGCGAACGTCACGACGCGGAGCAGGTCGTTGTTGACCAGGACACGGGACGCGGTCGCGTCCGGGCTGATCGGCAAGGCGGCGGCGACGCCCACCTCGGCCCGGGATTCGCTGCGCGGTGTGGTCGGCATGGTAACCCCTCGTCTATCTGCCGGACTCGTAGTCCCTACCTTAGATCTCCTCGCAGCCGATAGCTTGGGGGCCCAGGGGCAAGCAACTGTGGCGCGACAAGGGAGCTAACTCATGCCGGTCAAGATTGGTTACAAGGCGTCGGCCGAACAGTTCGGTCCGCGAGAGCTCGCGGATTACGCCGTGCTGGCCGACGATCTTGGCTTCGACTCGGTCACCATCTCAGATCACTTCCAGCCCTGGCGGCACGTCGGTGGGCACGCGCCCAACGCCGTCGCATGGATGGCGCACGTGGGTGCCCGCACGCGCCGGATCCAGTTGGGGACGTCCGTCCTGACGCCCACGCTCCGGTACCACCCGACGGTGGTGGCGCAAATGTTTGCGACCTTGGGGGCGCTCTACCCGGGGCGGATCGTGCTGGGGGTCGGCACCGGGGAGGCCCTCAACGAGGTCGCCGCGGGCATCGGCTGGCCCGAGACCCGAGAGCGCTTCGCACGTCTGCGGGAGGCCGTCCGCCTGATCCGTCAGCTGTGGCGTGAGGATCGCGTCACGTTCGAGGGCGAGTATTACAACACGCACAACGCGACCATCTACGACAAGCCTGGCAAGAGCGTCCCGATCTTGATCGCCGCGGGCGGTCCGATGGTCGCGCGCTACGCCGGACGGGCCGGGGACGGCTTCATCTGCACCTCCGGAAAGGGCCGTGAACTCTACGTCGACACGCTTCTCCCGGCCGTTCAAGAAGGACTGGACGCACGCGCGACCAAACCCGAGCGGTTCGACCGGATGATCGAGATCAAGCTCTCCTACGACCGCAACCCCAAGAAGGCGCTGGAGAATACCCGGTTCTGGGCCCCGCTTTCGCTCTCGCCGGAGCAAAAGCAGAACCTGCACGACCCGGTTGAGATGGCGGCGGCCGCCGACGCGCTTCCCCTCGATCAGGTCGCCAGGCGCTGGATCGTCGGGTCGTCCCCCGAGGACGTGGTGCCGCAGTTGCGCGACTACATCTCGATGGGGTTCAACCATCTCGTGCTGCACGGGCCCGGGGCAAAGCAGGAGCGCTTCCTGCGAGTCGTCGCCGAGGATCTGATGGAACAACTCTCCAAGCCCGAGGGCGCGCGTTCCGGAGGGTAGAACGGCGGCGCACCCGAGGACGTCCACGAGCGTCGGTCTCCTAACATGACGCCATGACCCGCCCGATCCGCATCGGGGTGCAGTTGCAGCCCCAGCACGCCGACTACCGCCAGATCCGAGACGCACTCGCCGCCGCCGAGGACCTCGGCGTCGATGTCGTCTTCAACTGGGACCACTTCTTCCCCCTCACCGGCGATCCCGACGGTAAGCACTTCGAATGCTGGACGATGCTCGGCGCCTGGGCGGAGCAAACCCGCCGGGTCCAGATCGCCGCGCTGGTCACGTGCAACAGCTATCGCAACCCCGATCTGCTGGCCGACATGGCCCGTACGGTCGACCACATCAGCGACGGCCGGCTCATCCTCGGCATCGGCTCCGGCTGGTTCGAGAAGGACTATGACGCCTACGGCTACGACTTCGGCACCGTGGGTAGCCGCCTGGACGATCTGCGCGACGCCCTGCCGCGGATCGAGCAGCGGTGGGCCAAGCTGAACCCGCCGCCGACCCGCAAGATCCCGGTCCTGATCGGCGGGGGTGGGGAGAAGAAGACCCTGCGGCTGGTCGCCAAGCATGCCGACATCTGGCACAGCTTCGGCAGTTCGGCGCTCGGCCACAAGCTCGGCGTCTTGGCCGGCCACTGTGAAGCGGTCGGTCGGGACATGTCCGAGATCGAGATCTCGCTCGGCGTCCAGGGCACGCCGGGAGAGTTCGCGGACGGTTTGGTCGACCAGGGCGTGACCCTGTTCACCCTCGGGGTCAGCGGTCCCGACTACGAACTGGGCCGGGTAGCGGCCTGGGTGAAGTGGCGCGATTCTCGTTTGGGCTGACCGCTCAGCCCTGGGCGGGAGCGCAGGTTTGAACCCGAGCGGTTCAGCGCTCGCGCTCGGGGATCGGACGACCCAGGGCGTCCAAGATGATCGCCACGCACGTCTCGGGGTCGAAGCGGCTGGTGTTCAGGCACAGGTCGAAGGACGTGGTCAGGCGCGGGTCCCAGTGGTAGAGGCGCTGCGCGATCTCGGCGCGGCTCAGGTCTTCACGAACCTGCCGCTTCATCGCCACGTCCGGGGTGATGCCGCCGGTTCGCGCCAAGCGCAGCATCCGGTCGTGAACATCGCCCTCGAGCTTGACGTGCAGGGTGTTGGGACGTCCGGCCAAGACGATCGTGGAGTTCCAACCCAGAATCACCGCTCCCTGGGCAACCGCCTCATGGACCTCGTGGGTGTTGCGCTCGATCAGTTCGTAGTCCGCGGCGTTCTGGGCGTCACTGGACTCCTCGAAGCCGGCCCCCGTGCTGCCCAGCCGATTCAGCAGCGTGGCCAGCCACGTCTCTCGCGGCTTCCCGGACGTGGCCTCGTGGATCGCCTGAGGCGAAAGGCGCTGATCCACGAAGGGCACCCTGAGCGCCTTGGCCAGCATCGGGCCGATCACGTCGGCTCCCGAGCCGGCCGATTCGTAGAGGGTAACGACGGGATGGTTGGCCATTTCAGTCCCTCGTGCTGGTGCCGGTGAGTTCGATCCTGATCACCTTGCGGCCCTCGTCAAGGGAGCGGATGACCTGGCTCATCGACACCCCCGCCGCAGATCGGGCCTGACGGGTCGCCCGGTGGTAGCCGCGGATGCCGTTGGAGACTCGCAACAAGATCTCCTCGGCCTCCTCGCGGTCATCGACGACGCTGGCCACGCCGTCCAGCCAGCGCCGTCCGGTGAGGACGCGGACGTCCGCGGCCGGGACGAAGTTGCGCCACCAGCGTGCGCCGGTCGACAGCAGCAGGACGTCTCCCTCGCGCAAGAACGCGATGGTCCGGGTGTACTTGTTGCCGGTCTTGCGGCCGAGAAAGGCTAGTTCGCCGAAGTGTTCGCCGAGGAGGAAATGCAGCGGCGAATGCAGCAACAGCGAGGGCATTTGGCTCAACGCCTTGATCAGGCGGCTGGGCTCCCTGGTTGCCATGGTGAAACCGTAGCGGGCTCAGCCCGGCGCGTCACCGGTGGCGGCGGGGTGGTCCGTGGCCGCGTAGGCCGACCACGACCCCGGGTACAGGCGGCCGATCCCCAGCCCCGCCCGCTCCAGAGCCAACAGATTGTGGCAAGCGGTCACGCCGGACCCGCATGAGGAGACGACTTTGCCGGCGTCGTCGATGCCCAGCCCCGCGAAACGCCGCCGCAGGCGGTCGGGCGTTTCGAAGCGCTGCCCAGTGGTGAGGTTGTCTGCAGTGGGGGCATTGAGAGCCCCGGGGATGTGTCCGGGACGCGCGTCGACCGGCTCCACCTCGCCGCGGTAGCGCTGCGGCGGACGCGCGTCCAATACAACGTTCGAACGATCGGTCGCGTCGTCGATCGTGGCGAGGCGTTCGGCCGGCCACGGGCGCGGGGTGAACGCCCCTGGCCTGAGGACCTGGGCGTGGTCTGAGAGCGGGCCGCTGCGCAGCGTCCCCGGGAAAGCGGCCAGCCCGCCGTCCAGCAGGGCGGCCTCCTCACCGAGAGCGCGAAGCAGCCACACCAGGCGGGCAGCGATGGCGCCGCCGGCGTCGTCGTAGGCGACAACGGTCGTCCCGTCGGTGACGCCGATCCGGGTCATGGCTGCGGCGAATACGTCCGGGGGCGGCAGGGGGTGTCGTCCGCCTTCGCGGCTCGGCGGAGCCGCCAGGGCGGTGTCCAGGTCGACGAAGACGGCGCCCGGGGCGTGCCCCGCCTCGTACTCGGCGCGACCTGAGCGCCCGTCCAGGTACCAGCGGCAATCGGCGATGACGGCGGCGGCGGGGACGTCCGCCCAGGTCACGACCGGCGGGATCATCGCTCCTCCAAGCGCTCGAAGGCGTAGCAATAGGTGACGTAGGGCAGGTCGAACGTCTCTCGTCCCCGAAGATCGGGGTGGGCGGCGACGAGGTCGGCCACGGCGTCCAACAACATGGTGCGCCGCTTCGGCGGGAGGACGATGGCGTAGCTGCGCGAGGCGACCAGGTCGAGCAACCCTGGGAGGGTCATCGGTTGGCTCCAGGACGTGACGTACCGCTGTCGTGATCCGAACTCCGGCCCGGCCTTGGGGTCGTGCTCGACGTGGCCGTGTCGTCCGGCGCCGTCGTCGCCGAACTTGGCGAGGATTCGAGTCAGCCCGGCGACCCAGCCAACGGACTCGTCGCGCATGTTCCACACCAGCGCCAACCGCCCGTGTGGACGCAGCACACGCGCGACCTGGGCGGACGCGGGCCCCGGGTCGAACCAGTGCCAGGCCTGTGCGACCGTCACCACGTCGGCGCTGGCGTCCGGGACGCCGATGCGTTCGGCCGAGCCGACAACCGTCCGGACCTCGGGCAGGCGAGCGGCCAACTCGGCCAGCATCTTGGGCGACGGATCTACGGCGGTGACGACCCGCCCGGGGCGAACCAGCGCCTGCGTGAACTTGCCGGTGCCGGCGCCCAGGTCGAGGACGTCTTGGGCCGTGCTTGGGACGAGCCAGTCGACGGCGTCAGCGGGGTAGCCGGGGCGCGCGGCGGCATAGACCTTCGCCGCGTCGTCGAAGCTTGCGGCCAGTGCGGAGGTCTCGATCCCCATGCGGCGAACCTACCCGGGGGCGCCGACAAAACGTGCGGCGGTTGGGGCTCGGACCCTTCGCCGAGATCAAGGACCGATCGGCTTTCGGATCCCTGAGCTCGCCGACGGGTCGTCCCCACACTAGGACCGGTCTGCGTGTTCGTCGGGAAGACCGTCGCGGTCGGCCCACTCGAGCAGGGTGTCCAGGCCGAATGCGACGTCGTCGATGCCGGCCGCCGGGTCGCCGATGGCCGCGAACCGAGCCGGGACGGTGGCCAAGGTGAACTCACGCGGGTCGATGTCGTCCAGTTCCGGCCAGGTGAAGGGGGTCGACACCAGCGCATCCGGGACGCCGCGCAGCGAGTAGGCGCAGGCGATGGTGTGATCGCGGGCGTTCTGGTTGTAGTCGACGAAGACCTGGTGGGGATCTCGGTCCTTGCGCCACCAGGCGGTGGTGACGTCGTCCGGCAGGCGGCGCTCGACTTCGCGGGCGAACGCCAACGCCGCGCGGCGGACGACTCGGTGCCCCCACGCGGGGACGATCCGGACGTACACGTGCAGTCCCTTGCCGCCGGAGGTTTTGGGGTAGCCGGTGATGCCCAGCTCGGCGAGAATCTCCTCGACCACGCGGGCCGTCCGGACAACTGTCTCGAACCGGACGAGCGGGCCGGGGTCGAGGTCGATCCGCCACTCGTCGGGTTTCTCGGGGTCGTCCCGGCGGGAGTTCCAGGGATGGAACTCCACGCTCGACATCTGCACCGCCCAGATCACGCTGGCCAACTCGGTGACGCAGAGCTCGTTGGCGGTGCGGCCGAAGCGCGGGAAGTAGAGCTGGACGGTTTCGATCCAGGGTGGCGCGCCGGAGGGCAGGCGCTTTTGGTGGACCTTGCCCCCGGGCAGGCCGGTGGGGAAGCGATGCAGCATCGTCGGCCGGTTCCGCAGGGCGCGGACGATTCCCTCGCCCACGGCGAGGTAGTAGTTGGCGACGTCCAGCTTCGTCCAACCGTGATCGGGGAAATAGACGCGATCCGGGTTGGTGATTCGGACGACGCGCTGGCCCACCTCCAACTCGGCTGCCGGGGGTGAGCTGGGCATGATCAGGCCCCCGCGATGCGATCGACGAGCTCGGGCGTCAGTTCGTCCAGGGACGCAATGACGGCGGCAGCCTGCGCCAGGGTCGCCTCGTTGGGGGTCTCGAATTCGTGCGGGAAGGCCACCACCGCCATTCCGGCCGCGGCGGCAGAGCCGATCCCGGCGTGGGAGTCCTCGACGGCGACGCTGCGGGCGGGGACGGCTCCCAGTCGGCGGCAGGCCTCGAGATAGACGTCCGGAGCGGGTTTGCCACGCTCGACCTCCTCGCTCGAAACCGTTACCGCGAAGGCGTCCTCAAGGTGTAGGGCGGAGACGATCGCATCGATCAGCAGCCTCGGTGAGGACGTCGCCAAACCGACCGGGCCACGGGCGGCCATCCGCTCCACGGCCTCGACAGCTCCGGGACGCAACGGGAGATCCTTGCGATAGCGGGCGGCCAGTCCCTCGATGGTGCGGCGGGCGCAGTCGTCCGCGTCGCCCCTGAGGCCGACCACATCGGCCAGGTAGCCCGACCACTCCGGAGTGCTCATCCCCATCATCGCCCGGGTGGCCTCGGGCGGCCAGTCGACCCCGTCCTGCGCGGCGAGGTCGCGGCGGACCTCGTCCCATAGGGGTTCGGTGTCGATCAGGGTCCCGTCCAGGTCGAAGACGACGGCGTCCGCGTGGCTCATGGCCTCATTGTGGCGGCTGGATGCCGGCGAGCGTGGAAACGTGCGGCGCAATGAGCGCGCGGGTGCTCCGCTGAGGCGCAACGGCCGGTTCAGTTGTCGTTCCGCCGCACGTTTTCACGCTTTGGGTGCGCTGCTCGACGAAGAGGGGGCTGATCCGGACCGAATAATCGGCCCGGATGAACGGCTCACGATCGCGATGGCCTTCCGGACGGGAATGCTGGACTCGTGAACCACGAGTGGAGGATCTGCGGCGCGGCCGCGGCGGCGCTGGTCGCGTTGTGTGGCTGTTCGGCGCAGCGGGTCGCCGTGCCCGAGCCGAACCCGACCACGACGGCCTCGTCATCTGCGCCTACGGGAGTCGGCCCAGCCCAGCCGACGGCTGCCTTGCCCTCCTCGTTGCCCACCGCGGGGCCAACCGCGACCGGCGTGCGGACGAACCCAGCAACGCCGTCGCAGTCTTCTTCTGGTGGGCAGACTCCCGGCCAGAGCGTCATCGAGGCCGAGCGGGCCGGCTTCGTCAGCCCGTCCGGGCGGATCGACTGCGCGATGTTCCCAGACGACGGCGGCAGCGGGGGCGTCCGCTGCGACTTCTACGGAGAGCACGACTGGAAGCTGCCGAAGCCAGCCGACTGCGAGTTCGACTACGGCTCCACCGTCGCTCTCAACGACACCGGAAAGGCCGTTCCAGGTTGCGTCAGCGACTCGATCCTGGAGTTGGCGCAGGTGCGCTCCGACAACGAATACGTGAAGTGGCATGCGGCATCCGGCCCGACGGTAGACAAGTTCGGCAAGACGCTGGCGGTGTTGGCCTACGGGCAGACCCTGAAGGTGGGGGTCTACCGCTGCTCGATGGCGTCCGTCGGGCTGACCTGCACCAATACCAACACCGGCGCGCACTTCTTCATCTCGAAGGAGAAGGTGGTCCTGGCCTGACCGGCGGCCGTGGGCCTCGCCAGACCGGACGGGCACGTCCCGCTAAGGACCGCACTTCGCGCCTCCTGGACAGGCGCGAAGTGCGGCAACTGGGGACGTCGTGCTGGTGGACTCAGGACAGCCCGTAGGCCTTGTGAACGAGCCAGATCGGGTGCTCGGTGCGAACGCCGGTGGAGTTGGTGATCTGCCAGCGACAGGTCTCGGTGTCGCACAGGGCGAGGTCCTTGTTGGTCTCGAGGACCTTGTCGAACAGCGGCTTGCCGACAGCCTGGGCGATGTCGTACTTCTCCTTCTTCAGCCCGTAGGTGCCGGCGATACCGCAGCAGGTCGCGCCCGACTCGACGATCGTCACGCCCGGAATCAGGCGCAGCAATTCCGCCGCCGGCTGCCCCATGCCCTGGCTCTTCAGCTGGCAGGGGGCGTGGTAACAGACGGTCGTCTCAATGCGCTTGAAATCGGTCGGGAGCTCGCCCGCGTCGTACAGCTCCATCAGGAACTCCGACAACTCGCGGATGCGGGTGCCGACATCAAGCAGCTTGGGGTCGTCCACGCCCATGATCTCGTGCGCCTCGCGCTTGAGCATCCCCGTGCACGAGCCCGAGCTGGAGACGATGGTGAGGTCGCGTCCAGCCGCGCGCAACTGCTCGCACAGCTTGATGACCGACTTGGTGCCCTCTTCGAACAGGCCGTTCGACTGCTGCGCCAGTCCGCAGCAACCCTGCTTCGGAACGAGCACCTCATAGCCCAGGTACTCCAGCACCTCGACGGTCTTCTTGGACGTCTCCACCTCGAAGTACCCGCCGGCGCAGCCGTGGAAGTAGACGATCGGCCCGCGGGTGGGCGCCTTCACCGGCTTCGGCCGCTTCTTCAACCAGCCCGCCAACGTCTGGGTGTGCGCGGTCGGCATCGGAGCGTTTCGGTGGATGCCGATCGCCTTTTCGACCAGCGTCCGCAGCGGCTTGATCGACAAGGCGGCGTTGGCCACCGGCGCAACCGGTGTCATCGCCATGCCCATCAGGGTCGTCCGGCTGATCAGTTGGTCGCGGACCGGCATCTTGTTCTGTTCCTTCATCACCGCCCGGGCGATGGAGTTCAGTTCGGCGATGTTGACGCCCTGCGGGCAGACCAGCGTGCACGTGCCGCAGGACGAGCAGTAGTCGACAGAGTGGTCGACGGACTCACCGTTGCGGTACCGCTCCGCCTGCGGGCCGACGAACTTCGGCCCAGGGAACTTCGTCGTCACCGCGGAGACGGGGCAAGCCGTCTCGCAGATCGTGCACTTCACGCAGTGATCCAGGCTGGCCCGCATCAGCGCATCGTGCATGTGCTCGCTTACAGACATCACGCCTCCCCAATGATTGCGTCGGCAGCGCGGACGGCGCTCGCGATGGCGATGCCCTCACCCGACTTTTCGCGCCAGCGAACCGCGCCGGCCAGGACGCCGCCAGCGGCGTAGAGGTTCTCGTAGACCGGTGCGCCATCCGCGTTGACGACGACGCCGCGTTCGTTCGTGCCAAGACCGACTGAGAACAGCCTCTGGTTGGTACCCCAATAGTCACCGCAGATCAGGTCGTCCCCGTCCGCGCCGACGAGCGGCAGCCCCAAGATGGTGTCGCTCACCTTGCCGTGCGAGTCGACGCCGAGCGCGCCGCTTTCGAATCCGCCCGGCGCGAACACGAAGGCCGAGCCCTCGTACGGCGTGGGACGTCCGGACGCGTTTACCTCAAGCGAGGTCAGGCGGCCGTCGGTCACCGTCGGGTTCAGCACCGTGTTGCCCATGATGAACCGGACGCCGAGCGCCTTGGCCCGCGCCGTCAGCGCCGTGTTCAGCCGCATGCCCGGGACGGACGGCGGCGGCAGCGGGATCTCGAACACCGGCCGACCGAGCTGGGCAGCGATGTCCGACCAGGCGTTCGGGTCGCTCAACCCGAGGACGGCCGGCAGGCCCACGCTCTCGCCGTCCTCCAACTGCGCGGCGATCGCCGCAGCCAGCCGCTTGCGCAACGCCGGGGCGTCCAGCGCCCGGGCGTAGGTTAGTCCGGTCGAGTCGATCTCGCCGTCGCGGGCGGCGACGTCGATCAGGACGGGGCGGGCGGTCAGGCGGCCGCCGTCGGGCAGGGTCGTCCGGCTCAGGTTTTCGGCCACCAGTTTGGGGTAGAAGTCCTTCAGCCGGCGCAGCCCGACGATGGCGAACTTCGCACCGTCCACGCAGGCGCCGGCGGTCATGCTGGGCTGCGCGAAGGCGGTGGGACGCACGGCGCCCACCGCGGTGGGCAGGTTGATGTTCGCGTCCGCGGAGCCGACCAGTAGCTCCGGTCCGACGACGCCGACCAGCCAGTCGACGGCCGCGCGGACGTTGTCGGCCCCGAGCAAGTGGTAGGGGTGCCCCTGCGGAGCGGCGGCGACGGCGTCCAGGGGGTTGGCGACCCGGTCGGGGTTGTAGCCGAAGATGTCCAGGGTGCCCTGCGACAACTGCAGGCCGCCCAGTCCCTTGGTCAACACGGTGACCGTCTTGCCGGCCTCGGCCAGTCGGACTGCGGCCGCCAGCCCGGCGACGCCGGCACCGACGACGATGGCGTCCCTCATCGGGTGACCTCCTGTTCCGGTTGCGGCAGGTGCTCGACGTCGAGCGTGCCTTGGAAGATCCAGTCGTCCAGGGCGGTCTGGCGGACCTGGTCGCCATACAGGATGGGCCAAAGGCCGATCCAACGGTTCTTCAGGAACAGGCGCAGCAGCCCGGTGGCGCGGTCGATGCTCATCTTGCTCTTCTCGAGCGCGACACCGGTCGCTCGCATCGAGCAGAAGCCGCCCTGGCAAGGTCCCATGCCCAGACGCAACTGGCGGCGCAGGTCGTCGAAGGTCGCGTTGGGCTGCTCCTCGAGCAGCTTGACGAACATCCGGCGGCTCATCAGTTCGCATTCGCACAGGATCTGGTCTTCGAGGCGATCCTCCTCGCGGTCGTGCAGGCGATGGGTGACCAGGTAGTTCTTCTTGTCCTCGGCGCCGGGGCACTGCTCGTCTGCGGTGCGGCAGGGACGCGTTTCGCCCATCTGATCGCACATGACGTCCACGACGTTCTTGGCCATGAGGCGATAGGTGGTCAGCTTGCCGCCGGCGATGGTGAGCATGCCGGCCAGACCGTCTCGGGTGGAATGGTCGAGGATCGACATGCCGCGGCTCATGTGCCGGGTGTCGCCCGAGCCGACCCGGGAGTCCTTGACCAACGGACGCGCGCCCGCCCAGGCGTGGATCGCGCGCGCCTGGCGGAACCCGGGGATGAGGATCTCGCCGCAGTCCAGCATCTGCTGGACCTCTTCCTTGCTGATCGCGAGCTTGTCGGGATCGTCGGCCTTCTGGTCGGTGGTGCCGATGATGCAGACGGTGTGCACGGGCACGAGGATGTCCCCGTCGGCGGGGTAGGTGAGCCGGTTGACCACGCTGTTCACCAGCCGGTGATTCATGGCGATCATGATCCCGGCGCCGGGGACGACCTCGACGTCCGGGCAGCCGGCCATCGCAGCCACCTGGCCGCCCCAGGCGGCGGCGCAGTTGATCACGAAGCGGCAGCCGATCTCGACCTCTTCGCCTGCCTTCTCGTCCCAGCAGACGACCGCGCTGACGGCGTCGTTCTCGCGCTTGATCTCGGTTACCCGGTGGTAGGTGAGGACCTTCGCGCCGTAGTTCATCGCCGAGCGGCAGGCGCCCCAGACCAACTGCCAGCCGTCGACCGAGCCGTCCAGCACCTTGATCGCGCGGCTGATCCTGGGGTTCACCCGTGGCTCGCGCTTGAGCACCTCGGCGACGCTGACCTCCTCGGCTGGAACGCCGGTGGCCTTCGCGCCTTCCAGGAACTTGTCGCCGAAGGCGGGGTCGTCCACGTCGGTGGCGACGAAGTAGCCCCCGGTGGCCTCGACGGCGTTGGACTGGATACGGGTGAGGATCGCGTTCTCCTCGGCGCATTCGGTCGCCGAGTGCGGATCGCTGACCACGTAGCGTCCGCCCGAGTGCAGCAGGCCGTGAAAGCGTCCGGACGTTCCCTGGGCCAGGTCGACGCGGTCCACCAGGACGGCGCGGTAGCCGCGCATCGCCACATCTCTAACGACGCCGGCGCCGGTGGAGCCACCACCGATCACCACGACGTCAGCTTCAAGCTTTCTCACCGGACCTCCCATCGGAGCGAGCCCTTCCTCACAGCCACGTCGAGGCGCTCGCGGTGTTAGCCCGTCGACTTTGGCGGGACGCGGACCACATTAGTGATTCGGGCAGACAGTCACTAGCGAGGGGCGCAAATCAGCCCCATCGGTTGGGTGATTACTCGTGCGAGCAGGGCGC
>JBDHZK010000080.1:0-12125 GCA_039811865.1 Propionicicella sp. | reverse complement strand
TGATCAAGAACGAACCGGTGGACCTGCTGCTGGGCAATACCTACGGCAAGTACATCGCGCGCGCCGAGGACGTCCCCTTCGTGCGGGTCGGCTGGCCGATCCTGGACCGGGCGGGACACTCGTTGCTCCCGACCCTGGGTTACAACGGAGCCGTCCGCCTGGTCACGCGGATGCTGGACGCGCTGCTCGACCGGCGGGACCGGGACGCACCCGACCACGAGTTCGAGCTGGTGCTGTGATGAGCGAGGTGCTCGCCGCCCGGGCCCGACAGGTCACCCGCAGCGGAGCAGGAGGGGCCGCGATCGACTGCGAGAAGCAGTCGGTGGCCGGCTCGGTCAGCCAGCGGGCCTGCACGTTCTGCGGCTCCCGGGTGGTGCTGTACCCGATCGCGGACGCCCTGCACCTCGTGCACGGTCCGATCGGCTGCGCGGTTTATACCTGGGACATCCGCGGTGCGCTGTCCAGCGGCCCGGAGTTGCACCGGCTCTCCTTCTCCACCGACCTGCGGGAACGACACGTCGTCTTCGGCGGCGAGCGCCAGCTTGAGGATTCGCTGGTCGAACTGATCGAACGGCACCGCCCGAACGCGGCCTTCGTCTACGGCACCTGCATCGTCGGCGTGATCGGGGACGACGTCCCGGCGGTGTGTAAGCAGATTTCGCAGCGGTTCGGGATACCAGTCATTCCGGTGCAGTCCGAGGGCTTCCAGGGCTCGAAGAAGCAGGGTTACGACGCCGCCTGTGAGGCGCTGCTGGCCCTGATCGGCACCGCAGACACCTCCGACATCGGGAAACACACGGTGAACCTGCTCGGCGACTTCAACCTCGCCGGCGAGATCTGGATCATCACCGAGTACCTCAAGCGGATGGGCGTCCAAGTGGTGGCCAACCTCACCGGCGACGGCCGGGTGGACGACATCCGCCGGGCGCACGGGGCCGCGCTCAACCTCGTCCAGTGCTCGGGGTCCACCACCAGGCTGGCGATGCGGATGCAGGCGACCTACGGCACGCCGTTCAAGAAGGTCTCCTACTTCGGCATCGACGACATGGCCGGCGCGCTTTACGCGGTGGCCGAGCACTTCAAGGATCCGGAGATGCTGGCTCGCACCAGGGAACTGGTTGCCGCCGAGATCGCCGAGACCTTGCCGGTGGTGCGGGAGTGCCGGGCCGATCTGGAGGGCAAGCGGGCCGCCATCTACGTCGGGGGCGCGTTCAAGGCCATCTCGCTGGTCAAGGCCCTACGACTGCTCGGCATGCGGACCGTGCTGGTCGGCTCGCAGACCGGTACCCGGGAGGACTACGAATACCTCACCGAGCTGTGCGACCCCGGCACGGTGATCGTGGACGACTCCAACCCGGCCGAGCTGTCGTCCTTCCTCGCCGAAGGCTTGGCCGACCTGTTCATCGGCGGGGTGAAGGAACGGCCGCTGGCCTACAAGCTCGGCGTGGCCTTCTGCGACCACAACCACGAGCGCAAGCTCCCGCTGGAGGGCTTCATCGGCATGGCGAACTTCGCCCGCGAGGTGCGCGGTTCGGTGTGCAGCCCGGTCTGGCAGTTCGCCCCCCGACACCGGCCCCAGGAGGTGGCCTGATGACGCTCACCAAGACCTACGTCGCGCTGGCCGACACCGATCGTGCCGCCGCGCCGACCCCCGTCCGGTCCGCCTCGACCACCAACGCCTGCCGGATGTGCATGCCGCTTGGGGCCTGCTTGGCCTATACCGGGTTCGAGGGCACCGTGCCCTTCCTGCACGGCTCGCAGGGGTGTGCCACCTACATTCGGCGCTACCTGATCAGCCACTTCTGTGAGCCGATGGACATCGCGTCCTCCAGTGTCGGCGAGGCGGCGACGGTGTTCGGGGGAGAGGCGAACCTCAGGACGGGCGTCGCGAACGTCGCCCGGGTCTACCGGCCCAAGCTGATCGGGTTGGCCTCGACCTGCCTCACCGAGACCATCGGCGAAGACGTTGTGGCGATGATCGGACGAGCCGTCGACCCGGTCGAGGGCGTCGAGGCCGAGACCGGCCAGGCCGTCCCCGAGCTGGTGTTCGCGTCCACACCCTCCTATGCCGGGACGCACGCCGACGGGTTTCACGCCGCGGTCGCCGCCGTGGTACGGGCGGGGGCGCAGGGCCCAACGGGCGGGGCCGCGGACGCCGCGGTGAACCTGTTCCCGGCCATCGTCTCCACCGCCGACCTGCGCCACCTGCGCGAACTGACGTCGGCGTTCGGGCTGCCCGCACACCTGATGCCGGACTATTCCGATCGAATGGACGGCGTCACGCTCGCCCGCTACGAGAAGCTGCCCGCGGGCGGGACGACGGCTGCCGAGGTGGCCGCGAGCGGCCAGGCCCGGGCGTCCATCACCCTCGGCGGCCTGGTCACCCCCGGCGTCGAACTGGCCGGCGAGGTGCTCCAACGCAAGTTCGGCGTCCCCGACCTGCGCCTGAGTCTGCCGATCGGGATCCGGCTGAGCGACGAGTTCCGCGACGTGCTCGCCGAACTGTCCGGCGAGGAGCCGCCCGCGTGGCTGGCCGCCGAACGCGGCCGCCTGGTGGACGCGTACATCGACGGACACAAGTACGCCATGGACCGCACCGCCATCGTCTTCGGCGACGAGGACCTCGTCTTGGGGATCAGCAGCTTCCTGGCCGAGATCGGGATCACCCCCGTGCTGGTCGCCAGCGGCGGCCGCTCGGGCCGACTGGCCGGCGAACTCGGACGATTGAACCCGGGCCTGGCCGGGAACGTCGAGGTCCTCGACGACGGCGACTTCACCGAGATCGAGGCGCGGGCCGCCGAGCTGAAGCCGGACCTCCTGGTTGGCCATTCCAAGGGCTACCCCACGGCGCGCCGGCTCGGCATCCCGCTGGTGCGGGTCGGGCTGCCGATCCACGACCGGGTCGGCGGCCAGCGCCTCAAGCACCTCGGCTACCGCGGCACCCAGGAACTCTTCGACCGGGTGGTCAACACCCTGATCGAGCGTCGCCAGGACGAATCCGGCGTCGGCTACGCCTACATGTGAGGAGCCAGCCATGACCAGCAGCGCACCGCTGACCCCGACCGGTCTACTCGGTACCGACCACCCCTGCTTCGACGAGGCCGCCCGCGCGCGCACCGCCCGGGTCCACCTGCCCGTGGCGCCGCGCTGTAACGTGCAGTGCAACTACTGCAACCGCAAGTACGACTGTGCTTCGGAATCACGGCCGGGGGTCACCTCCGTGGTGCTCAGCCCCGAGCAGGCCGCCGACTACGTCGACACCGTCCGCGAGCAGGTACCGAACCTGGCCGTGGTGGGCATCGCCGGGCCGGGCGATCCCTTCGCGAACTCAGAGAAGACCCTGCGCACGCTGCGACTGGTCAAGCAGCGCCACCCAGACCTGCTGCTGTGCGTGTCCAGCAACGGTCTCGAGCTTGCGCATCACCTCGACGAGGTGGCCGAGCTCGACATCAGCCACGTCACCGTCACGATGAGCACGACCGACCCGGAGGTGGGCGGCCGCATCTACCGCTGGGTCCGTGACGGCCGGCAGGTCTATCGCGGACGCGAGGGCGGCCAGTTGCTGCTGGACCGCCAAATCGCGTCGATCAAAGGGCTGAAGGAGCGCGGGGTCACCGTCAAGGTGAACACCATCCTCGTGCCCGAGGTGACGTTGGCGGGGATCGCGGACGTGGCCAAGCTCGCCGCCGATCTGGGCGCCGATCTGATGAACGCGCTGCCCCTGTACCCAGTGGACGGGACGCCCTTCGGCGAGCTCGAGGCCCCCACGCCACGGCAGATCTCCAAAGCCCGCAAGGACGCCGAGCCCTACATCGCGCAGATGACCCATTGCCAGCGCTGCCGGGCGGACGCCGTCGGCCAGCTCGGCGACGAACACGGCGAGGTGGCCATCGGCCGGCTCCTGGCGGCGAAGAACCCGCCCAAGCAGCGTCGATACATCGCGGTCTGCAGCCAGGAGGGGTACCTCGTCAACCAGCACCTCGGCGGGGCCGACCAGGTCTTCATCTACGAGAACGCGGACGTCGACGGCCGGGTCACTCCGCGGCTGGTCGAACGGCGCGCCACCCCGCCGGCGGGCGGGGGAGCGGGGCGGTGGTCGCTGCTCGCGGGCGTCCTGAGCGACTGCCGGGCGCTGATCTGTCACCAGCTCGGCGAATCGCCCCGGGCCATCCTGGTTGGTTGCGGAGTGAACGTGTACGAGTCCGACGGCCTGATCAGCGATGCTCTTGTCGATGTCTTCGCCGGCCGCAGCCCCCGCAGGGCGCTACCGCCGCGCGATTGTGCCACCAGCTGCTCCGGTCCCGGTACCGGCTGCGGGTAGACCCTCCAACCATCAGGAGAAACGATGACTGCCACCCTGATCCGTCCGGAGACGGTCGAGATCGACCAGTTTCCTGCCCCGGCCGTCTGGCGTTGCGTGGACGGTAACGAGGCGGCCGCCTCGGTAGCCCACCGGCTCAGCGACCTGTGCGCGATCTACCCGATCACCCCCGCCTCGCCGATGGGTGAGTTCGCCGACGAGTGGAGCTCCAAGGGCCGCAAGAACATCTGGGGCCAGGTCCCGCGCATCGTCGAGATGCAGTCCGAGGCGGGCGCCGCGGGCACCATGCACGGCGCCGTCCAGGCGGGTTCCCTGGCCACCAGCTTCACCAGCTCGCAAGGGCTGTTGCTGATGCTGCCGAACATGTTCAAGATCGCGGGCGAACTCACCCCGGCGGTCCTGCACGTCGCGGCCCGGGCGATCGCCACGCACGCGTTGAGCATCTTCGGCGACCACTCCGATGTGATGGCGGCGCGCTCCACGGGCTGGGCGATCATCGGCTCCACCAACGTCCAGGAGGCCCACGACGTCGCCGCGATCGCCCACACGGCTTCGCTTCGTTCCCGGATCCCGTTCCTGCACTTCTTCGACGGCTTCCGCACCAGCCACGAGGTGAGCCGCGTCCAGTTGCTCACCGACGACGAACTGCGTGAGCTGGTCGACCCGGCCGACGTCTTGGCGCAGCGGGCCCGGGCGTTGAACCCGGCTCGTCCCGTGCTGCGCGGCACCGCTCAAAACCCGGACGTCTTCTTCCAGGGACGCGAGGCGGCGAACCCCTTCTACGACGCCACCCCAGGCATCGTCGCGGGGGCCATGCGCCAGTTCGGCGAGCTCACCGGACGCCACTACGACTTGGTCGAGTACCACGGCGCCCCGGATGCCGACCGGGTGGTGATCGCGATGGGCTCGGCGGTGCATACGCTGCGGGCCGCCGCGGACGCGTTGAATGCGGACGGCGGCAAGGTCGGCGTGCTCACCGTCCGGTTGTACCGGCCCTTCCCGGCCGCCGAGCTGGCCGCCGCGTTGCCGCCCACCGTGCGGCGGGTGGCCGTCCTCGACCGGGTCAAGGAACCCGGCGCGACGGCCGAGCCGCTGCACCTGGACGTGGTCACCGCGCTCGCCGAGCACGCCGTCGCCATGCCGACGGTGATCGGCGGCCGCTACGGGCTGGGCTCTAAGGAGTTCGCGCCGCGCGACGCGGCCGCGGTCTTCGCCGAACTCGCTCAAGGCTCGTCCGCGCGGCGCCGGTTCACCGTCGGGATCAACGACGACGTCACCGGGTTGAGCCTGGCGGCCGACTCGGCGTTCCGGCTGCCCAGCGAGGCGGTCGAGGCGGTCTTCTACGGCTTGGGGTCGGACGGCACGGTCGGGGCCAACAAGGCGTCGGTGAAGCTGATCGGCGAGAACACCGACTCGTTCGTGCAGGGCTACTTCGTGTACGACTCCAAGAAGTCCGGCTCGACGACCATCTCCCACCTGCGCTTCGGCGCGGAACCGATCGACGCGCCGTACCTGATCGAGCAGGCGGACTTCGTCGGCGTGCACCAGTTCGGGATGCTCGAGAAGTTGCCGGTGCTGGACGTCGCCAAGCCCGGCGCGATCGTTCTGCTGGCCAGCCCGCACCGCGGCGACAAGCTGTGGCAGTACCTGCCGGCGAGCGCGCAGCGCGCCATCCGCGAAAAGCAGCTGACCGTGCACACCGTGAATGCGGCGAAGGTCGCCCGGCGGGCGGGCCTGGGCGGCCGGATCAACACCGTCATGCAGGCCTGCTTCTTCGCGCTGTCGGGCGTGTTGCCCACGCAGGAGGCCCTGGCGCTGGTCAAGGACAGCGCCGCGAAGTCCTACGCCGCGCGCGGCCCGGAGGTCGTCCAGGCCAATCTTGAGGCCATCGACGGCGCACTGGCGGCGATGACCCTCGTCGTGGTGCCCGACGACGCCGCGGTGGCTGATGCGCCCAAGCGCCGTAACGGGATCGTCCCCAGCGCCGAACTGGCCACGATTCGGCAGTTGCTGGCGGGCGAAGGCGAACTCCTCCCGGTCAGCGCGATGCCTCCCGGTGGGACGTTCCCCACGGGCACCGCCGCGCTGGAGAAGCGCGGTCTGGCCGTCCAACTCCCGGTGTGGGAGGCCGACAACTGCATCGACTGCGGCAAGTGCACGCTGGCCTGCCCCCACGCCGCGATCCGGATGAAGGTATACCCGCCCGAGCACCTGGACGACGCGCCGGACGGCTTCGCGTCCAAGCCGGCCAGCGGCCGGGACGTCCCCGCCGGGTCGGCGCTGACCATCCAGGTATCCCCGGACGACTGCACCGGCTGCTCGCTGTGCGTCACCGTCTGCCCGGCCTCGGCGCTGGCCATGGCGCCGGCGAGCCTCGCGCTGGACGGCGAACGGGAACGATTCGCCCACTTCTTGTCCATTCCGGAAGCCGACCGGGCCGCGCTGCGCACCAACACCGTGAAGGGCTCGCAACTGCTGCTGCCGCTGTTCGAGTACTCCGGGGCCTGCTCCGGCTGCGGCGAGACGCCCTACCTGAAGCTCGTCAGCCAATTGGTCGGCGATCGGATGGTCATCGCGAATGCGACCGGGTGCTCCTCCATCTACGGCGGCAACCTGCCCACCACCCCGTGGACGACCAACTCCGACGGGTTCGGGCCGGCCTGGAACAACTCGCTGTTCGAGGACAACGCCGAGTTCGGCATGGGGATCGCGTTGGGGCACGAGCAGCGGGCCGCCCAGGCGCGGCTGGTGCTGGAGGGACTCGCCGGCCGGCTCGGGCTCGCCACCGACGTCCTCGCCGAACTGCTGCGAACCGACATCGGGGTGACCGACGAGCGGGCTGTCGCCGCCCAACGGGCTCGGGTGAAGGCGCTCAAGGAGGTCTTGGTTCCCCTGGCCGCGGACGACCAGGAGGCGGCGCTGCTGCTCGAGTTGGCCGACGCTCTGGTGCCGACCTCGGTCTGGGTGATCGGCGGCGACGGCTGGGCCTACGACATCGGCTTCGGCGGATTGGACCACCTGCTGGCGTCCGGGCAGAACGTCAACGTGCTCGTGCTCGACTCCGAGGTGTACTCCAACACCGGCGGGCAGGCGTCCAAGGCCACCCCGCTGGGCGCGGCGGCGAAGTTCGCGAGCTCGGGCAAGGCGACGCGCAAGAAGGACCTGGGGATGTTCGCGCGCGGCTATCGCGACGTGTACATCGCGCAGATCGCGATCAACGCCAACGAGCAGCAGGCGGTCCGCGCCTTCGCGGAGGCGGCCGCCTATCCCGGGCCGTCGCTGGTGATCGCGTACGCCCCCTGCCGCGAGCAGGGCGCCGATCTGACCCAGGCCGTGGAGCGGCAGCGAGCTGCGGTCGCGAGCGGGCACTGGCTGCTTTACCGCTACCATCCCGAACCCACGCCCGGCGCGGAGCCGAAGCTGAGGCTGGATTCCAAGAAGCCGTCGGTGCCGCTGCGGGAGTTCTATGCCAGCGAAACCCGGTTCCGCCGGATCGCCCTGGCCAATCCCGAGCGCGCCGAGACGCTGCTCGGGCTCGCCCAGGCGGGCGTGGACGAGCGCTGGGAGCAGTACGCGAAGCTGGCGGAGGGTTGACATGCCCGGACTGGTCGATACCACCCTGCGCGAAGGCGCCCAAGCCCCCGTCGGCTACCTCACGATCGAGCAGAAGCGCGCCCTGGTCACGGCGCTGGCCCGAATCGGCGTGGCGGAGATCGAACTGGGCCACGCCGTGGCGGAGACCAGCTACGGAGGCGAACCGCTCGCCGAACTGATGGACGTCGCGGCTGCCGCGGCGCCCGGTGTGCGCCGAGCGATCTGGTGCCGGGCCAAGGCGCAGGACATCGAGATGGCGGCGGCACTGCGCCCGGAGGTCGTGTCCTTCGCCCTGCCCGTGTCCGACCGGCACTTGGTTACGCGGCTGCGGCGGAATCGTCCCTGGGCCCTGGACCAGGTGATCGAGCTGGTCGATGTGGCCCGCAGCGCGGGGGTGTCGACAGTTTCGATCGGCCTTGAGGACGCCACCCGGACCGACGTCGGCTTCCTGCGGGATGTGGCGGCCGCCGCCGACTGGGCCGGCGCCGACCGCGTCCGCATCGCCGACACCGTCGGCATCGCGCCACCCGAACTGGTCACCGGCCTGATCACCGAGGTGAGCCTGGTGTACGGCGGCGAGATCGGCGTCCATCTGCACAACGACTTCGGCATGGCGACCGCGGGCGCGATCGCCGCGATCCAGGCCGGCGCATCCTGGGTGGACGTCAGCCTGCTCGGCCTGGGCGAACGCGCCGGCATCTCGCGTTTGGAGGAGGTGTGCGCCTGGCTCACCCTCCAGGCGGGCGGCACCTACGACCTGCACGCGGTGCGGGCCATCGCGCTGCGCCTGGCTGAGTGGGTCGAGCGTCCCATCGGCGCGCAGGCGCCGATCCTGGGAAGCGAGATCTTCGCCTGCGAGTCGGGGCTGCACGTCGCCGGGATCGTCCGCGATCCCGCCACCTACGAGCCGTGCCCGCCCGAGGCGGTGGGCGCCGAGCGATCACTGCGGCTAGGGCGCAACAGCGGACGCGCCGCCGTGGCCGCCCTGGTGCCCGAGGCGGGCGACCTGACCGCTACCGCGGCCCGAGTAAGGGCGGCCGCGGCCGCGTCGCGTCGCGCGTTGGACCCCGCCGACTTCCACCTGGGCCAGCACTCCGCCTGAACCCAGCCCGCCGGCCGAGGGCCGGCGCCGCCGTCCACCAGATTGTTCAGACCCCACTCCACCCAAGTGAGAATCCAAACCGGAAGGCAAGCCATGCCCGAACCACGCACCCTCGAACTGACCGACTCCGCCTGCTGGGGACGACTGCGGACCAGCGCGTTCGGCCGCCTGGCCGTGATCACCAACGGATTGCCCGAGATCTTCCCAATGAACTATGGGATCGACGGCGACACCCTGGTTTTCCGCACCCGCGTCGGCAGCAAGCTGCACGACCTGGTGATGTACAACACGGTGGTCTTCGAGGCCGACGGCTGGGACGGGGCCGAGGGCTGGAGCGTCGTGATGCTGGGCGAAGCCCGCGTGATCGACGATGACGCGGCGCTCGACCGCGCGTCCGAGTTGCTGCGGATCCCGTGGCACTCCGACACCGAATCGGAGTACGTCCGGATCACGCCGAGGAGGATCAGCGGGCGCGAGTCGAACTTCGCCGCCCAACGCGCCGCCTGAGACCACAATCTAGGACTCGGGGCCGAGCGATCGGCGAACCCGGCTAGGGGCTATTCGGCCGAAGCCATCGCCGCGGGCGCATCCCCGGTCGACGCCGGGGCGGTGGACGTAGCGGCGGTGGACGTAGAGGGGCGACGACGACGGCGCCGCCGCTTGCGCGGGGCGTCCTCAAGAGCGACGGCCGCCACGTCGGTTCCGGCGACTTCCTCGGGGGCTTCGGCGGACGGCTCGTTGGCCGAGCCGCCGTGCTCGCGTTCCAACACCTGACCGTTGCGCAGCCGCTGACGGGTGCGGCTGCGGGCCGGACGCTCCCGCCGGGGGCGCTCGGGCGCAGGTTCGTGCGGGGTCGGCTCGACGATGCGCCCTCGGGTCCCGGGCTCGATGTCCAGGTCGGTGTACAGATGCGGCGAGGTCGAATAGGTCTCCGGCGGCGGGTCCAACTCCAGGCCGAGGGCCTTGTTGATCACCTTCCACCGCGTGAGATCCGACCAGTCCACCAGTGTCACCGCGACGCCGGAGGCCCCGGCGCGTCCCGTGCGCCCGATGCGGTGGATGTAGGCCTTCTCGTCGTCGGGGCACTCGTAGTTGATCACGTGGGTGACGTCGGCGACGTCGATGCCGCGCGCGGCGACGTCCGTGGCCACCAAGACGTCGACCTTGCCCTCGCGGAAGCGCTTCAGCGCCTTCTCGCGGGCCACCTGGTTCAGGTCTCCGTGGATGGAGGTCGCCTGGAACCCGCGCTCGGCCAGGTCGTCGCTGATCCTTTGCGCGGCGCGCTTCGTACGGCAAAAGATCATCACCCGGTCACGTCCGGCCGCTTGCAGGATGCGGCCCACGATCTCGGGCTTGTCGAGGTCGTGCGCCTGATAGGCGAATTGCGTGGTGTCCGGCACCGTGGCCGCTTCGTCATGCGCCTCGGCGCGGACGCGGACGGGGTTGGTCAGGTGCGTCCGGGCCAGGCCGACGATCGCCGAAGGCATGGTGGCCGAGAACAGCATCGTCTGGCGCCCGGCCGGGGTCTTCGCGATCAGGCGCTCGACGTCGGGCAGGAAGCCGAGGTCAAGCATCTCGTCCGCCTCGTCCAGGACGAGGGCGCGGACGTAGCGCAGGTCCAGTGCGCGACGCTGCATCAGGTCGAGCAGGCGTCCCGGCGTACCGACGACAACGTCCACGCCGGAGGCGAGGGCGTCCAACTGCGCCTCGTAGCCGACCCCGCCGTAGACGGTCAGCACGCGGGCGCGGCGAACGGTGGAGGCGAGCTGGAGATCCTTCGAGACCTGAAGCGCGAGCTCGCGGGTGGGGCACATCACCAGCGCCTGCGGTTTTCCGGGTGCCGCCAGCTCGTCGTAGGCGGGTTCGCCCGGGACGGCGATGCGCTGCAGCAGGCAGATCCCGAAGGCGAGCGTCTTGCCGGTGCCCGTGCGCGCCTGGCCGATCATGTCGGCGCCGCCGAGGGCGATCGGGATCGACAAGGCCTGGATCGGGAAGGGATGGGTGATCCCCACTTCAGCGAGCGCCGCCTGGATGTCGGGGTGAACGCCCAGCGTTTCGAACGTTTCCGACGCGGTTTCGTCGGATGTGATGATCTCGGTCAGAGTCATGCCTTACGTCTTTCCAGCCGCAAGGCTGGACTCGGACTCCGGCCCGTCCGCACCGTTTCCGGGGTCAGGCCGCGAGGGCGCACCTGTGTGCGCCGTGCTCGAGACTACTCCACCCGGCGCCCCGGCCCTAACCCGTGGGCGCCGCGATCGGTTTGTCAGACGGCGCCGAAGCCGACGGGACGCACGTTCTCCTGGCCCAGGTCGATGTAGGCGACCCGGTCGGCTGGGATCAGGACCTTGCGTCCCTTGCGCTCGCTGAGCACGAGCAGCCCCTCATCGGCGAGTGCGGTCCGGAGAGCCTCCTCGATCTGGGCGGCGCTCTGCTCGGTGTCGACGGTCAGCTCGCGGGTGGCCTGCTTGATGCCGATCTTGATCTCCATGGGTCTCCTGTCGTCGGCTCCACCGTGCCACAGCCCGCACTCAGAGCACGTCTCTGTTCGCCGTGGGCACACCGGGAGCCCCCTCGGGTCAAGGAGGGTGGGGCCTCGTCGATCCGACTGGTCGCACCCGGCGAGGCCCCGAGCCGTCACCCGGCGAACGCCTCAAGCTCCTCGGGGGCGGCGGCGCGCAGGACGATCCGAGTCCAGGCGCCCACGTAGATGCGCTTGTCGAGCGTCAGCTCGAAGCGGCCGTGTGGGATCGGCGAGGTGGGCAGCGGACCCGCGGCGTCGCCGACGTAGGTCCCGTTGGACGAACCGAGGTCCTCCAGCCACCAACGCGATCCATCGCGGGTGAGTTGCGCGTGTCGCCGGCTGGTACCGGTGTCCGGCTCGCAGTCGATCTCGGGGTTGATCCCCCGGCTGCGCGAGAGGCGACCGATCAGCGCCACCGCGCCACGCAGCGGTACCACCTTGGGCAGGCCGGGGGATGGTAGCGGGTCTGGGCTGGCCTGCAGGCGGTACCAGTCGGGATCGATCCAGATCTCCGCGACGGTGTCCAACTGGGCTGGTGCCCCGACCGGACGACGCGAGCGGGTGGGTGGTTCGTCATCGGCGGCCGT
>JBDHZK010000079.1:0-12182 GCA_039811865.1 Propionicicella sp. | reverse complement strand
TGTGCTGGGCGATCGACAACAATCTGACCCGCAAGGTTTCCCTTACCGACGAGACGTGGCTCGCGATGATCAAGGGCCTGTTCGCCGGGCCGGTCAACCTGGGCCTGGGGTTCGCTGCCGGAGCCGCGTGGCCGTCCGCCGGGCAGGTGCTGGGCGCTGGCCTGATCGGTCTGGCGGCGTACGGCGTGAGCCTGGTGCTGTTCATCATCGCGCTTCGCGAGGTGGGCACGGCGCGGGCAGGGGCCTACTTCTCCACCGCGCCGTTCGCCGGGGCGGTCCTCGCCCTGGTTTTGGGCGACCCGTTCACCTGGCAACTTGGAGCGGCGGGCGGATTGATGGCGGTCGGCGTGTTTCTGCACCTGACCGAGGCCCACGATCACGCGCACACTCACGCCGAAACCACGCACACGCATCGACACCGGCACGACGACGGCCACCACGACCACGACCATCCCGAACCGGTTTCACCGGGCACCTGGCACACCCACCAGCACACCCACAAACCGGTGACGCACTCGCACCCGCACACGCCGGACGCACACCATCGGCACGCCCACCCGCGCTCGGGCTGAGCCGCCGGTCAGGAAGCGGCGACGCGGGCGGCGATGTCGTCGCCGATCTGCGATGTGGGCCGGGGAGCAGTCCGCTCGGTGATGTCGGCGGTGACCGCCGCCTCGATGCGCGCGGCGTCCTTCGGACGGCCGAGGTGGTCCAAGAGCAGGGCCATCGACAAGATCGTCGCGCTGGGGTCGGCGAGTTGCTTTCCGGCAATGTCCGGAGCCGAACCATGGACGGGTTCGAACATCGAGGGGAAGGTCTTGTCGGGGTTGACGTTGGCCGAGGCGGCCAGCCCGATGCCACCGGTGACGGCCGCGGCGAGGTCGGTGATGATGTCGCCGAAGAGGTTGTCGGTGACCAGCACGTCGAAGCGCTGCGGGTCGACGACCATCATGATCGTCGCGGCGTCGATGTGCAGATAGTCGGTCTCGACCTCGGGGAACTCGGCCGCCACCTGCGTGAAGACGCGATTCCATAGTCCGCCCGCGTGGACGAGCACGTTGTGCTTGTGCACGAGCGTGACCTTGTTGCGCCGCCGGGTGGCGCGCCGGAAGGCGTCCCGGATCACCCGCTCGGCCCCATAAGCGGTGTTGACGCTGACCTCGGTGGCCAACTCGTGCGGCGTCCCCGTGCGGACGGAACCGCCGTTGCCGCAGTACAGGCCCTCGGTGCCTTCGCGGACGACGACGAAATCGATGGGTCCGCGATCGGTGACCGAGGCGGCCAGGGGGGTTGCCTGGCCGGGGTAGTAGCGGCTGGGCCGCAGATTCACGTACTGGTCGAACGCGAAGCGGAGCTTGAGCAGCAGGCCTCGTTCCAGCAGTCCGCTCGGCACCGCCTTGCTGCCCGGAGCCGCGCCGACGGCGCCGAGGATCACCGCGTCGGTCTGCGCCAACTCGGCCAGCACGGAGTCGGGCAGGACCTCGCCGGTGCGCTGCCAACGCTGCGCCCCCAGGTCGTAGTGGACCAGTTCGAACACGTCGTCCCCGACGGCCGCCCGCAGCGCCTTGAGTCCCTCGGCGACGACCTCGGGACCGATCCCATCGCCACCGATGACGGCGATCGTGGGCGTGGTGGATGTCGGGTCGGAGTTCGGCATTCGCGCAGCCTAACTAGCCGGCGAGGGCATTCGCCCGTGGTCTCAGCGCCCGACGACGGTCGCTCGAAACGGTCGCGCTCAGCGGGGACGCCGCGGAGTAGCCTTCGCGCATGGCCCTCAGCTTCGCGGTTACGCCGAACCCACACGCCCGTCCCCTCGACGAGGTGAAGAAGATCATCGGTGATCCCGGATTCGGCGACTACTTCACCGACCACATGGCCATCGCCACTTGGACCAAGGGCGAAGGCTGGCACGATGATTCGGTCAAGCCCTACGGGCCGTTCGTGCTGGACCCGTCGGCCGCCGTCCTGCACTACGGGCAGGAGATCTTCGAGGGCATGAAGGCCTATCGGCACGCCGACGACTCCATCTGGTTGTTCCGGCCCGAGGTCAACGCGGCTCGCTTCAACCGGTCCGCCGACCGGCTGATGCTGCCCGAATTGCCGGTCGAGGACTACCTGACCTCCGCGAAGAATCTGGTCACCGCGGACGCGCACTGGGTTCCGGGCGGGGGCGGCGAGAAGAGCCTGTACCTGCGCCCGTTCATGTTCGCCTCGGAATCCTTCCTGGGCGTTCGGGCAGCGCACGGGGTCACGTATTCGGTGATCGCCAGCCCGGTCGGGCCCTACTTCACCGGGGGCGTCAAGCCCGTCGATATCTGGGTCACCGACAGGTACAGCCGCGCCGGAAAGGGCGGGACGGGAGCCGCCAAGTGCGGTGGCAACTACGCCTCCAGCCTGATCGCACAATACGAGGGCTATGAGCACGGCTGCAGCCAGGTGCTGTTCGCCGACGCTGCACAGGGCAAGTACGTCGAGGAACTGGGCGGCATGAACGTCTTCTTGATCACCGCGGACGGCGAACTCGTCACCCCGGAGCTGACCGGCACGATCCTCGAGGGCGTGACGCGCGGAGCGATCCTGACCGTCGCCGCGGACGTCGGCCTCAAGCCGGTGGAGCGGCGGATCGAGCTGGAGGAGTTGCTGGGCGGAATCGCCGACGGCCACGTCGGCGAGGTTTTCGCTTGCGGGACGGCGGCGGTGATCACCCCGATCGGCGCGTTCAAGACGGCGGAGCGCGAATGGCGGGTCGGCGACGAGGCCAGCCCCATCACCCGAAAGATCCGCGACGCGATCCTGGACGTGCAGTACGGCCGCGCCGAGGACGTCCATGGCTGGTTGACCAGGGTGTGCTGACCACGCTCGATCGAGGGTGAGCTCACCGAGTCTGTCTTGAGTGGCGAGTTCGAGTCTCACTCAGTGAGCAACTGACGGTACCGTAGGTTCGAACTCCGCGCGGCGCCGGGCGATCCGGGACGCGCGCGCACCCGACACCGTGAGGCGGACGCTGATGACGAGCAACCTGGTGGCTCCAGAAACCTTCCACGTCTTCGACACCACGTTGCGCGACGGCGCCCAACAGGAGGGTCTGCGGCTGTCGGTCAGCGACAAGCTCCGAATCGCCCGGCATCTGGACGACTTCGGCGTCGACTTCATCGAGGGTGGCTGGCCGGGCGCCAACCCGAACGACACGGCCTTCTTCGCCGCTGCCGCGGCCGGCGAGTTGCGGCTCAACAACGCCGAGCTGGTCGCCTTCGGCGCGACCCGCAAGGTAGGTACCAGGGCCGCCGACGACCCGCAGGTGCGCGCGTTGGTTGATGCGGCGACCAGCGTCGTCTGCATCGTTGCGAAGAGCCATGACGAACACGTCATCCGGGCGCTCGGCACCACGCTTCCCGAGAACCTCGCCATGGTCACCGACACCGTGACCCATCTGGTCAGCGAGGGCCGGCGTGTGTTCGTGGACCTGGAGCACTTCTTCGACGGGTTCCGCGCCAACTCCGGCTACGCCCTCGAGGTGATCCGCGCCGCGGCCGAGGCGGGCGCCGAGGTGTGCGTTCTGTGTGACACCAATGGGGGCATGCTGCCCGCCTGGATGGGGGACATCGTGTCTTCCGCGGGGGTCATCGGGGTCGACCTGGGGATCCACTGCCACAACGACACCGGTTGCGCGGTGGCCAATACCCTAGCCGCCGTCGACGCAGGCGTGATGCACGTGCAGGGCACCGTGAACGGGCACGGCGAGCGGACGGGTAACGCCGACATCATGCAGGTCGTCGCCAACCTGCAGTTGAAGTACGGCTGGAGCCTCATACCGCCGGAGGCGCTGGCCGAGGCGACCCGGATCAGCCACGCGATTGCCGGCGTGACCAACGTCCCGCCGAACAGCCGGCAGCCCTATGTGGGCAGTTCGGCCTTCGCCCACAAGGCGGGCCTGCATGCTTCCGCGATCAAGGTGGATTCGAACCTCTACCAGCACATCGACCCCGAACTCGTCGGCAACGACATGCGCATGCTGATCTCCGACATGGCCGGCCGGGCGAACATCCAGATCAAGGGTGGCGAGATGGGCTACGACCTGTCCGACCGTCAACTGGCCGCTCAGGTAACCGACAAGGTCAAGCAGCGCGAGATGCAGGGCTACTCCTACGAGTCCGCCGACGCCAGCTTCGAACTGCTGCTCCGGGAGGAACTAGGTGTTGGCGACCGCATCTTCGACGTCGTCGCCTGGCGCGTCTTCACCCAGCACGAGCAAGGCGCCGACGGCGACTCCGAGGCGACGGTCAAGGTAAAAGCGAAGGGCGAGGTGCAGCATCTGGTCGGCGAAGGCCAAGGCCCCGTGAACGCGCTCGACAACGCCTTGCGCGCGGCGCTGGTGAAGGCCTACCCGCAGGCCGGTTCGTTCGAACTCACCGACTACCGGGTGCGCATCCTCGACCAAGGCCACGGCACCGACGCGATCGTACGCAGTCTGATCGATACCACCGACGGCGAGCGCACCTGGACAACAGTCGGCGTCGGCAACAACGTCATCGAGGCCAGTTGGGACGCCTTGTCCGACGCCTATCGCTGGGGCCTGATCGATCGGCGCTGACCCCGCCCGCCAATCAGTCGATCCGCTCCAGCACCACCGGCCGGGCGCCGGAGGGGGTGCCGCCCACCGCCACTCCGTCGGCTAGTGCCTCCAGGGCGCGGGCGAACCGGTCGGGTGCGTCGGTGTGCAGGGTCAGCAGTCGTTGGCCGACGCTGACCTCATCCCCCGGACGAACATGGAGTTCCACCCCGGCGCCGGCCTGAACCGGGTCCTCCTTCCGAGCGCGCCCGGCGCCCAGGCGCCAGGCGGCCAGCCCGACCGCCATCGCGTCGATGCGCGTGACCACCCCGGCCCGCGTGGCCACCAAGTCGTCACAGTGCTTGGCTGTGGGCAGCGGGGCGTCGGGGTCCCCGCCCTGCGCGGCGATCATGGCGCGCCAAGTGTCCATCGCCGCTCCACTGGCCAAGACGCCCGCCGGGTCGGCGTCCACCCCGGCAGCGGCCAGCATCTCCCTTGCCAGGGCGAGGGTCAGTTCGACCACGTCCGGCGGGCCGCCGCCGGCCAGCACCTCCACCGATTCCCGTACCTCCAGGGCGTTTCCCGCCGTCAGGCCGAGCGGGGTGTTCATGTCGGTGATCAGGGCGACGGTTTTCAGGCCGGCGGCCTTTCCCAGGTCGACCATCGTCCGCGCCAGTTCGCCGGCGCGCCCACGGTCGGTCATGAAGGCGCCGCTCCCGGTCTTGACATCGAGCACCAGCGCGCCCGTGCCCTCGGCGATCTTCTTGCTCATGATCGAGGACGCGATCAGCGGGATCGCCTCGACGGTTCCGGTCACATCGCGCAGGGCATACAGCTTCTTGTCGGCCGGAGCGAGCCCGGCGCCCGCGGCGCAGATCACCGCGCCGACGTCCTCGAGTTGGCGCATCATTTCCGCGTTGGTCAGGTCTGCGCGCCATCCCGGAATGGACTCCAGCTTGTCGAGCGTGCCGCCGGTGTGGCCCAGTCCCCGCCCGGAGAGCTGCGGGACGGCCACGCCGCAGGCCGCCACCAGGGGCGCCAGGGGGAGCGTGACCTTGTCGCCGACACCACCGGTGGAGTGCTTGTCCGCCGTTGGCCGGGACAGCCCGGAGAAGTCCAGGCGCTGGCCGGAGGCGATCATGGCGGCCGTCCATCGGGAAAGCTCAGCGGGGTCGAGGCCGCGGAACAGCACGGCCATCGCCATCGCCGCCATCTGCTCCTCCGCGACGCCCCCGTTGGTGTAGGCGTCGATCAGCCAGTCGATCTGGGCGTCGGACAGCCGGCCCCCGTCCCGCTTCAGTCGGATCAGTTGGACGGCGTCGAAGGCCTGGGCAGCGTCGCTCATAGCCGGAGTATTCCAGGAGTCGCGCGAGACGTGCCCAGGGCCCTGGTCGACATGGCAGGATGCGCAGCTATGGAGTCCTGGGCCGAGCGGGCACGGTTCGCCGAGCAGGAGATCACGCGTCGACATTTGCGGCGGTGGCTAGGCATTCCGGGGACTCGGCTGGGCTTGTCGTCCTACCCGCCGGTCTGGTCGCACCGGGTTTTCGCCGAGTACAACTACTGGTGGCAGGCGCACCTCATGGACTGTCTGATCGACGCCCAACTGCGCGACCCGACCAAGGCCCGCCTGCGCAACATCGAACTCCTGCCGAGGACCGTCCGGATCCGCAACTGGTTGCGCTGGATCAATCGGTACAACGACGACATTGCCTGGCTGGCCCTCGCGATGGAGCGGGCCGAACGACACTTCGGCTCCCGCTTCGGCGCGGGTCCACGCGTGATCGAGCGTCGACTGTACGGGCTTTGGCGCGTCGACGGCGCCGGAGGTGGCATTCCGTGGCGGCGCGGCGACAAGTTCCGAAACGTCCCGGCGAACGGGACGATGGCGATCCTGATGGCCCGATTGGGTCACGTCCGCCGGGCCCGCGAGGCGTGCGAGTGGATGGACGCGCGGATGCTCGATCCGCGGACATTCCTGATCCTGGAAGGCATCCGCCCCGGGGAGTTGATCACCGACGTCTACACCTACAACCAGGGCCTGGTCCTCGGGGCCGAACTCGAACTCGCCCGCCGCGGCGGCGACCGCGCCCGCATTCATCGCCTGACCAAGGCGGTCGCCGACCACTTGCTGGTCGACGGGGCGATCGTCGGGCGGGCCGGGGGCGACGGCGGACTGTTCTCCGGCATTCTTTCGCGCTACCTGACGCTCGTCGCCCTGGAACTACCCGGCGACGAGCCCGCGGACAGGGCCACCCGCGCGTTGGCGCGCAGGCTCGTCCTCGACTCGGCGGCCGCCGCGTGGGCGAACCGCGCGGAGGGAGCGGGCGGCACCTTCTTCGGGGACGACTGGGTGCGTCCGGCGCTGGTGCCGCCCAACACGTCGTCGCTCGGACGTCCAAAGGTGGCGGGCCTGCCGTCCTCGGCGGTGCCCAGCAGGGACTTCACGGTGCAGTTGAGCGGCTGGATGCTGTTGGAGGGGGCCGCGGCGCTTGAGCGTGGCGGCCCGTACTGAGCGTCATCGACAGGACCGACGGACGTCGGATCGGCGTGAAATGATCGGCCGATGGCGGGACCGAGGTGGCTGCGAGTCTTGCGCGAGTGGACCACGTGGGCACCGGTGGTGGCCCTGCTGGCCCTGCTCTTCACGTGGCAACTCGACCCGGGCACCGTAATCGGGCTGATTCTGGCGGTCCTCTTGGGTGCCGCCGTCTTGGCCGCGGTTCATCATGCCGAGGTGATCGCTCATCGGGTCGGGGAACCCTTCGGCTCGTTGGTGCTCGCCGTCGCCGTGACGGTGATTGAGGTGGGGTTGATCGTGACCCTGATGAGCAGCGGTGCCAAGGATTCGGCCACGCTCGCGCGGGACACCGTTTTCGCGGCGGTAATGATCACCCTCAACGGCATCGTGGGCCTGAGCGTGGCCGTGGACGCCGGCCGGTCCGGCTGGGCCCGGTTCAACATGGAGGGGAGTGGCTCCGCATTGTCGGCGGTCAGCGCGGTGGCGGTGCTGTGCCTGGTGTTGCCCAACTTCACATCAGCTCCGGGCCCCACCTTCAGCGCACCCCAGTTGGTGTTCGCGGCGATCGTCTCGTCGGCGCTGTACTTCCTTTTCGTGATGACGCAGACCCGCACACATCGCGATTACTTCTTGCCGGTGGGTGAGGACGGCAAGACAGTGGACGACGCGGACCACACCGAGTCCGCCAGCAATCGGGCAACCATGGTGAGCCTGGCGCTGCTGCTGATCTCTTTGGTGGCGATCGTCGGCTTGGCGAAAACCGAGTCGCCGGCCGTCACGCGGATCGTGGCGGCGCTCGGGCTGCACCCGGGCTTCGTGGGAGTGGTGATCGCGCTCCTCGTGCTCGGACCGGAGACGCTGGCCGCCGTCCGTGCCGCTCGACGCGGACGCGTTCAGACGTCGTTCAATCTGGCCTACGGATCGGCGATGGCCAGCATCGGGCTGACCATTCCCACGATGGCGATCCTGTCGCTGTTCTTGTCCACTCCGCTGCACCTCGGTCTGGCCAACGTTCAGATCCTGCTGCTCGCGCTCAGCATCGTTGCGAGCATCCTTACGCTGGGCGGCAGCCGGGCTAACCGACTCCAGGCGGGCGTCCACCTGGTCCTGCTGGCCACCTTCGTCTTCTTGGCCGCGGCGCCCTGATTGGTCGACCGACGGGTGGGGTGGGCGGAAGTCCGCGGCGCGACACTAGGCTGCCGGCCATGCGCATCGCTCGTTTCGTCGCCCCCGGAGCCGGCCCCGAGTACGGCATCGTCGAACTTGCCGCGGACGGCGGTGAGCACCCCGAAACCGTCGCAGCCCTGACCGGAGATCCGCTTGCCGGGCCGGTGAACTTCACCGGGGCCCGGCACGAGCTCGCGGACGTCCGGCTGGTCGCCCCCGTGCTGCCGCGAAGCAAGGTGTTCGGCGTGGGCCGCAACTACGCCCTGCATGCGGCCGAGCTCGGCCACGACGTCCCATCGAATCCGCTGGTCTTCATGAAGCCGAACACGTCGGTGATCGGCCCGGACGAGGCGATCGTCCATCCGGCGGAAAGCTCGGACGTCCACTACGAGGGGGAGTTGGCGGTAGTCATCGGACGCATCGGGCGTCAAGTCCCGGCCGAGCGGGCAGCCGAGGTGATTTTCGGTTTCACCGTCGGAAATGACGTCACCGCCCGCGACCTGCAGCGAAGCGACGGTCAGTGGACCAGGGCGAAGGGTTTCGACACTTTCTGCCCGCTCGGTCCCTGGATCGTGACCCACCTCTCGATCGCCGAGGCCGAGGATCTGCGCCTGCGGACAACCCTTGACGGCCGACTCGTCCAGGACGCTTCCACCGCCGACATGGTGCACAAGGTCGCCGAACTGGTCGCCTATTGCAGTTCGTTCGCCACCTTGCTGCCCGGCGACGTCATCCTTACCGGGACGCCTGCTGGCGTCGGCCCGATGGCTCTCGGCAGCCGAGTCAGCGTCGAGATCACCGGCATCGGGACGCTCACCAATACCGTCGTGGGTCAGCCGTGAGCGTGCCGGGCACGGTCGACCAGACTGCCGCGCAAGGCCAGCCGGTGCCGCCCGGCGTCGAATACACGGGGATCCTGCGAGGTGCCCAGGCCGGGCTCGCCCGGGCCCTGGCCGGCGTGTTCGCGGCGCTGCTGAGCTTCATGGTGTTCGTTCCCTTCGGGACACAGGCGTTCGTGTGGCTCGGCTGGCAGGCGGTCGGCCACCCCGGGGAGTTCGCCGCCTACTATCGCTCGGCGGTCGCCTTCGAACGTCCCGAGGGCATGCTTGCAGTGCACCTGGGGCTTGGGCTGCTGATCCCCATCTCGCTTGGGTTGGCCTACTTCATCCACGGCGTGGCGCCGCAGTGGTTCGTCTCGGTGCAGCCGGGGATGCGGTGGCGCTATCTGCTGCTGGCGTCCGGGTTGGCGGTCGTTGTCCTGAACGGGGTGCTGCTGGCGTCCAGGGCCGGGCAGCCGTGGGACGCCCGTCCGCAGGACAACTTCGTTGCCTTCGTTGCCGTCATCTTGATCAGTTCGCCCATTCAGGCCGCTGCCGAGGAGTTCTTCTTCCGGGGCTACCTGCTGACAGCGCTGGGTTCGATGGTCAAGTCGCACTGGTTCGGAATCGTCACCTCGGCCCTGGTTTTTGCCCTGTTCCACGGCGTCCAGAACGTGCCGTTGTTCCTCGACCGGTTCGGCTTCGGGCTACTCGCCGGCGTGCTCGCGGTGGCCACGGGCGGGCTGGAGGCGGGCATCGCCGCCCACGTGATCAACAACATCTGCGCCTTTTTGTACGCGGCGATCTTCAGCACGGTGGCGAAGGTCAAGGCCACCCAGGAACTCGGCTGGATCGACGCACTGTTCGATCTGGGCGGTTTCGCGATCTACACGATCGGGGCGATTTGGCTGGCTCGCAAGCTGGATCTGGCCCACACGACCCCTGCGCTGGCCACCGGTTTGAGGCCAACCGGCAAGGTGCAGTAGAGTTTGGTCCCGCTGGTCGCACCCGACCAGCGCGTCTGCGAGTAGGTCAAAGGCAACGGATCGTAACCCGGTCCCGGACCCGAAAGCCGTTCTCGCAGGCACATTGGGGTATGGGGTAATTGGCAGCCCGACGGATTCTGGCTCCGTTAGTCTAGGTTCGAGTCCTAGTACCCCAGCGGACGACGGATTCGCTGGAGCAGATCAGCTTTGGTAGTCTGTCGGCTCGCTGGAAGCAGCGAGCAGCTAGGGCCCCGTTGTGTAGCGGCCTAGCACGCCGCCCTCTCAAGGCGGTAGCGCGGGTTCGAATCCCGTCGGGGCTACCAAGTAAGGGCCTAGTCAGCGAAAGCTGGCCGGGCCCTTTGGTGCTTTCCGAGGCCAAGCAACCCTCGCACCTGCATTGGCCGTAGCTTTTGAGGCGCCTGGCGGGGATGATCGCGTGCCAGGAAAGAGCAGGGGTGTCGGGCAAGAGGTCTTGGAGTGACGCGTGGAGACCGATGTAGTCGTAGTGGGTGCCGGGCTGGCCGGGCTGGTGGCCGCTACCGAAGCGGCGGACGCGGGGCGCCGGGTCGTCGTGTTGGACCAGGAGGGCGAGCAAAGCCTCGGCGGCCAGGCGTTCTGGAGCCTCGGGGGGCTCTTCTGCGTGGACAGCCCCGAGCAGCGCCGGCTGGGCATCCGGGACTCACTGGCCTTGGCGCGCCAGGATTGGTTCGGCTCGGCGGCGTTCGACCGCCCCGAGGACTTCTGGCCGCGTCGCTGGGCGGAGGCCTATCTGTACTTCTCGGCCGGAGAGCAGCGCGCGTGGCTGCGTGCGATGGGGCATCGTCTCTTTCCGATCGTCGGGTGGGCCGAACGTGGCGACGGCACGGCGACCGGGCACGGCAACTCGGTGCCCCGCTTCCACATCACCTGGGGGACAGGTCCGGGGTTGGTCGAGCCGTTCGAGGCTAGGCTGCGGGAACAGGCGTCCCGGGGTCTTGTCCAGTTGGGATTCAGGCGCCGCGTGGATGAGTTGATCGTCGAGCGGGGCCGTGTCGTGGGCGTCCGGGGCGCAGTCCTGAAGCCGACCACCGCGTCGCGGGGTCGTCCCACCAGCAGGTCGGTGGTGGACGACTTCGAGGTTCGAGCCGGGGCGGTGATCGTGGCCAGCGGTGGTATCGGCGGCAACCTCGACCTGGTCCGGGCCGCTTGGCCGGCGCGGCTGGGGACGCCGCCGGCCAAGATGGTGGCCGGAGTTCCCGCCCATGTGGACGGCCGGATGTTGGGGGTGGCGCAGGCGGCCGGGGCGAACCTGATCAACGGTGATCGGATGTGGCACTACGTCGAAGGCCTGCGCAACTTCGACCCGATCTGGGACAACCACGGGATCAGAGTTCTCCCCGGGCCCAGCTCGCTGTGGCTGGACGCCGCCGGAAAGCGATTGCCAGCCCCGAACTTCCCAGGTTTCGACACCCTCGAGACGCTGCGCCATCTGCGCTCCACGGGCTTCGACTACTCCTGGTTCGTCTTGAACCAGCGGATCATCGAGCGCGAGTTCGCCTTGTCGGGGTCCGAGCAAAACCCAGACCTGACCGGCAGGGACGTGCGGAAGTTGCTGTCCCGGGTGCGCGGCGGTGGTCCCGCGCCGGTGGAGGCATTCAAGCGCCGCGGCGAGGATTTCGTGGTCGCCGAACAGCTGGACGAACTCGTCCGGGGCATGAATCGGCTCGCCGACGACGGCGTGCCGGCCATCGATGCGGCGAGCCTACGGACCCTGATCGAGGCGAGAGATCGCGAGCTCGACAACCCGTTCGGCAAGGACGCACAACTAGCTGCGATCCGGGCGGCGCGCGCCTACCGGGGGGACCGGCTGATTCGAGTGGCGGCGCCGCACCGCCTTCTCGACCCGGGTGCCGGGCCGCTGATCGCCGTGCGGCTGAACATCTTGTCGCGCAAAACGCTGGGTGGGCTGGAAACCGACCTGGACGCCCGTTGCCTCGGTCAGGACGGAAAGGCGATCCCGGGCCTCTTTGCCGCCGGCGAGGTGGCCGGATTCGGTGGCGGCGGCATGATGGGCTATCGGGCGCTCGAAGGCACGTTCCTTGGCGGCTGCCTATTCTCCGGACGCGTGGCCGGCGCCGCGGCGGCCACCGGCTAGTACAGCT
>JBDHZK010000078.1:0-12420 GCA_039811865.1 Propionicicella sp. | reverse complement strand
CCGACGGAGGCTGGGTCAGCGAGCGCAGGCCCTCGAAGAAGAGCGCGGCGTAGGAGAGCACGACGAGGGCGAACGCGAGCAGCGCGTCGGTCCTCGTGAAGCGTGCAACGTTAGCTCGATACTCTTCGCAAGGCGACCACCAGGACCCCTTGGACATTTACGGACCTCCCCTGGACCCGACTACGAGCAGCTCAATGGGTTGATTCTTTCACTCACCACTTACGCTCTCGCCCGGGACCCGCCCGAGTGGCACCCCACTCGGGCCAATGTCCCCGCGAACGCAATCCGCCGCCCCCGCCATTCTCGTCGCCGGCGCCGGGGGCGGAAATATCCAAACCGTGCGTTGCCAACACTGGAGATGCGCCCAGAAGCGTTGAAACAACCGGCCCACCCGGAGGGCGTCAACGCGAAGGTCTCGCCTGGAAAGGCGGCTCGGAAGTGGTGACTGTAGCGCATCCGAAGTGGAATTGCTTTTCGGTGTCGCCCACCTCCTGGGTCACCCTCGCGGCAAACGACGCTCTCCAGGTCGCGCCGGGGCGCCTCACATCCAGCGAGGGGCAGTAGGCGTTCGGACCACTGGGCCCAAACCAACTCGCGCAGGGCCGTGCCCAACTCGTGCACCGACTCCTCGGTGAAGTAGTCCCCGTCCGTGGGTGTGTCCGATCCGAGTACGGGATGGGCATGCGGGCGATGCCGTGTAGCCGCAGGGTCGCGTGATCGACGAGGCGATCAGGGTGAGACCTCGCTTGGGTTTCCCATCCGCCAGGATGGAAGTCAGCAACGCACTGCAGTCGTCGGCGCTCTGGAGCATCTCATTGAAAGTGGTCATGCCTGAAGCATGGTGCTGGCCACCGACACTTGCGGCACCCACTCCCGTCGCTGTGGATTACCTCTGGCCGGAGCAAGAACGCCCGCGGACCTGTGGACAACGCTGCAGGGACTACCTTTCCCCAAAGCAGGCGCTCGCATAGTGCTATCGAGGCTCCATGGCAACACTTGGACTTGCAGAAACGTCACCTCAGGGTTACATTCGGGAGTGTCACCTTAAGGTGACACTCTCCGAGGAGAAATCATGGATGTGGAGAAGCTGACCCGGCGGCGTCCGGTGCTGTGCCTGGGATTCTGCGCCATCCTGCTGCTGCTTTGCTACCCGGCGACGGTGGCGGCGCTCCTCGGTGGGTCGGCCAGGCTAGCCACCCTGTTCGGGCTGCTGTGCTGGGCTGTGGTCGTGCTGGCGTACGTATTCACCCCGGCCGGCCTCTACGGCTCCAGAATCACGCCGACAGACCGTTCTCGCCTTTGCGACGAACTCACGGTCGCCCACCGTCACACAGCATCGATGGCGGGGCTGGCCGTGACCCTTGCGCTGACCGCCGGGGTCGCGATCGCTGGTGCCCTTGGCGTCGAGATGGTCGCCGCCCACGTGGTCGCCATCCCGGTGCTGACCCTGGGCGTCCTGTCCACTGGAGTGGTCTGGGCTGTCCTCGAGCTCCGGGCCGAGTCCGATGCCTGACGGACGCCTGGTCGTCCGGCTCCGGGATGCCCGTACCCGCGCGGGCCTCAGCCAGGCGGAACTCGCGGTCCGCGTCGGTGTCAGCCGCAAGACGGTCAACACGGTCGAGAACGGCGTGTTCGTGCCGTCCACCATTCTCGCCTTGCTACTTGCCCGGGAACTCGGCGTGCGTGTGGAGGACCTCTTCGGTCTGAACATGTGAGCCACGATGCTCTGCCACAACGAGTTCGTCGACGGCGGCGCGATGATCGCCGTCCAGCAGAGACTCCAGTTCCGCACTCTGGCAGCGATGTCGTCGAGGTGTGGCGCAACTGACACCGGGACGGTTCACGAACACCGCCGAGGGGCGCTGATGGTCTTCGAGTCGAGACGTTCCCCTACGAAATGAACCTGAACTCGACCACGTTCGTGGCCGATTGACAACTGCTGTCGCTCCGCGCATCACCAACCTCAGCCTCCGGGAAACCCCCAATCGGCGCCGGGAATGTGCCTCACTGAGCCCTCCTAAGCTACGGACTGACACCCTTGTCAATGACCCCGCGCTGGAAACGCGCGCAGGTCAGCTCCCCACTCTGCCGCGGCCAACTCAAGCGCAGGAAGATCGGTGCGTAGCGGCACGTAGTTTTCGAACATGCCGGCAGCGCCGGCCACGACGAAGCGCGGCTGGGCTTCCAGGGACAGGTAGACCCGGATCTCGACACCTTCGCCCTCCAAGGGCAATGCGGCGAAAGCCAGACAGGGTTCCAAGCAGACGACCGTCGGACCTCCGTCGCTACAAGTCGAGCAAGAGGGCCAGCGTCTCGCGCAGTTCGCCGAGGATGACCGGGCCAACATTGCCCGTCCTGGCACTGACCCGGGTCACCGCTACCGACCTCACGTGCTGACACTGCGCCGATGACACGTCACCGAGCCCGTTGGTGTGGTCGGGTTCGATCACGATCTCGGACCCACTGTCGCGGACAGTTCTCGTCAAAGGAACCACCTGAACCACGTTGGGATCGCCTCGAACTACGCGAGCAGCAGTCACCACCACCGCAGGACGTTGCAGTCGAGCCTCACTGCCCGCGGGCGTCCCCAGATCGAGGTGGACAACGTCACCCGGCGTCAGCATCGAGCCATACCGTCTCATCGTCGGTCAGCGGGATCGCGAGATCCCGACCGATCGCTTCCTGGCGGAGTGCACGCAGGGCGCACGCAACCGTCTGATCGATCGTCTCGTGGCGCTGCGCAGCGAGCTTCGTCACCCTCGCGTGCGTCTCGCGGCTCACCCGGATCGTTGTCGTACCAGTCATGACGCAAAGTCTACTCCACAGTAGACCAATCGGGCTACAGTCGCGGCCCCGAGAGTCTGCGCAAGGCCTCCGACACCAGATCAGAACAACCAATTGAAGCGGAACTCCCCCAGCAGCACCGGAACGCCAGTACGAGGGATCGAGGACTCAGGCACGACCAGACCTCTACGACGGGTTCGCCCACCTCCGACCCAGCCACAGCATCGCGACCACGAACATGACCCTCAGCCAGAGTCCGGCTCGCATTGGGTCGATGGCCATGAGGACAGGCGCCACGCTGCTCACGACGAGGGCGACACCGCTCCACACGCGGGCCCAGCGGCCACTGGGCGCAATCGTGGTGGCGTCACGGTGCACCTCAGTGAGAGTCCTCGATAGTCACGTCATCGGGTCCAGCGTCGGTCCAGACGAAAGAGATCCGCCACTGCTTGTTGATCCGGTAGCTGCGCTGGCCCGCCCGGTCACCCTTCAGCGCTTCCCGGCGGCTTCCCGGCGGCACGCGAAGCGAGTTGAGGTCCATCGCGGCGTCGAGCATGGCATCGCGCTGGAACTTGATGGCCCGCACGCGTCCGTCATCACGCACAGCGTGGCCAGCGACTCCAACAGCGCGCCCAGCATGGATCCGGCGCGCGGGTCCCGGTGCTCGCCGCTTCCGTAGAGCATGGACCCGCTGGTGCACCGATCATCGGACCGAGCCCGAGTCTAGGTTTGAGTATGACCCAAGTTGCGCATGCGCTGAACCTGCTGGGACTGGGACTCTCGGTTGGGGTCGCGTGCTCCTACGTGGTCACGCTGGGGGCATTGTTCAATCGCCTCGTGCGGCAGCGCGACTGGGACTTCTTCTCCGAACGGTACGGGCCGTTCCGCACCCAGACAAAGGCTAAGCTCAAGTACGGGCTGATCACCCCAGCCGGGCAGATCCTGCTGGCCCTCGGTTCCCTGTTGGCGAACTGGCACGACCGGCCCTTGGCCCCGCAGGCCCTCGCGGTTCTGGTCTTCCCGCTCTATTACCTCCTGCTGCACTGGCCGTCTGGATTCGCCCGAGTCGAGGAGAAGCTCAACTCGGGGGGCCGACTTGAGGAGCCGGAGGTGACCACCTACCTGCGGTGGAACCTACCTCTGCATGTCGTGCTGGGGCTGCTCTACATGGCCACTTTCGTTTCCTGCGCGCTCGCGGTGTAGCCGTCGAACTGCGTCGCCTGTGCGCAGTCCGTCCACAGCCAAGGTCACGAGGCGCCGACTCACACGTTGAAGTGGAACTCGACCACGTTCCGTAGCCGATGCACATCTCATGACGACGGATGATCACCGTTGACCACTGTCATGGTCGCCAGCCCGGCCCGTTGCCGCCCTCGGCGGCCAGGAACGCTATCGCGCGCGTGATGCCTTCGTCGGCGTCGGTCATGTCAACGACAAGTCGGTGGCCGTCACGCTCCTCGTCCCACGGCACATACTCCCGGCTCTCCACCTCGCCCCACGAAGGGACCACTTGGCCGACAAGATCGGGCGAGCGTGCTTCAACACGGCGCCGATGCTCAGCGGCGTCGGGGACATGGCACTCGAAGACGATCAGGGGAACATCTTGCTCTGCCGCAAGGCGGGTCCACATCTGTCGCGTGATCGGCAGAGGATTGACCAAGTCAACGACGACCCCCGTACCCGCAGCAAGGTTCGACGCCGCGAGCTCACGGACTATCTCGTAACCCAGCGGACCCACAGCGACACCCGCCCGGACGAGCGGCGTCTCCACCACATCGACCCGCAGATAGGCAGCCTTCGACACGTCCACCAGCCCTCGGGCCAGCGTCGTCTTTCCGGACCCAGGGAGGCCGGAGACCACGACGAGTCGGCTCATGCGATCTGCAGCGGCTCGATGGCATCGACTTGCGCCTGGAGAGCGCGTCGCTCGACCCTCAACTCGTAGTGGCTCTGGAGGTTCATCCAGAACTCTGCCGAGTTCCCGAAGTACTTGGCCAACCGCACGGCCGTGTCGGCGGTGATACCGCGCTTCCCGTGGACAATCTCGTTGATCCGTCGCGGCGGAACGCCGATGGCGACGGCGAGCTTGTTCTGCGTGATCCCGAACCCCTCGATGAAGTCCTCCATGAGGATCTCGCCCGGGTGGATCGGGTCGATCAGGTCAGTGGTAGTCGACGAGTTCGACATCATGGGCACCTCCATCCCTCCATACGAAGCAGGTCCGCCACTGGTCATTGACGCGGATGCTGTGTTGTCCTCCGCGGTCACCCTTGAGCTGATCCAGCCGGTTGCCGGGCGGGATTCTGAGGTCTTCGACGTCGGCAGCCGCATGGATGAGTTCAAGCTTGCGCAGCACGGCGCGCTGGATCCTGCGATCGAGCGACTTGACGTACTGCTCGTGCCAGATCCGCTCGGTGTCCTTGGTTCCGAACGATCTGATCACGAAACCAGTCTATAACGAAGAACGTCAATAACGCTAGACGTTAAACCTGAACTCGACCACGTCACCGTCGCGCATGATGTAGTCCTTACCCTCCATCCGGACGCGGCCGGCGGCGCGAGCGGCGGCCATCGAACCGGCCGCGATCAAGTCGTCGAACGAAACGATCTCCGCCTTGATGAAGCCCTTCTGGAAGTCGGTGTGGATCACCCCGGCCGCCTCTGGCGCGGTCGCGCCCTGGCGGATCGTCCAGGCACGCGATTCCTTGGGACCGGCCGTCAGATAGCTCTGGAGACCAAGGGTTTGGTATCCGACGCGGGCGAGCGTGGCGAGGCCGGGCTCATCGATGCCCATCTCGACCAGGAACTCGCGAGCCTCGTCAGGCTCCATCTCCACCAGCTCGGACTCGATCTTCGCGTCGATGAACACCGCCTCGGCTGGGGCGACCAGGTCGCGCAGCCGAGCCAGCACAGCCTCATCGGCGAGTTCGTCGGAGTCGCAGTTGAACACGTACAGGAACGGCTTGGCTGTGAGCAGGAACAGATCCTTCAGGGGCGCGGGGTCGAGCCCGGCTTGGTGGATGCCCTTTCCGGCGTCCAGCACTTCACGCGCCTGCTGGACGGCCGCGAGCCGCGGCTGCAACTCCTTCTTGATTCGTGCCTCCTTCTCCAGGCGGGGAAGGGCGCGGTCGATGGTCTGGAGGTCGGCGAGGATCAGCTCGGTGGAGATCGTCTCCAGGTCGGAGCCCGGGTCCACCCCACCGGCGACGTGGGTGACGTCCGGGTCGCGGAAGACGCGAGTCACCTGACAGATCGCGTCGGCCTCGCGAATGTTGGCCAGGAAGGCGTTGCCCATGCCCTCGCCCTGGCTGGCTCCGGCCACGATGCCGGCGATGTCCACGAAGCTCACCGTCGCGGGGATGATCGCCGCCGAGGAGAACATCTTGCCCAGCACCGGCAGGCGCTCGTCCGGGACACCCACGACGCCGACGTTCGGCTCGATCGTCGCGAAGGGATAGTTCGCGGCGAGCACGTTGTTGCGGGTGAGCGCGTTGAAGAGGGTCGACTTGCCCGAGTTGGGCAGCCCGACGATGCCGATTGTCAAAGCCACGGCGGACAGCCTACGGGCGCGAATGCCCGGGCTCCGAAACGGCCCTGGCCCCGAGCCAACGTTGGTTGGGCGATCGGGCGAGTGCTGCCGCCCCAAACCGCTGGCCGCCTGGCCGGCCGGTCAGGCGCCGGACAGATACGCCCCGAGCGCGGCGGCCAGATAGCCGGGATCGTGCGCGCCCGCCAACTCCCGCGCCGAGTGCATCGAAAGCAAAGGGATGCCGACGTCGACGGTCCGGATGCCCAGGCGCGTCGCGGTGATGGGCCCGATGGTGGAGCCACAAGGGACGTCGTTGTTCGACACGAAAGTCTGAGTAGGGACGCCCGCCTCCGCGCACGCCCGGCGCCACATCGCTGCCCCGAGTGCGTCCGTGGCGTAACGCTGGTTCGCGTTGGTCTTCAACAGCGGCCCGCGGTTCAGCAGTGGGCGATGCGCCGGGTCGTGCAGGTGGGCGTAGTTCGGGTGGACGGCGTGGCCCGCGTCGGCGGAGACGCAGGTGCTGCGCGCGAGGGCGGCCGCATGCTCCGCCGCAGTGCGGCCAAGTGACGCGGCAATGCGCGACAGCACGGTCTCCAGGAAGGCGCCGGCGGCCCCGGTCGCGCTGGCGCTGCCGACCTCCTCATGATCGAAGCAGGCCAGCAGTTGGACGTCCGGTCCCGGCTCGGCGACCTGCAGCGCGCGCAGACCGGCGTGAACGCTGGACAGGTTGTCCAGGCGTCCGGACGCGAACAAGTCGTTCTGCGGCCCGAAGACTTCGGGCGGCTGGGCGACATAGGCGAACAGGTCGTGCCCCGCGACCTCCCCGGGCTCGACCCCGGCCTCGGTAGCGACCAGGTCAAGGACGTCCACGGGGGCCCCGATGCCGAAGACGGGCTGCAGATGGTGCTGCCGATCCAGGGCAAGTTTCTCTCCCTGGCTGCGATCGAGGTGGATCGCCAGTTGGGCGATCCGTAACCATGCTGGCGTCCTGACCAGGTGTTCCACGCCTGCGCGCGTGACGACGCGGCCGGCGATGCCCAACTCACGGTCCAGCCAGGAGTTCGGGAGCGGGCCGCCGTATACCTCCACGCCGACCTGCCGCCAACCGGAGGCCCACAGCAGCGATTCCGGCTTCACCTTGAACCCGGGCGAGTCGGTGTGCGCGCCGACGATGCGGAAGCCGTCCGGAGGGTCCGGGACGCGGAACGCGATGAACGAACCGTCCCGGACGACCACAAAGCCCCCGGGCTGCAAACTCCAAGGCTGCCGTTCGTCCAGTTCGGTGAACCCGTCGGCGACCAGACGGTCCGCGGACTGACGCGCGGCATGGAAGGACGAGGGCGACGCGCCGACGAACGCGGCCAGATCGTCGATGTGCGACATGCCCTCAACCTAGTTGGGCACCGCGCTCCGGAGCACCTCTGGGGACACCGGCCGGATGAGTGGACGCCCGTGCCGGTGGTCGGCGCGCAGTGCCCGGAACGACCCCGGACCCCTTCGACGGGGTCAGTCCCCCGAGTGTCGAACTGAAGGTGGCCCAAACGCTCCGATGCCCTCCCACGAACCCGCGGCCAAGCGACGCAGGGACTGGCGTCAGCCCGCGTCGCGCGTCTTGCGGCGAGGAGGCTGCGTCCCTTCGCGGATCACACCGTCCAGGTCGGGATCGCGTGGAAACAGTGCGTCCGCGTCGCTGGACGGCGCCGCAGCCAGGCGCGCTCGCGGCTGGCGTCCGATCAGGGGCTCGACTTGGACGGCGTCGGCGACGAGTTCCGTGGCCGTGATGACCCGCGGCTGTTCGTCGACCCCGCTGATGCTTTCCAGTTCGGCGTCACTCACCCGCAGGTCGCGAAAGCGCCGGGCGGTGACGAGCACGCGGGATTCCATCGACGCCACCGCCGAGTTGTACGCCTTCACGGTCGCGCCGAGGGTACGGCCCACCTTGTCGAAGTGCCCGCCGAGGGTCCCGAGGCGCTCGTACAACTCGCGGCCCAGGTGGAAGACTTCGGCCGCGCTCTCGGCCAGCGCAGCCTGCTTCCACCCGTACGAGACGGACCGAAGCAGGGCGATCAGGGTTGTCGGGGTGGCCAGGATCACGTTCCGCAGCGCCGCGTACTCGTGCAGGTCGGGCAGCAGTTGCAGCGCCTCGGCGGCCAGCGCCTCAGCCGGCATGAACAGCACCACGAACTCCGGCGTCGCGGTGTCGGCGCGCCAGTACTTTTTGCCGGACAGCGCGTCGACGTGTCCCCGCACGTTCTTCGCGAACAGCTCCAGGTAGCGCTGCTGCTCGTGCTGGTCAGTGGTTTGCTGCGCGTCCAGGAAGGCGCTCAGCGGCATCTTGGAGTCGACGTAGATGAACTTGCCGTCGGCCAGGTTGACCTTCATATCCGGGCGAATCGTGGCGTCCGTGGTCTGCGAGGTCTCCTGCAGTACGAAATCGCAGTACTGCACCATGCCGGCGACCTCGGCTACCCGCTTGAGCTGGAGCTCTCCCCAGGCTCCGCGCACCTGCGGCTTGCGCAGGGCGGTGACCAGCGCGGATGTCTCCGTCCGGAGCCGTTCCCCGGTTGCATGGACGGTCTGCACCTGCGCCCGCAACTCGGTCGCGATCGCCACCCGCTCCTTCTCCACCTCGGTCAGGCGTGCGTTGAACTTTTCCAGGCTTTCGCGGACCGGCCCCAACAACTGGTCGGTCGCCCGGAGCCGCTGTTCGGCGGTCTGGTCGGCCTGCTTTCCCTGGCGCTCCAGGGTCTCAGCGGACAAGACCTTGAACTGGTTTACCAGCGATTCCCGATCGGCCCTCAACTCCTCGGCCCTGCGTCTTGCGGCCTCGACGGACTCCTGCGCGCCGGCAAGTTCGGCCCTGACCCCGGACAATTCGGCCCGGACATCCGCCGCCGCCGCATTTGCCTCAGCCGCGGCAGTCCTGGCGTTCGCGGCATCGCTGCGTGCCGCGGCAACCTCGGTGCCCGCACGGGCCAACTCCGTGCGCGCTTGGGCCGCCTCGGCCCTGGCATCGGCCGCCTCGGCTCGCGCGTCCGATGCCAGGGCTCGAGCCTGCGCCGTCTCGCTTCGACCGCGTTCGAGCTCGGCCCGTTCCTCGGCATCCCCGGCCTGTGCGTGCGCCGCCAGCAATCGACGGGTCACCCAGTGCGCGACCACGGCGCCGAACAGCAGCCCCGCGGCCAGCCAGAGCAAGGAGTTGGTGTCCATGGATTCGATCCTGCCGGGGGCCTCCGACAGTTTCCGCTCGACGCACCGGGGGCCGGCCACCGGAGTCGTTTCGTGCGGGCGTCCCGCCCACGGGCTCGTGGGGGCGTCCCGCCCACCACTCAGGTCCAAGCGCGGGCCCACCTCGTCGAAGAAGAACCCGCTCAATGTGGAAACGTGCGGCGGTCAGGGTCTCGGCTCACCCGGCGCGCCTTGGGGCCGGGTCTGGCTGCGCGACTCGCCGCACGATTCCACCTCCGACCGCGACCATCGGCCACGCGGTCGTCGCCCAGCCCTGCCTCGACCGTCGACCGAAGGGCAATGGTGTGGCCCCGCCGGGTTCCGAACCGACACAATGGCGCGGTGAACTTGGACGCAAGCGCGGTCGAGCGGGCCGCGTCCGATCTGGCTGGTGTCGCCGTCGTGACCCCGCTTCAGTTCAACGAGCGGTTGTCGCAGCGCACCGGGGCGAACGTCTGGATCAAGCGGGAGGACCTGCAGCCGGTCCGCTCGTACAAGATCCGCGGGGCCTACAACCTGATCGCCACGCTGAGCGACGCCGAGCGCTCGCACGGTGTCATCTGCGCCAGCGCCGGCAACCACGGCCAAGGCGTTGCGTTCGCCTGCGCCCGGCTCGGCATCAAAGGTCGCATCTTCGTCCCCTCGACCACGCCCAGACAAAAGCGCGAACGCATGCTCGCCCTCGGCAACGGCTCGATCGAGCTCGTGATCGTGGGCGACACCTACGACGAGGCCGCCGCCGCCGCGAAGGCGGAAGCGGCCCGCACCGGGGCGGAGATCGTCCCGGCCTTCGACGACCCGCGAACCATTGCCGGACAGGGCACCCTGGCCATGGAGGTGGTGGCCCAGCTCGGGCACGCGCCGGACACGTTCGTGATTCCGGTCGGCGGCGGCGGAATGCTGGCCGGCTGCCTGACCTGGCTCAACGAACGCCACCCCGAGGTAGCGGTGATCGGCGTCGAGCCGGCCGGGGCCGCCTGCATGGCCGCCGCAGTGATGGCGGGGGGTCCGGTGGACCTACCCCGGATCGACACCTTCGTGGACGGTGCCGCGGTCCGCCGAGCCGGCGCCCTGACGTCCGCGATCGCGCGCCGCCACCGGCCTCGGCTATTGGACGTCCCGGAGGGTCGCATCTGCAGCGAGATGCTCGCCTTCTATCAGGTGGACGGCATCATCACCGAGCCCGCCGGGGCTCTGGCGGCAGCGGCGCTCGACGCGATCGCGCCGACCCCAGGCTCCGACGTGATCGTGGTGCTCTCTGGCGGCAACAACGACGTGTCGCGCTACGCCGAGATTCTGGAGCGGTCTTTAGTCTACGAAGGACGAAAACACTACTTCTTGGTGAACTTCCCGCAGGAGCCCGGGGCACTGCGCAGGTTCTTGGACGAAGTCCTCGGCCCGGACGACGACATCACCTTGTTCGAGTACGTGAAGCGGAGCAACCGCGAGACCGGACCGGCGCTGGTGGGCATCGAGCTTGGCAACCCCGACGGCCTGCCCGCGCTGCTTGCACGAATGGCAGCATCGCCGATGAGCGCCGAGCCGATCGAGCCCGACAGCCCGCTGTACCGATTCCTGATCTGAACCCACCGCGACTGAACCCGCAGTCACGCGTTGCGGGCTCAGTCCTCGGCCGCCCGGAGGTCGCGCCGAAGTTCGGGCGGCAGGGCGAACACGAGGTTCTCCTCGGTCAACCGTTCCTCAACGGCGGCGGGGTATCCATGCTGCTCGAGCAACTCCAGGACACCGGCCACGAGTTCGTCCGGCACGGACGCCCCGGAGGTGACTCCGACCTTCGAGACCCCCTCCAACCAGGCCAGATCCACCTCACCCGCGTTGTCTACCCGGTGTGCGGCCCGTGCCCCCGCCTCGAGCGCCACCTCCACCAAACGCACCGAGTTCGATGAGTTTCGCGACCCAACGACGATCACCAGGTCGGCGTCCGCGGCGATCTGTTTCACCGCCGACTGCCGGTTTTGCGTGGCGTAGCAGATGTCGTCGCTCGGCGGGTCGATCAGCGCCGGGAAGCGCTCGCGGAGCTTTGTGACCGTCGCCCAGGTCTCGTCCACGCTGAGCGTCGTTTGGCTTAGCCAGGCGACCTTTTCGGGCTCTGGGATCTGCAGATCGTCGACGTCGGCCGGGGACTCGACGAGCCTGATGTGATCGGGCGCCTCACCCGTCGTCCCTTCCACCTCTTCGTGGCCGCCGTGCCCGATCAGCAGAATCTGGAGACCCTGCCCCGCGAACCGCCGCGCTTCGTTGTGCACCTTGGTCACCAGCGGACAGGTCGCATCGATGGTCTTCAGGCCTCGCTCACGAGCGTCCTCCTGGACGGCCGGGGAGACACCGTGCGCCGAGAAGACGACGGTCGCTCCCGTGGGGACCTCCTCCAACTCTTCGACGAAGATCGCACCGCGGGCCTCGAGGTCCTCGACGACGTGCCGGTTGTGGACGATCTGCTTGCGCACGTACACCGGCGGGCCGTACAGGTCGAGGGCCTTCTCAACCGTCACGACGGCTCGATCGACCCCAGCGCAGTACCCCCGGGGCGCGGCCACCACCACGCTTCGCCGAAGCTCCTGCGGCGCTTTCTGGTCAAGGTCCATGTGCTGAGTCTAGGCTCCACGAAGATTTGCTGAACTTTGCCGGAGCGCGTCGCCCGAGGACGGCCAGCAGCGCCATAGGGCCCGCGCTCCGCAAGGAAGGGAACCACTCTGCGGGAGATCGCTTGGACGATGCCCCGTTTGCCTCCGGCCGCGCCTACGTCCCGGCGATCGGGGAACTCCTGCCGTGCAAAGGCCTGGACCTTAAGGTGATCAGCGGCACCTATCGCTACGTGACAAGCACCTCCACCAAACAGGATGGTTCGGTTACTCAGG
>JBDHZK010000077.1:0-12465 GCA_039811865.1 Propionicicella sp. | reverse complement strand
CCCGGCGCCCTCGGTGCTCGACTACATGATCGTCTTGTACGCCATCCCGTTCGGGATCGGCCTGGTCTTCACGGTGCTCGGCTTCGCCGGGAAGCTGATTCAGCGCGGGAAGACTGCCTGAGCCGAACAGCCTGAGCCGAACGGCCTGAGCCGGGCCCCTCAGCGCAGATTCGCCGCCTCGGCGCTGGACTGTCCGGTGGCGCCGTCTTGGCCCTGCGGAATGGGGACGACCGAAACGGCGGTGCCGTAACAGGTCACCTTGGAGAAGCGCTCCAAGATCTCGTCGGTGTCGAGCCTGCAGTCGATCAGCGCGTTTCCGCCGCGACGCTCGACCTCGGCCCGGATGCGGTCCAGGGCCTCGGCCTCGGCGTCGAAACCCATGGACGCCATCGCACGCTTGTCGCTGGTGTGGGCCACGATTCCGTCCGCGCTGTACATGGAATCGCGCACCGAGACGCTGACCACGACGCCGAGCACGGCGTCGACGCGGTAGCCGGGAATGGACTGGGTCGTGACGATCAGCATGGTCCTAACGCTAACCCGGCTTGGGTCCTAGGCCCTGGTCGATGCGCAGCGTCCACTGATCGGTGCGCACGGACGAGACGGTGACCTCCAGGCCGGGGAAGTCGTCGCGCAGTTGCCCGGCGAGCACCGGTAGCCAGGTGGACTCCGCCGCCCAGTGCGCCAGATCGACCAGGACGGGTGCTCCCGCGTGCGCCAGCGCCTCCTCCACCGGGTGGTGGCGCAGATCCGAGGTGACGTACGCGTCGACGCCCGCGGCGCGCGCCGCCTCGAGATGCGAATCGCCCGCCCCCGCCAGGACGGCGACCCGCTCGACCAGCTTGCCGGGGTCGCCGGCGAGGCGGACGCCGGTCACCGTGGCCGGCGTCCGAGAGGCCACCAGCGCCGCGAAATCGCGGGCGGCCAGGGGCTGGCCAAGCCGGCCGACCCGGCCCAGCCCGCGCGGTCGTCCACCGGGGAAACCGGCGAGCGGGATGACGTCGAACGCGGGTTCCTCGTACGGGTGCGCCGACCGCATCGCCGCCACCACGCGCTCGCGCGCGCGCCGGGGAAGCACCAGTTCGACGCGCTGCTCGGCGACCTGCTCTACTTCTCCGACCGCGCCGACGTAGGGTTCGGCGCCGGCCAGCGGGCGGAAGCTGCCCGTCCCCGGCGAGGCGAAGTAGCAGCGGTCGTAGTCGCCGATCGAACCCGCGCCGGCGGCGGCGACGGCGTCCACGAGCGGGGCCAGGTGCTCGGTGGGAACGAAGACGACCAGCTTGTCCAGGTCTTCTGGACGCGCGTCGAGGGCGATCAGGTCGACCAGGCCGAGCCGCGCCGCCAGCGCGTCGCAGACGCCGCCCGGGGCGGAGTCCGCGTTGGTGTGGGCGGCGTAGCACGCGATGCCGGCGCCGGCCAGGGCGAGGACGCGGCGTCCCTTGGGCTGGTCGGCGCGCACGGTGCTGATGCCGCGCAGCAGCAGCGGATGGTGCGCGACGATCAGGTCGGCGCCGACCGCCATGGCCTCGGCGATCACCGCGTCCGTGACGTCGACCGTGGCCAGGACGCCGGTCACCTCAGCGTCGGGATCGCCGACGACCAGGCCGACCCGGTCCCAGTCCTCGGCCAGGTGCAGCGGGTAGCGCCGCTCCAGGGCGGCCGCGACCTCGGCCACGGTGGGCACGTCAGTGCCTCCCGCCGGGGTGCACCGATTGGCGGTTGAGTTGCTGGACCCGCAGCGAACGTGCGGCGTCGTCGTGCTTTTCGACCAGTACTCGCCGGACGGAGGCGGGCAGGTCGTGCTGCAGCGCCCAGCGCTCGAGCCGGTCCAAGAAGTCCCCGTCGGCCAGCGGCCGGGGGAACAACAAGGTGAGCGCGTTGTTCCGCAGCGTCTGGCTCCGCTCGGCCCACCCCTGCGACCGCTCGGCGATGGCCTCGACCAGCTCCACGTAAGCACCCAGATACGGCTCCAATACGGCGTCCTGGTCGAACTGCCAAAAGTACAGGCAGACCTTGCGTTGCGCCTCGTTGGGGACGTCCCCGCGCGCGGTCGCGAACTCCCAGGCGGCGCGCTTGGCCGGCGCCGTGGGCCGGGCCGCACCGACGGCCGCCGCCCACTCGCGTCCGGTGAGGCTGGTGTCGCGGCCCTGCTCGGCGGCGATCAGGTCGTCGGTCGCCGCGCCCAGCCGGGCGAGGTCCAGCAGGATTCGCCAGCGCAGGTCGGCGTCCACGTTCAGCCCGGTGGGGACGTCCTCGCCATGCAGCCAGTGGCTCAGCCGATCGACGTGCCCGGCGCCGTCCCCGGAAGGCAACAGCGCCCGGACGAAAGCGAGTTGGTGATCGCTGCCGGGTTCGGCTCCCGCGATGAGCCCGGTCAGACCGTCGGCCAACCGGGCGCGCAGGGCGTGCCGATCGGCGGGAGCGGCGTAGTAGTCGGCGGCCGTCCTGGCCTGGGCGAGGACGATCTCGACGGTGCTGATGTCGGGTTCGCCCCCGACCCCCCGGACGGCCAACTCCACGTAGTCGGCGGCCATCATCTCGCCGTCTCGGCACATGTCCCAGGTGGCGCCCCAGCACAAGGCCCGGGGCAGCGCCGAGGTGAAGCGGTCGATCGAGGCCACGACGGTCGCCAAGGACTGCTGATCCAGCCGGATCTTGGCGTAGGACAGGTCGTCGTCGTTGGGTAGCAGCAGCGCCGGCCGCGGCGAGCCGTCCAGTTCCGGGACGCGGGTCAAAGCGCCCGCGATGTCGGTCTCGACCCGGTGCGTCCGGGCGAGCCGGCCGTCCACCAGGTCGTAGCTGCCGATCGCGATGCGGTGGCGCCGCAGGGTCGGCCAGGCCGCCGGTGCGCGCTGGTCGACCTGGACGTCGCGCAGCCGGCCCTGCGACGTGGCGAAGTCCAGCAGCAAGGTGTTGACGCCGGCGGTCTCCAGCCAGTCGCCGGAGAAGAAGGACAGGTCTCGTCCGGACGCCGCGTGCAGCGCCGCCAGCAGGTCGGCCAGCGTGGTGTTCCCGAAGGCGTGCTGGGCGAAGTAGGCGCGCACGCCGGCGAGGAAGTCGTCCAGGCCGACGAAGGCCACCAGTTGGCGCAGCACGGACGCCCCCTTGGCGTAGGTGATGCCGTCGAAGTTGTGCTCCACGGCCACCAGATCGACCATGTCGGCGGCGATCGGGTGGGTGCTGGGCAGCTGGTCTTGGCGGTAGCCCCACGTCTTGCGCCCGCTCGCGAAGGTCGCCCACGGTTCGGCACCTGAGCCGCTGAGTCGGGCGATTTCGTCCATGCCGTAGTGGGCGGCCCATTCGGCGAACGACTCGTTGAGCCACAGGTCGTCCCACCAGCGCATGGTGACCAGGTCGCCGAACCACATGTGGGCCAGTTCGTGCAGGATCGTGTTGTCGCGGGTGTCGTACATGCCGGCGGTCATCCGCGAGCTGGGAAGGTATTCGTCGCGGATCGTCACGCAGCCGGCGTTCTCCATCGCGCCGGCGTTGAACTCCGGGACGAACACCTGGTCGTAGGCGCCGAACGGATACGCGATGCCGAACGCCGGCTCGAAGACCTCGAACCCGCCGCGGGTGACGGCGAACAGCCGCTCGGCGTCCAGATGATCGGCCAGCGAACGGCGGCAGTGCAGGCCCAGCGGGATCGGACCTGCCGCACCGTCCATCACGGTGGTGACGGAATGGAACGGCCCCGCGCAGACGGCGGTCACGTAGGTCGACAGCGGCGGGGTTGGGGGAAACTCCCAGCGGGCCGTGCTCGGGCCCAACTGGGTCGGCAAGACCGAGGGGGAGTTCGAGATGACGGTCCAGCCGGGCGGTGTGTCGATCGTGAACTGGAACTTCGCTTTCAGGTCGGGTTGGTCGAAGCAGGCATAGACCCGGCGGGCGTCGGCGACCTCCAGTTGGCTGTACAGGTAGGGCAGGTTGTCGACCGGATCGACGAAGCGGTGCAACCCCTCGCCGGTGCGGCTGAAGCGGCATCGCGCCCGCACCGTCAGGACGTGCTCACCTTCGGCCAGCTCCAGCGGCAGCCGGTAGCCGGTGAAGGACGCCGGGTCGAGTTCGCTGCCGTCCAGGACGGCCTGTTCCACCCGCTCGGCGATCAGATCCAGATGCGTCGTCCCCGCTGCGCTGGTGAACTCGATCGTGCTGACGCTGGGGAACCCGAGGTCGTCGGAACCGTCCGGGCCGGCCTGCGTGAGGTCGAGTTCGATTCGATAGGCCCGCGTGCTGATCAAGCTCGAACGCCGCTGCGCCTCGGCCCTGGTGAGGTTCTCCTGCTCCATTCTTGGCACCCTAGTGGCTTCGCGGCGTCCCTCAACTCCCGGCTTGAGCGGCCGCTCGTCGCGGTGGCCGCTCGGACCGCCAGCGCCCACATTCCAAAGCGACCGTCCACGGGCCATCCGTCGAGGTTCCGCTGCGGCGGGGGCGTTGCTAGGTTCGAGCGGTGACCACCGCTGTTGATTTCTGGTTCGACCCGGCATGCCCCTGGGCCTGGATGGCGTCTCGTTGGATGCTGGAGGTGGAGAAGGTGCGCGACGTGCGCACCACGTTCCACGTGATGAGCCTGTCGGTGCTGAACGAGGGCCGCGATCTGGATCCCTCCTACCGAGCGTTGATGGACGACTCCTGGGCGGCGGTGCGCGTGGCGATCGCGGTGGAGGAGCAGTTCGGCTCACCAGCGTTGCGCAACTTCTACACCGCGATCGGGACGCGCTTCCATCCGTTGGGCCAACCGCGTACGAAGCCGACCATCGCGGCCGCGCTCGCCGATGCCGGGCTGCCGCCCTCGCTCGCCGACGCCGGCGACACCGACGCCAACGACGATGCGCTGCGCGCCTCCCATGCCGCAGGGATGACGCCCGTGGGCACCGAGGTGGGCACGCCGGTCATCCGCGTCAACGGTATGAGCCTGTTCGGCCCGGTGATCTCGCCGGCGCCCAAGGGCGAGGCGGCCGGCGACCTGTTCGACGGGTTCGTCAAGGTGACGGCCTATCCCGGGTTCTTCGAGTTGAAGCGGACGCGCACCCGCGAGCCGATCTTCGACTGACTCAGCCGGGGCCGCTCGATCGACCGCCTCCGCGGTCAGCGGCTCAGGCCGGCTCGCAGGAAGAGCTGCCAGGCCGCCTGACCGGGCAGTCGCGCCGACGTCCCAGCGAATCCAGGACGGCAGCGCTGGCCGCTCCGGTCCCGGAGCCCGCCTGCCGGTGATGCTCACCTCGCGTTGCCAGGTGGGTGCGGCTCGCCTTGCAGAGCGCCTGTCTGGCTACCCCGCGGGCGGCTCGTTGGGGTTGGCGCCGTCGGCGCAGCCCACCAGCATCAAGACCGCGGCGCTGCCGAGCAGGTCGCGGCGCGTCAGGACCATGCCAGCGGACTCATGGGACCAGACGCCTGAGCGCCTCGGCCCGCGGGCTCGGGGCGTTCGTCCCCAGGTAGTCGTGCGGAAGTTGCTCCTCGGCACTACAGACACACCGCGGACCGGCTGCAATAGTGACGTCATGCGCGTACACATTGCTACCGATCACGCGGCATTCGACGTCAAGGAATACCTGGTCGCCGAGCTGACCGCCCTGGGCTACGACGTTGTGGACCACGGCGCTCACGCCTACGACGCCCTCGACCACTACCCGGTCTTCTGCATCCCCTGCGCCGAGGCAGTGGTGGCCGAGCCCGGTTCGTTGGGCATCGTCTTGGGCGGCTCCGGCAACGGCGAACAGATCGCGGCCAACAAGGTCAAGGGCGTCCGGGCCGGGCTCGCCTACAACCCCGAACTCGCGCGGCTGACCCGTAACCACAACGACGCCAACGTGCTGGCCATCGGGGGCCGGATGAACACGTTGGAGGAGTCGTTGGCCATCGCGAAGATGTTCCTTGAGACGCCGTTCAGCGGCGACGACCGGCACGCGACGCGAATCCAGATGCTCACCGACTACGAGGACGAGCACAAGCGCTAGCGCGGGCGGGTGCTGGTCCGGCCGGCCCATCCGGCAAGCACCAGCACCCGGACCGTCAGCCGAAGATTCGCACCAGCCAGTCCCAAAGGGATGCGTCGGTTGGAGTCGCCGCCAGGGTGGTCACCTTCAGGTCCAGTTGACCCAGTGTGCCGGGTCGTACCGTCACCTGGTTCTGGTAGGGCACCCCGAAGGTCGAATCGAGTTCCGACAAGGTCTTCACCGGTAAGCCGGACGCCTTGATGGCCTGGACGATGCGGGTGAACTCTGCAATCGGGTAACCCGGACGGTCGGTCGGCACCGCGTGGATGCTGTGGAACGTCAGCATCAGCGTGGCTCGACTGGACTTGGCGTCGGCGAGGGCCCGGGCTACCTGCTCGGGTGTCGTCTTCACCGACTTCGGCGCGTCCATGGAGTCGTCCGGGTAATGCACCTCGAAGTTGTGCACCCGCAGCGGTGACGCAAAGGGAAACGCGTCCATGCCGGGCTGAGTGGTCCGGCCGAATGTGTAGTACTTGCCGATGATCGGATCTAGGCGCCACGAACTGCTGCCGTGCGGATACACGATCCAGTTGGGGGCGGAGTTCAGGCCCGCTTGGGCGAGCCGCTGCTGGCCGGTCAGCAAGTCCGTTTCGAAAGCCGCGGCAGCGCCAGGACGGGAGTAGGCGTCAACCAGATCGAGATGGCGTTCGGTGTGATTGACGATGTTCCAACCCCAGTCGTCTTGTAGCGAACGCAGTTGATCGGCGCGCAGTGCGCTTCGGGTTTGCGCCGCAAGGCTATGGCCGATGACCGCCACGTTTCCCGGAATGCCGGCCGCCCGCATGACCTTTGCCGCCGACAAGATCGACGCGTAGCCATCGTCGAAGACGATCGCGACGACGCCCGATGTTTGCTTGGGGACGGTGCCGATCCAAGCGAAATCGGCCACGGGGACGCCGAGCGGGCCTGGTCTGGCGCCCAGGACCAGCCGCATGGTGAGCACCTTCGACCAATCGAAACCTCTGGCCCCCTCCCAGCGTCCTTGGAGCCCGGAGGTGGCTCCGGTGGGGATCGACAGCGTCGTCCACTCCATGTCCGCGCGCCGGTCGTAGAGGGAGCGTAGGTTGAGGCGGACTCTGGCTCCGGAGCGGTCCTGCAGCTCGATCCGGACATTGCTGCCGCCGACCGCACGATTCATCCTGGCCCGCACCTGGAGCGTCCTGCTGGACAGATCCGGCTGGTCCAGGCGCACATCGGCGGAGGCTTCGTCGCGGGCGCTTCGAAGCCGGAGCCCGACCACGCCGTCCCCCAACGCCTGAAGCGTGGAGCCGCCGCGCAGCGTCAGGCTGTTGGCATCCATTCGCATCCTCACGGGGCGACCGGCCCAGGCGGCAGGGGGCGTGGAGGTAACTCGCTTCGCCACACTCGGGGTGTCGGCGATCCGGATCTCTTTGGTGCCGCCGGGCGTGGTCACTCTCACCGTGGCCGACGCGGCGTCGAACGAGGCGGCGGCGACGTCCGGCCGGCGACTGGTGAGGAGGGTTACGAACAGGGCCTGCTTGCCCGTTTGCCGGAAGGAGATCTGTGGGCAGGCGACTGGAGCCTGGTCGGCGCCGGCCCCGGCGCACAGCGCGATGGGTCGGTTCGGGCGAGACGGGTCGCGGCGGGGAAAGCCGGCGGCAGAGCCTAGTTGGCGGATGGTGACGTGCTGCCGTGGGTTGGGCCCGACGGCGGTGGCTTCGGACTCCGAAGTGCTGACCGCCGACCCCGGCATGAAATGCCAAGTCTGATCGTAGGTATGGCTCGAGGCCCCGCTGAGCCGATCGATGACCAGGAAGATCCCGGGGTCGAGCATCGCAACCGAGCGGCGATAGTCGACTCCGGGGTACACGTCGGCCGCTGCGGATTGGACGGTAACGCCATCGAGATTCGTCTGCGGCGTCGTCTCCGCGCGCCCCGGGAGTTGGCTGGACTCGTCGACGACGACCGCGTTGTGAGCGGACGTGCCGGTGGCGTAGCGAAGCACCGGTCCGGAGTTGGACGTGACTTGCCCCGCCTCAGGGATTTGCTGCACCGAGTCGTCGTACAGGGTGACGCCCAACAGATCCCGGTGGGCCCGGTCTCCCTCGGACGAACCGGTATTCAGGGTGAGGTAGGTCTGATTCCCGAATCCCGCGCCGCGACCCCAAGCACTCCGAAACACCGACGTGCCGCCTTCGTCGAAGGCGATACTCGTCTGCGCCGGTGCAACCCCCTGATCCCCCTTTGTCAACACGTAGGCGAACTCGGGGAACTCATCGGCGATCCCTCGATATGCGCCGTGCAGATTCACCACCTGGGGCAGTTGGGAGTCAAGTTCGGGCAGCGACTGGTCCGGACGAAGCGAGTAGGTGGCGTACTTCACCATGGCGGCGATCTTGGCGTCGAGATCGCTACCGAGCTGCACGCCGTTCAGTGTCGCGAACCTGCGGATCTCCCAAAGCTTGCCCATGGTGGCGAAGTGCGCCGACAAGGGGCTGTCGACCAGAACACCGTCCGAATCGACCAACTTTGCTACGGCGGAGTTCAGGCGAACTCGGGCCGTGGCTTGCCAGCCCGCCGCTCCGGCAAGGTCGGGAAAGCTCAGCGCGATCTGCAGGAGTCCCGCGGCCTGATCGATCGCCTGGTGATTTCGGGGGTCGAAGTGTTCCGGGTCCTCCAGGTAGTTCGCCGTCCGAGAGATCTCCTTCAGCAGGGCCGAGCTGTCCGATCGTTCCAGCGCGTGGTATTCGCGCAAGGACCACCATTGCCAGCAATAAACGATGCCCCGGATGGCCACCGCGGTGCTGGACTCCCACTTGTGATTGTTGGCAGCGTCGTTCTCGAACGACCGTAGGACGCTCACGACCCGGTCCAGATACTGCGTGCGTCCGGTTCTCTCGAATGCGCGCGTGAGCGCCACCGTGTGCCGCAGCCCGTAGTATTCCAATCGCCAAGCCGCGTTCGGCCCCTCCACCGCAGACCAATCGACTTCGGGGTTCACGTGAACCGGTCCGTACTTGGGAAGGTGTATCTCCAAGCCCAGTTGGTCATCGGCACCGGAGGTGTCCTCGTCGAAGAGGCTGGGATAGATCTGCGAACCGCTTCCCCCGACGGCGCGGTAGCTCGCGAAAATCCGTTCGACGGTATCAGCGGGCTCGGCGTAATAATCGCACACGAATCCGCCCTGGATCTCGCGCATACGGCGGGCGGGCGGGCATTCGTGCAACCAGGACGTGTTTCGTACCCAGGACGACCACGAATCGGAAGCGCGCTGAGCGGCCACACCGAGATTGGACAGTCGCAGCGTTTGCGGGGCGGTGTAGTTGATGATCTTAAGGCTGAGCAACACACCGACCGCGAGAATCGCCGCCAAAGTCATGAGGACTGGATGTCGCCGCGCTCGGTGCTGCGAACTTTCAACCACGATGCCACGTCATTTTCTTAATGGTGCACAGCGAGTAGGCGATGAGCCAGGTCAGCAAGAGCGTGGAAAGTAGACTCATCAATGGCCGGTACCACCAGTACTCCCTGTTCTCCGGGTCCTCTATTCGAAAAGCCATGCCGAAAATGAAACCGATCAACAAAATGCCCAGCAGGTAGAGGATCATCGATTCGATTCGGCCGTGCATCGGCAGGTAGACGATGTGGCGGAAGGCCACCAGGGGACCGGCCAGGACGAACAGGACGTGCAGATAGTAGACCAGCGCCACCAGTGGCGGCCGGCGCCAATAGAAGGAGCCCGTGAAAAAGAGGTTGCGGATGAAACTCTTCTTCCAGCGGACCTGCTGGCGGATCAGTGTGCGCATCGTCTCCGGAACTACCGTGAGGCTCTTGGCACTCTTGCAGTAGACCGCCCGCCAGTGCCGGTGGGGATACTCCGGGGTCGCGAAAGGCGTATCGGCCGCCAATCGACGCACACTCTTGGCCCGCCGCCTGTCCATGAGAACGAAGCCGGTCATCATGCGGTCGGTGGCGAAGCGGAACTCATCGCCCAGAAAGCGATCATGTTCCCATGCCGGCACGTAGTTGTAGACGGCCTCCCGCCGGAATACCGCCAGCGGTCCCGAAACGCACGTGACGCCGCCGAAGTAGCTTTCGAACGCCTTGCGAACCGAGAACTGCCCCTCGTACCAACTGTCCTGGACGCGCGTCAAGGTGTTGTGCCGCGCGTTCATCGCTCGGCAGTGGCCGCTGACGGCGCCGACGCGGGGATCGTTGGCAAAGATGCGGACGCATCGCTCCACCGCGTCCGGGGCCCAGGTGGAATCGCTGTCGGTGAACGCCAGAATGTCGCCGCGCGACCGGAGGATGCCGGCCGCAAGTGCCGCCTTCTTGCCGACGTTTCGAGGCATGGTGATGACGGTGATGGGAAGCTCTTCGGCCAAGCGGGACAGCACCTCGGCAGTGCCATCGGTGGAGGCATCGTCGACGACGATGATCTCCAGGCGCGCCAAGGTCTGGGAGTCCATGGAACGGATGCACGTCTCGATCACGTGCATGTCGTTGTGGACCGCCACCAGTGCCGTGACGCTGAGTTCCGCCGCCGGCGGTGCAGCGCCACTGGGTGCATCCGTCGGATCCCGATACAGGACGAACGCGACGAACAACTGGGCGGCGGCCACTGCGGTCACCGCGATCCCGTAGGCATACAGCGTGTTGCTGCTCCCGGGCAATCTGAAGACGATCTTCACTGCCAAGAACACCGCCACCACAAGGAGCATCACGAGCGATGCCACCCCGAACCGACGCCGTTGCGGGCGCCGGTCGGCGGAGCGGCCACGGGCGGGGCATTCGGCCGTGAGGGAACCCTCAGACACGCCGGATGTTCCGTCCGCTGGCGCGGAAGGAGGCGTCCAAAGCTGGTACGGACTGTTCCAGCCACTCCAGATCGGCGTCACTGTGCAAGGTCAAGACGAGGATCAAGTCGGTCCCGTCGGGCGCGCGATCAACGCTGTGCAGCATTCGTCCGCGAAGGCGTAGCGCCGGTACGTGCGCGTCGGTGTACGAAACCCGGACGTTGTGCCGATCGAGCCATTCCAGGATCTCAAGAGCGGGCGACTCACGCAGATCCGCCACGCCTGCCTTGAATGCCACACCGACGACGTGCACGCGCGCACTCGCCATGGCGACCCCCAGTTCGGCGAGGGTTTCGGTGACCCGGGCGGTGACGACCGAGGGCCGGTGGGCGATCGCGCGCATGGCCGCATCCGTCACCGGGGCGTCGTGGTGCAGGGAGCGCAGCTGCCAAAGCAGGTAGTGCGGATCGCACGGGATGCAGTGACCCCCCACGCCCGGACCGGGCATGAACTTCATGAACCCGTAGGGTTTTGTAGCGGCCGCGTCAATCACCTCGGCAATGTCCACACCTAATGCGCGCGAGCTGTCTGCGAACTCGTTGATCAGCGCGATATTCACGGCGCGGAAAGTATTCTCCAGCAGCTTTGTCATTTCGGCGGATTCCAGCGAGCGCACCGCATGGAGATTCCTGCACGTGGGTTCCAGGAGGCCCATCGCGCGACGCGTGCACTCGGATGTGTGGCCGCCAACCACCCGGGGGGTCTCCTCGGGGCGGTGATGAGCTACCCCCGGGTCGATGCGCTCGGGCGAGAACACGACGTGAACGTCGACTCCGGGAATGAACCCCCGCTCCCGCAGCGGCTCGACCACGAAGTCACGCGTGCATCCCACGTAGGTGGTTGAAGTGAGCACGATCAGTTGACCTGGAACCGCGTTCTCCACCACGGCTCGACATGCTGAGCGGAGCGGTCCGAGGTCCGGAACCAGATTCGAATCCACTGGAGTCGGTACGCAAACGATAATTGCGCGTGCGTTGCGCAATGATTTCGGGTTGGCCGAGAGCGTCAGGTTCGTCGATTCAAGATGGTGGCCGAGGCGGAGCTCGTCCCTGGGCAACAGATCGACCGACTGGTCGCGGATGGCCCCCAGCCGCGCCTCACTGACGTCCAGACCTATGACCGAGAACCCGGCGTCCAGGAAGGAGAGGGCCGTCGGGAGACCCACGTAGCCCATTCCCACGATGCCGACGGATAGTTGTTCTGCGGGCGTCCCGGCGGGCGCATCGCAGGTGATTTCGGTGAGCGGGCGCAGGCCAGCTTCTAAAGACAGTGACATCGATTCCCCCAAATTCGATTCAGCACCGTTACGGGGCGACCTCGTGGTCGAGCCCCGCGAGTAGCGAACACCCCGTTCGCTACGACTCACGCCTGGTCTTGAATGCCGGACGGACAAAAACTGGACATGTCCCGGGACGGCCGGTTGTTAACCGGTATTCGGGCAAGTCACAGTTGATTTGGTGTGGAATCTCGGGGCCGGTCGAGCAGGAGAGAGTTTGCGATCTCACCACCGATGTGAGGGGATCTCCCGACACATTTGGGGGTCGTTGTCCCCGAGCGGCGCCGTTAGGTGGATCACCCGCGATCGTCGCTGGCGGCGTAGACTCTGGCGCTCCGCCGAGCCGCGAGGACGCCGATGCCTGAGGGACACGTCA
>JBDHZK010000076.1:0-12489 GCA_039811865.1 Propionicicella sp. | reverse complement strand
GAGGCCGTCGATCAAGACAAGCCGGACCGTCCCGATACCAACATCGAAACTCTCGCGCTGCGCGCGGAGGCCACCGCGAAATTGCTGGCCCAACTGTCGGCGCTGGACGATGCCGAGCCCCGCTGGTCGTGGTGGGAGGCCGATCAAACCGTCGGGTTCACGCGTCGGATGCAGACCTACGAGGCGCTGATGCATCGCGTGGACGCCGAACTCACCGCGGGCCTGCCGCTGAGCCCCATCGACGCCGAGGTTGCGGCTGGCGCGGTCGACCACTGCGTGGACGTCATGTGGGGCTGGCTACCCGAGAACATGCATTACGAACCGCTCACCGTCGCCAAGTTCGTTGCCAGCGACACGGGCCAGACCTGGCTCGTCGAGGTCGGCCACTGGTTCGGTACCGGGCAGTCGGGCAAGGTGTACGACGTCCCGCGGGCCGTGCGGGCATCAGACGTCCCGGCCGAAGTCAGCGTCACCGCCCCGGTGGAACAGCTCGCGTTGTGGGCGTGGGGACGCGGCGGCAAAGCCGACGTGACCGGCGACCCAACCGCAGTGGCGGCCGTCCAAGCCCTGATCGCCCAGGGGATCCAATAGAAAACGTTCCCGCGGGAACGTCTGTGGTGACGTTTGATCTCGCCCTGCGAGGGCGGGTCCGCGCGGACCCCTCGACGGGTGCAGAGCCCCTCATCCCGAGCGGGCAATCTCCGCTGCGGGCGCAACCCGACCCTCACCGTCAAAGGACGTGGCCGCAGCCGCCAGACCCGAAGGAGTCGCGGCTCCCTCGGATCGACGAATCGAGCCACGCCCTGCCGACGTCCATGGTCGGGGGTTCGGGCGCGAGCGGCGTCCGCTTTGCCCTATTTTGTGGACGTGTCAGGCGCCACCTCACTTACCAGACGGACGCTGCTGGCCGGCATGGTCGGCGCGGCCCTCAGCGGTTGCGCGGTTTCCGGCCGGTCCGCTCCCGCGTCCCCGACGCAGTCCAGCGAACCGAAGAGCCCGACAGGCTCGCAAACGCCCCCGGCCGGCACCCCAGCCTCGCCAGCGACCCCTGCCCCGACCACCAGCACCCCGACGCAGGTCCCGGGCCGAGCCGAGATCGTCGCTCGCTATGGCCACCTGCGTCCCACCCAGTGGAGCAACGGCGAGAGCTTCCGCGGACCGATCAGTGGCGTCGTCCAGCGGACCAAGTCGGACAAGGTGGTCCTCACCCTGGACGCCTGCGGCGGACCGTACGGCAGCCGCATCGACACGCGGATCCTTGATCTGCTCCATCGTCTGCAGATCCCCGCCGTCTTGTTCTTGAACAAGCGCTGGATCGAGGCGAATCCCGCGACCTTCGACAAGATGGCTTCCAGCCAAGACTTGTTCGACATCGGCAACCACGGGACGAACCACCGACCCCTGTCCGTCACGGGGCGCAAGGCCTATGCAGAACAAGGCACTGCCAACGCCGGCGAGGTCTACGACGAGGTGGTGACCAACCATCATTACCTGGAGAAGAAGCTTGGCAAGGCTCCCGTCTTCTATCGCTCAGGCACCGCCTACTACGACGATGTCGCAACCAAGATAGTTCGCGCGCTGGGCGAGATCCCGATCGGTTTCGACATCAACGGGGATGCTGGCACCACTTACTCGGCGCACGAGACCGCCGTCGAAACCGCGAAGGCGGGGCGGGGCTCGATCATCATCTGCCACATGAACCAGCCCAGTCGTCCGGTGTTCGAGGGGCTGTCGGTCGCCCTGCCTCAGCTTCGGTCGCGGGGCTTGAAGTTCGCCAAGCTTTCCACTTTGCCCCTCGCCTGAGCAGCCCGACCTCATGGCGGTGGTCTCGGCACGGCCACTGGGGTAACCGGACGAATCCCTTCCCGCGAAGGACGTCGGGTGCTGAATCCGACTCGCTGCGACCGCTTACCCGTCGAACGACGAGGGCGTCGTCGGCGCGCTCAGTGACTCGGAACTGGGCCAGCTCTCGAGCTTTCGCCGGCGCCATCGTGTGGAAACGTGCGGCGAGTCTGCCAGTGGCGGCTCATTCACGGCGTGCCGGCAGCGCACGCGCACCGAGCGCCGCACACTTTCACCGTTTTGGGGCCGCTACCGGAGCTTTGCGGCCGCTACCCGGAGCGGCTCCGCGCCCAACAGGGTCACGGTGAGGAGCGGGTGCGGGGGGGTTCGACGGGCGCATCGCCAGCAAGCACGGGGCACCCGGTCGCCAAAATCGACGCTGCGGTCTGAGATCCAGCCGCCAAGCGTGAAACTGGTTCGCATTTCGATGCTGGAGATCGAAACTGGTGGCCAGGGCCGGGCTCGAACCGGCGACCTTTCACTTTTCAGGCGAACGCTACTACCAACTGAGCTACCTGGCCTTGCGGGTGCTGCGACCCGGATCGGTGGCCTTGCCGTGCGCCCTGATGTACGCACGGCAACTCACCGACCCAGCGACCCCGACGGGACTCGAACCCGCGACCTCCGCCGTGACAGGGCGGCGCGCTAACCAACTGCGCCACGGGGCCTGGTTTGCCGGTCGAAGACCGGCTCGGAAACTATAGCGCAGGCACTGTGGGCCCGCGAATCGACGGTTGACTCGGTCGTGACCGGTGACAGACGCGGTTGCCCGGATGGGCGGCCTACTTGGCCCAGCCGTCCTCACCGGGGTGGACATTGGAGTACTTGATCCCGTATCGAGGCTCGGCCTGCAGGTCACCGACGGTGTCGCGCCACGTCTCGTAGTGGGCGGTGGTCTTGTGCGCGTCCAACGCGGCCTGGTCGACGTAAACCTCGTGCAGGACGAAGCGGTTCGGGTCATCGTTTTGGCGCAGGACGTCGAAGCGCAGGCAGCCGGGTTCGCCGACGCTGGCCTTGGCATTCGTCGTGCACGCGGCGGCGAAGTCGTCCACCGACTCGGGCTTGACGTGAATGAAAGCTTGGATGATCAGCATCTTGGTCCTCCGTTGGACGGGCGCGGTCGCTGCCCAGCATGGCACGACCGCCCGGAACTCGCAGGACCATCGGGCATCGCACTCGCCGGGCGAAGTAGCCTGCACAGGTGAGCGAGCGAGACTTCGTCAAACGACGAGTTGACGCCCCGGAGGGCTTCTTCGCCGCGGAAGCGGCTGGGCTGTCCTGGCTCGCCGAGGCCGGTGGCGCGCGCTGTGTACGCGTCCTGGAGGTCGAGCCCGACCGAATCGTCCTGGAGCGCCTACAGCCTGGCCCACACTCCACCGCGGCCGCCGAAGCGTTCGGGACGGCGCTGGTCCGGACACACTCGGCCGGCGCGCCGGCATTCGGCAGCGCTCCCCCAGGCGTCTCCGGCGACGCCTGGATCGGCGACGCCCCGCTCCCTTTGCGTCGGCACGCCGCCTGGGGTGAGTTCTATGCCACCGAGCGCGTCCTGCCCTATGCGGAAGCGGCAGCCGCGAGCGGGGCGCTGCGCACACCCGCCCTCAAGCTGATCGAGCGAGTGTGTGACCGGCTCGGCGCGGGCGAGTTCGACGATCCGTGCCCGCCGGCCCGCATCCATGGTGACCTGTGGGCCGGAAACGTGGTCGCGACACCCGCCGGGTACGTCCTCATCGACCCGGCGGCCCACGGCGGGCACCCGCTGACCGACCTCGCGATGCTGGCCCTATTCGGCCACCCAAAGCTGGCCGCCGTCTTCGCCGCCTACGCCGCACAGGCGCACCTCCAGGACGGCTGGGACGACCTGTTGCCGCTCCACCAACTACATCCGTTGCTCGTCCACGCGGTGTTGTTCGGCGGGGGCTATGGCGCGCAGGCGGCCGCCGTCGCCGGACGCTACGCCAGGTAGGCGGCAACCCAGCGCCGAACCTCGGCGAACACTCGGCGCCGGACCGGTTTGCTCGACAGCGTCACGTCGTGCAGGGCGTCCTCGAATCGGATCAGCGTCACGATAGAACCGAGCCGTACCGACCGCGCCGCGATCTGCTCGACATCGAGAACGGTGTCCACGCGACGCAGGTCCTCGCGCCAGCGGCGGCCGAAGTCGCTGCGCGTGGACGCCAGGACGAGGACGGGGACGTCCAGATCGAGCCCGACGGCGACCCGCTCATGGCCGCGCAGGACGGCGGCCAGCCAGCCGGCCCGGATCGGGACCGGACCTGGTGCCTTCCAGTCCAGGTCGTATTCCCATTCGCCGCCCTGACTGGCGTGCAGGGCGCGGGCGTAGACGCCGTCGTCGTCCGGCACCGGCAGGACGGCGCCCGGGTTGCGGGCGCCGAACCCGGTTACCAGCGGCGGCGCGATCGCGCGCCACATCGGCGTCGCTTGCAGGTCCAGCCACGGCGCGTTGAGGATGATCCCGTCCACCTCGCCCGGGTGCGAGTCCGCCCACAACGCCGCGATCAAGCCGCCGGTCGAGTGGCCGTAGAGGACGACCCCAGAGTGTCGCCGACGAATCCTCGCCACGGCGGCGTCGATCTCGGCGTCGTAGTCGCTCAGATTGGCGATGTATCCGTGAAGCTGCTCCGGCCTCAGGCTGCGGCCGTAGCGACGCAGGTCAAGGGCATAGAAGTCGTAGCCGAGCGATGCGAAGAAGTCGCCGACGTGAGTCTGGAAGAAATAGTCGTTCCAGCCGTGTAGGTACAGCACGGCCCTGGAACTGCAGACCGGCACGCGACGAACCAGCGTGCCCAGCAACTCGGTCGCAGGCTCCCCAGGGGCTGGAGCGGCCGCCGGCAACGCCAGATCGGCTCGCTGGTACCCGTCGAGAACATCGGCCGTCCAACTCACGCGGACAGCCTAGTCAGGGACGGCCAAACCACCCGATCTCGGCTACCTGGAGACCACCACAACCGACGACCGGTCTCCGCCGCGCTGCGCCGAGTACCGGCCGAAAACGGCAGGTGATCGGCACCAACGCTGGGATGATTCGCCGACCGCACCTGAGCACACCAAAAATCGGCCTCGCGGCCGACATGGAAGGTCTCTACCCGTAGCGACGCAGCGAGCGGAAGTGCTGGTCGTCGTCCTCCGCATCGAGGTCATCGTCATCCTCTGATGCGTAGGGATCGTCATCGTCGATCTCGTCCTCGACGCTCTCACCGCGGAGCTCGCGCTCCAGCGAAGCGAAGTCGGTGTCGATCGAGCGGTACTTCAAATCGCGAGCAACCCTTGTTTGCTTCGCTTTAGCACGGCCGCGCCCCATATCCCGGGTCAGCCCCCTCGCTTGTCGATCGCGGTCCAGGCCGCGGGCATGTGAATGTCATGTCGTGAGGCCAAGGGTACCCAATGACCCACCCCCCACGAAAGACGGCTCAACTGTGTCGAGTAGGCACCCTAGGGTGAATCCGTTGAGTTGACAGCGCCCCCACCGCCGGTCCCTGGAGTTCCTTACCGGCAGGCCGGTGCGTCGGTTCCCCGCCGCAGTGCCGCCCACCGGCATCCGGGACCGCCGGCGTCCGCACCGCAGCAGGCCCACGGCACGGGCGTTCCCAGATACGCGGGCTGGGGATCCTCACTCGGCGGGCGTCGGGAGGCACCCGCCGGCACCGGGCCCAAGCAAACCGCGGACCGCGATCTGGCCAATGGCCGTGGGCATGACCGGTGGCATCGCAGAGCCGGGCACCTGCGGTGCGTATCTGGTCGTCATGTTCATGGCCGGTCGGTTCGCCTCAATGGTGCAAGGCCAGGCTCGCTGACCACGGTGCTCGCCGCCGGCATCGGCGGGGCAATCAGCGCCCACCGCCGGCCGATCTGATCCGCCGTTCAGGCGTGCTCGCCGACCAACTCCACTCCGTCGCCGGAGGACACGTCACCCAGTACCCAAGACTTGAGCCCACGCGCGGCCAACAACGCGACGGCGGCGTCGGCCTGGTCGGGCGGCAGGACGACGGCCATGCCGACGCCCATGTTCAGCGTGGCCTCGATATCGGGCTGGCTGATGCCGCCTAGCCGCTGCACCAGCGTGAACACCGGCGCGGGCGTCCAGGTGTTCCGCTCCAGCGTCGCTCCCAGTCCGGACGGCAGCACCCGGAACAGATTGTTGGCCAGCCCGCCGCCGGTGACGTGGCTCATGGCGTGCACCTCGACGGCGTCGATCAGCGCCAAACAATCCTTGGCGTAGACCCGAGTCGGGGTCAGCAAGGCCTCGCCGAGGGTCGTGCCGAGCTCGGGGACGTCCCGATCGAGCGCCCAGCCGGCCTGCTGCAACACAACCTTGCGCACCAGTGAGAATCCGTTGGAGTGAAGTCCGGACGACTCGATCGCCAGCACGGCGTCCCCCGGCCGAACGCGTTCGGGTCCAAGGATCGCGTCCGCCTCGACGACGCCGGTCGTTGCGCCGGCGACGTCGTACTCGTCGGGCTCCAAGAGCCCGGGATGCTCGGCGGTCTCACCCCCGAGCAACGCGCAGCCGGCGGCGACGCAGGCGTCCGCGATGCCCTTTACGATGGCGGCGATCCGCTCGGGCACGAGCTTGCCGCAGGCGATGTAGTCGGTCAGGAACAAGGGCTCCGCGCCGCAGACCACGAGGTCGTCCACGAGCATGCCGACCAGATCGAAGCCGATCGTGTCGTGCACCCCCATCGCCTGCGCGATCGCGACCTTCGTCCCTACCCCATCGGTGGAGGTGGCCAGCACCGGACGCCGGTAGCCGCGCAGGGCGGAGGCGTCGAAGAAGCCGGCGAAGCCGCCGATCGAGCCCAGCACCTCGGGACGCCGGGTGCGGGCCACCCACTGCTTGATCAGCTCCACCGAGCGCTCGCCGGCCTCGATATCCACGCCGGCTTGCGCATACGCCGACTGACTCATTCGCCCAATCCCATCTCCGCGGCCCGATTCGCCGGGATCTCCACCGGATACGCGCCATCGAAGCAGGCGGCGCACAGACGCTTGCGCGCAACCCCCGTCGAGGCCACCAGGCCCTCGAGGCTCACGTAGGCGAGGCTGTCGGCACCGATCGAGCGCCGGATCTCGTCGACGGTGAGCCCGGGCGCGATCAACTCGGCCCGGGTGGCGAAGTCGATGCCGTAGAAGCACGGCCATTCCACCGGCGGCGAGCTGATCCGCACGTGCACCTCGGCCGCGCCGGCCTCGCGCAGCATCTTCACCAACGCGCGCTGGGTGTTGCCGCGGACGATCGAGTCGTCCACCACGACCAGGCGCTTGCCCTGGATGACATCGCGGATCGGGTTGAGCTTCAGGCGGATGCCCAGTTGCCGGATGGTCTGGCTGGGCTGGATGAACGTGCGCCCGACGTAGGCGTTCTTGACCAGCCCCATGCCGTAAGGGATCCCGGACGCCTCGGCGAACCCGATGGCAGACGGCGTCCCCGACTCTGGCACCGGGATCACCAGGTCGGCGTCCACCGGGGACTCCATGGCCAGGGTGCGGCCGATCTCGACGCGGACGGCGTGGACGCGCCGCTTGGCGATGCTGGTGTCGGGACGCGCGAGATACACGTACTCGAACAGGCAGCCCTTCGGCTTGGCCTCGGCAAAGCGCGCCGACTGGAGGCCGCCCTCGTTGATCACGATCAACTCCCCCGGCTCGACCTCGCGGATGAACGTCGCGCCGACGATGTCCAACGCGGCGGTCTCGCTGGCCACCACCCAGCCCCGGTCCAGCCGGCCCAGCACGAGCGGGCGGATTCCCTGCGGGTCGCGGGCCGCAAGTAGCGAGCGCTCGTTCATGAAGACAAAGCAGAAGGCGCCACGAAGCCGCGGCAACACCTGCAACGCGGCCTGTTTCAAGCTGTTGCCCACATAGGTGGTGAGCAACGCGGTCACCAAGGCGGTGTCGGACGTCGAATCCATCCGCTCCTTGTGCGGCACCGGACCAGCTTGGCGCTCCGCGAGCCACGACTCGAGTTCGTCGGTATTGGTCAGGTTGCCGTTGTGGGCCAGCGCCAGCCCGCCCTGCGGCGTCGCGCGGAACGTCGGCTGGGCGTTGCTCCACACGCTCGCGCCCGTGGTCGAGTACCGCGTGTGCCCGATGGCTAGATGGCCGGTCAGGCTGTTCAGGGTGGGCTCGTCGAACACCTGGCTCACCAGGCCCATGTCCTTGAAGACCATGATCCGCTCGGAGTTGCTGACGGCCATGCCGGCCGACTCCTGGCCACGATGCTGCAGCGCGAACAGCCCGTAATAGGTGAGCTTGGCGACATCCTCACCGGGCGCCCAGACCCCGAAGACGCCACAGGCGTCCTTCGGGCCGCGGTCGACGGGATCGAGGTCGAGGGTCAACCGACCGTCGGGACGCAGCACGGGAGCACCTTACCCGGCCGGGCGCCGCGCCACGGCGAAGCCCAAACGCACGAGTGCCCAAAACCAAACGCACGAGTGCCCCGAGGGGAGTCCTCGGGGCACTCGGGCGGGATGAATCGACTACGGGTTGATCAGGCGAATCGCGAACGGGTACTTGTACACCTGACCCTTGCTCGCGGCCTGGCCGCCGATGATGTGGAAGATGGCGTCCACGAGCCACACCGCCCACCCCAGCGGGAACGGCAGGACGAACATGAGCGCGATGGCCGCGACGTGCACGATCAGCATCGTGATCGAGAAGTTGAGCGACTCCACCGCGTTCTCCTTGACCCAGCGGCTCTTGTCACCCTGGATCAGCATCACCAGGAGCGGGCCGAGAATGCCCAGCACGCCGGCGTAGTGCGCATAGCCGCCCCAGGTCTGCTCGTCCTGCGGGCTCATCTGGCTGGGCGCTCCCGGTGCTCCGGGTGCGCCGTAGGGATTCTGCGGGTAAGCGCCTGGTACCCCCGGTGCCGGCGGGTAACCGCTCGGAGATCCCTGCCCGTAGGGCTGCGAACTGTAACCGCTTTGCTGCTCGCTCACGGGCGTGGCGTAGGGCGACTGCGGCTGCTGCGGGTAGGCGGTCGGCGAGCCGTACGACTGAGCCGGCTGCTGGCCGTACTGACCCGCGGCGTAGGGATCCGCGGCCGGGGAGCCGTAGGACTGAGCGGGCTGCTGGCCGTAAGGGTTCGACGCCGCCGACGGGGAGCCGTAGGACTGCCCGCCTTGGGCTTGTCCCGCGGCATACGGATCGGCCGACGGGGAGCCGTAGGACTGCGCCTGCTGACCGTAGCCGGCCGCGTAGGGATCGGCCGACGGGGAAGATCCATAGCTCGGCTGGCCGCCGGACGGGTCGGTGCCGAACTGCTGCGGCTGCCCGCTCGGCGAGGAGTACGACTGCGCCGCGTAAGGATCCGCCGACGGCGGCAGGTAGGGCGCGCTGGCGTCCGACTGCGCCGGTTGGCCCGCAGCCGGCGCGGCGTAGGACCCCGCGTCCTGACCGGCGCTGCTCGACTGCCAGTCGCTGCTGGGCGGCGTGTAGCCGGAACTGTCTTGGGTGAAGGACTGCTGCGAATCGTTGCTGACCGAACCCTGGCTGCTGGCTTCGAACGACTGCTGATTGGCGTCGGGCTGGCCGTAGCCGTAGTCAGCGTTCTGCGGGGCCTGGTATCCGTCCTTCGCCTGCTGCTTGTTCTCCTCGGAGGCCGACCAACCGCCCTGGTTGCCCTGCCCCCCTTGCTGGTTAGCGGACCAGTTGCCGGGTTGATCACTCATGTGGACCCCTTGCTGTTCTCGGTGCCAATGGCGTGGGCGGTTGAGCCCAGCCCTATCATGCCGCAGCCAAGGCGCCTGATGCCTCACCCCGCGAGCCAGTTAGGGGGTGAAACCGGGGTTCTCACCCGGGTTCGTGTCCGGACGGACGCCCGGCCGGCGAGTCAGTGCCGCCCGACCGCCGCCGGCAGCGGCTCGGACCAGACCCGGCGCACTTCGTCCAACTGCACCGTGAAGCGATCGACGATCATCAGCTCCGGCGCCGCGGAGACGTTGCCGAGGCGGGTGAGCTGAATGCCAGCGTCCTCGCACAGCGAGATCAGCGTGCCGATCCGGTCGTCCGGCAGGGCCACCAGCACCCGTCCGGGGCTTTCGGAGAACAGCAGGACGGTCGGATCGCCGTCGGGCAGCCGCACCTGGACGCCGTAGTTTCGGCGCAGGCAGCATTCCACGAGGGCCTGGGCGAGCCCGCCGTCGGCCAGGTCGTGGGCGGTGTTCAGCAGGCGGGCCTTGGCCGCCTCGATCAGGACGCCGGCCAGCCGCTGCTCGTGGTCGAAGTCGGGCACCGGCGGCATACCGCCGAGGTGGCCGTGGACGACGTCCGCCCAGACCGAACCGGACAGGTGCTCGCCGGTCGTCCCCAGCAGGAAGACGGCGTCGCCTGGATTGGCGAAGCCGATGGGCGTCCGATCGGCGACGTCATCGATCACGCCGAGCATGCCCACGACGGGCGTGGGCAGGATCGACACGTCACCGGTCTTGTTGTAGAAGCTCACGTTGCCGCCGGTCACCGGGGTGCCGAGCGCCTTGCAGCCGTCGACCAGGCCGAGGACGGCCTCGAGGAACTGCCACATCACCGCCGGATCCTCCGGTGAACCGAAGTTCAGACAGTCGGTGATCGCCACCGGTTGCGCGCCGGTGGTGGCCACGTTGCGGTAGGACTCGGCCAAGGCCAGCTGCGCGCCGAGGTACGGGTTCAGTTGGGCGAAGCGGCCGTTGCAGTCGGTCGCCATGGCCACCCCCAGGCCGGACTCCTCGTCGATGCGGATCATGCCCGCGTCCTCGGGCTGGGCCAGGACGGTGTTGCCGCGCACATACCGGTCGTACTGCTGGGTGACCCAGGACTTGTCGCACAGGTTAGGCGAGCCGGCCAGCCGGAGCAGGGTCTGGGATAGTTCGTCGTCGTTGGCCGCCCGCGGCAGCGCCTCGGCGGCGTCGGCGTTGAGGGCGTCGATCCAGTCCGGCCGGGCCAGCGGACGCTCGTAGACCGGGCCGTCGTGGGCGACGGTGGCCGGATCGACGTCCACGACGCGCTCGCCGTGCCAGTCGATCAACAGGCGGTTGCCCTCGATCACCTCGCCGACGACGGTGGCCTGGACGTCCCACTTGGCGCAGACGGCCATGAAGTCGGCGACGTTCTCCGGGCGGACGACGGCCATCATGCGTTCCTGCGACTCGCTCATCAGGATCTCTTCGGGGCTCAGCGTCGAGTCGCGCAGCGGGACGACGTCCAGGTTGACGTGCATGCCGCCGCTGCCCGCGGACGCCAGCTCCGACGTCGCGCAGGAGAGGCCGGCCGCGCCCAGATCCTGGATGCCGACGACAATCCCGGCAGCGAACACCTCGAGCGTGCACTCGATCAGCAGCTTCTCCATGAACGGGTCGCCGACCTGCACGCTGGGCCGCTTGGCCGGCCCGTCGGCGTTGAAAGTCTCAGAGGCCAGGATGGACGCGCCGCCGATGCCGTCACCGCCGGTCGCCGCGCCGTAGAGGATCACCTGGTTGCCCAGGCCGCTGGCGTGCGCGCGGTGCAGGTCGTCAACCTTCATCACGCCCAGGCACAGCGCGTTGACCAGCGGGTTCCCGAGGTAGGTGGAATCGAAGACGACCTCACCGCCGATGTTGGGCAGGCCCAGGCAGTTGCCATAGCCACCCACGCCGGCGACCACGCCGGGCAGGACGCGGGCGGTGTCGGGGGCGTCCAACGGGCCGAAGCGCAAGGGGTCCATGACGGCGATCGGCCGGGCGCCCATCGCCAGGATGTCGCGGACGATGCCGCCGACACCGGTCGCGGCGCCCTGGTACGGCTCGACATAGGACGGATGGTTGTGCGACTCGATCTTGAACGTGACCGCCCAGTCACCGCCGATGCCGACGACGCCGGCCTGCTCGCCGATCCCGGCCAGCAAGGGGCCGCGCGGCGTGTCTTGGGAGAGTTCGCCGAAGCGCTTCAGGTGCACCTTCGACGACTTGTAGGAGCAGTGCTCCGACCACATCACCGAGTACATCGCCAGCTCGCACCCGGTGGGGCGACGGCCGAGGATGGCGCGGATCCGGTCGTACTCGTCGCCCTTCAGGCCGAGTTCGGCCCAGGGCTGTGCGATGTCGGGGGTCTGGCTGGCGTGTTCAACGGTGTCGGCCACGCGCCGAGGCTACCGCCCTGCGTGATTGTGTGAGATCGGTGTTCGTAGTCGACCCCAGATCTCACACGATCAACTCAGGCGCGCAAGATGCGCGCGCTCAGCGCGCTGGACTTGGGCACGCGGACGAGCCGCGCCGCGCCGTCCAGCCCGCTGCCGGCCGGCTCGGTCAGCTCGAGATCGCCCCACAGCTGTCGCAGCCGGGACAGGAACGCCGCCTTGACCCGGCCGGAGTTGAAGACGTTTCCGATCGCGCAGACCAGCGGCGTCCCGGCCTCGCCCTCGCCGACCTTCTTCAGCCCGGACGCCGCCGAGTGCGCCAACTCGGCCGCGGCCCGCTGCAGGATCTCGCCCGCGACCGCGTCCGTGTCGGCCACCCGGTCGACGATCCGGGAGTAGCGGGCGATCCGGCTGACCTTGTATTCGTCGGCCTGCAGTTCGACGTACATGGCCTCCAGGTCGGGAAACTCGTCGCGCGCGAGCTCGGTCAGGATCGTCTTGGGCCCGCGGCCGTCGTAGCCGCGCATGGCGGCGTCCAA
>JBDHZK010000075.1:0-12509 GCA_039811865.1 Propionicicella sp. | reverse complement strand
CCGGCGTGGGTGTCGATCTCGACGCCGGACGCCCTTACTGGCGAGGAAAACCCGTTCGTCCGGGACCGTCCGGCGTCGCGATTGGCACGACCGGGTTCCGCCCGGGCGTGGAATCGCCGCGACCCAGCCCGGAGCCCGCTCGGTATCCTGTGCCGCTATGACCGAGAACCTGCGAGCAGCACTGTCCCAACGCGTGGTCGTCGCCGACGGCGCCATGGGCACGATGCTGCAGGCGCAGGAACCCACCATGGAGGACTTCTCCGGCCTCGAGGGCTGTAACGAGATCCTCAACGTGACCAGGCCCGACATCGTCGCGGCCGTACACGAGGCGTACTTCGAGGCCGGCTCGGACGCGGTTGAGACCAACACGTTCGGGGCCAATCTCAGCGCGCTGGGGGAGTACGACATTGCCGACCGGATCGGCGAGTTGGCCTCGGCCGGGGCCCGGATCGCACGCGAGGTCGCCGACCGGTTCGCCACCCCTGAGCGGCCGCGTTGGGTGATCGGCAGCGTCGGTCCCGGCACCAAGTTGCCGAGCCTCGGGCACGTCTCGTTCGCCGCGCTTCGCGACGCCTACCAACTCCAGATCGAGGCCATGCTCGCCGGCGGTGCGGACGCCGTCCTGATCGAGACCGCGCAGGATCTGCTGCAGTGCAAGGCCGCCGTGATCGCCGCGAACCGCGCGAACCGGGCGCTCGGCACCGACGCGCCGGTGCTGGCCAGCGTGACCGTCGAGACCACCGGGACGATGCTCCTGGGCACCGAGATCGGAGCCGCCCTGACGGCCTTGGAGCCGCTGGGCATCGACGTGATCGGGCTCAACTGCGCGACCGGCCCGGCCGAGATGAGCGAACACCTGCGGCACCTGTCGCGCACCGCGCGGATCGGCGTCGGCTGCATGCCCAACGCCGGCCTGCCGGAGCTGACTGCCGACGGCGCCCGGTACCCGCTCGGCCCAGACGACCTGGCCAAGGCACTGGACGCCTACGCGCGCGAGTTCGGGCTGGCGCTGGTCGGAGGTTGCTGCGGGACGACCCCCGAGCACATCTCCCGCCTGGTTGCGGCGGTCCGCGGACGTCCGCTCGCGCAGCGAGACCCACGTCCGACGGCGAGCGTCTCCTCCCTGTACGCGGAGGTCCCCCTTCGCCAGGACACCAGCTACCTCAGCATCGGCGAGCGCACCAACGCCAACGGCTCGCTGGCCTTCCGCAAGGCGATGTTGGACGGCCGCTGGGAGGAGTGTGTCGACATCGCCAAGGAGCAAAGCCGCGACGGCGCACACGTCCTGGACGTGTGCACCGACTACGTCGGCCGCGACGGCGTGGTCGACATGGCCGAACTGGCGTCGCGGCTGGCGACGGCCGTGCCGCTGCCGATCATGATCGACTCGACCGAGCCGCCGGTGGTCCAGGCGGGATTGGAGCGACTGGCCGGGCGGTGCATCGTCAACTCGGTCAACTACGAGGACGGCGACGGGCCGGCCTCCCGGTTCGCGAAGGTGATGCCGCTGGTGGCCGAGCACGGTTCGGCGGTCGTCGCGCTGACGATCGACGAGGAGGGTCAGGCGCGCACCGCCGAGTGGAAGGTGCGCATCGCCGACCGGCTGATCGCCGACCTGACCACCAACTGGGGGCTGCGCGAGTCGGACATCATCGTCGACTGCCTGACCTTCCCCATCGGCACCGGGCAGGAGGAGACGCGCCGCGACGGGTTGGAGACGATCGAGGCGATCCGGGAGGTGAAGCGCCGCCACCCCGACGTGCTGACCACGCTGGGAGTGTCGAACGTCTCGTTCGGGCTCAACCCGGCGGCGCGGATCGTCCTCAACTCGGTGTTCTTGGCCGAATGCGTGGCCGCCGGGCTCGACTCGGCGATCGTGCACGCCGCGAGGATCGTCCCGACCGCGCGGATCCCCGCCGAGCAGTTGGAGGTCGCCCTCGACCTGGTGTACGACCGGCGCCGCGAGGGCTATGACCCCCTGGCTCGGTTCCTGGAACTGTTCGCCGGGGTGACGACGGCCGACGCCAAGCAGGCCCGCGCGGACGAGCTGGCCGCGCTCGGCGTCCACGAGCGGCTGGCGCGGCGCATCGTCGACGGAGAACCCAAGGGCCTGGAGGCCGATCTGGACGAGGCGCTGGCCGAAAAGCCCGCGCTCGAGATCATCAACGACGACCTGCTTTCCGGGATGCGCACCGTCGGGGAGTTGTTCGGCGCCGGCAAGATGCAACTGCCGTTCGTGTTGGCCTCGGCCGAGGTGATGAAGACGGCCGTGCGTCATCTCGAGCCGCACCTGGAGCGCACCGATTCGGCCGGCAAGGGGACGATCGTGCTGGCCACGGTGAAGGGCGACGTGCACGACATCGGCAAGAATCTGGTCGACATCATCTTGTCCAACAACGGCTACACGGTCGTCAACCTGGGCATCAAGCAGCCGGTCGCCGCGATCATCGACGCCGCGCAGCAACATCAGGCGGATGCCATCGGCATGTCCGGACTGCTGGTGAAGTCGACCGTGGTGATGCGCGACAATCTGGCCGAACTGAACTCTCGTGGCCTGACGCAGTACCCCGTGCTGCTCGGCGGCGCCGCATTGACCAGGGCATATGTGGAGCAGGACCTGAACTCGATGTACGCCGGCGAGGTCCGTTATGCCCGCGACGCGTTCGAGGGGCTGTCGCTGATGGACGCCGTCATGGCCGTCAAGCGCGGTGAGCCGGGGGCGGCGCTACCCTCCCCGCGCGAACGGCGGGTTCGCGCGGTCCGGCCCGAGGCGGAGCCGGAGGTGGTCGACACCCGAAGGTCGGACGTCGCCCGTGGCATTGACGTCCCGGTGCCGCCGTTTTGGGGCAGCCGCGTCGTCAAGGGCGTGAAACTGGCCGATGTGGCCCAGTGGCTGGACCACCGGGCCACCTTCCTCGGCCAGTGGGGCCTGCGGTCGGCACGCGACGGGGCGTCCTATGAGGAACTCGTCGAGACCGAGGGCATCCCGCGCCTGCGGATGTGGTTGGACCGGATCCAGACCCAAGGGCTGGCCGAGTTCGCCGTCGTCTACGGGTATTGGCCGTGCTTCTCGGCGGGCAACGACCTGATCGTCCTCGACCCGGACGACCACTCGCGGCGACTGCACGAGTTCAGCTTCCCGCGCCAGCGGCGCGATCGCCGCCTGTGCCTGGCCGACTTCTTCCGGGATGAGGCCGAGGCCGCCGAGCACGGGCCGGACGTGATCGCGTTCCAGTTGGTCACGATGGGCGCCAAGGTGGCGCGGGCCACGGGCGAGCTGTTCGCGGCGGACGCCTACCGCGACTATCTGGAACTGCACGGGCTCAGCGTCCAGCTGACCGAGGCGCTGGCGGAGTTCTGGCATTCGCGGGTCCGCGCCGACCTGGGCCTGACCGGTGATGGGGACGTCGAGGCGGCCATCCGCGATCAGGCCTACCGCGGCTCGCGCTACTCCTTCGGCTACCCCGCCTGCCCCGACCTGGCCGACCGCGCCAAGCTCGTCGACCTCGTCCGCCCCGGACGCATCGGCGTCGAGCTGAGCGAGGAGCTGCAACTGCACCCCGAGCAGTCGACCGACGCGCTGGTCGTCCATCACCCTGAGGCGAAGTACTTCAATGCCCGCTGAAGGCAAGCCGTTGGTCGTCCTGCAGTCGTTTCCGGCGCCGCGGCCGACGACCAACCCGTACATCGTCATGCTCAAGGACGCCCTGGACGCCCGGCCCGATGTCGAGTTGCACACCTTCGGTTGGCGGACGGCGTTCCTGCGCCGGCCTGACGTGTTCCACGTGCATTGGCCCGACCTGTTCGTGGTCGGGACGTCGCCCGGGAAGGCACTCGTAAAGCAATTGGCCTTCCTGGCGATGCTCGTCAAGTTCCGCCTGACGGGCACCGCGATCGTCCGCACCATGCACAACGTGGAGCGGACCCGGGCCACCTCCGCCTGGCAGCACTGGTTACTGGGCGTGTTCGACCGCTGGACGGCGCTGCGCGTCACCATCAACGACAGCACGCGCCCGGACGGGCCGCAGCAACTGATCCTGCACGGGCATTTCCGGGACTGGTACGCCGGTCGGGCCGAGCCGGATTCGATTCCCGGCCGGATCGCCTTCGTCGGCCTGGTGCGGCGATACAAGAACGTGGTCGGGCTGGTCGAGGCGTTCCGCGAGCTAGCCGATCCCGGGGCGAGCCTGCACGTGGCCGGCAACCCGAGCAGCCCCGAACTCGCCGCGGCGATCGCCGCGGCCGCGGCGGGTGATCGGCGGATCCGCCTGGAGTTGCACTTCCTCGACGAGGACGCCTTCGTGGAGGCGGTCGGTCAGGCCGAGTTGGTCGTCCTGCCCTACCTGGAGATGCACAACTCGGGCGTGGTCCTGACCGCCGTGTCGCTGGGGCGCCCGGTCCTGGTGCCCGAGAACGAGGTGAACGCCAAGCTGGCGCTCGAGTTCGGTCCGGGCTGGATCCACACATACGCCGGCGCGTTGTCCGGCGCGAAACTGCAGGCCGCGCTGGCGGCGTCTCGGGAGCCCAGGCACCCGCCGGACCTGACCGGGCGCGATTGGACGCGCGCCGCAGCCTTGCACATCGAGGCGTATCGGCGGGCGGTCGGGTTGGTCCGCCGCTACCGGCGGCCGGCCCTGGGCGAAGAGGCAGCCCAATGAGCGAGCGCCCGCAGGCGGTGCTGTGGGACTTCGACGGCACGATGGTCGACTCCTCGGAGCACTGGTTCGCCGCCGAGGTCGAGGTGATGCGCGGCCTGGGCGCGTCCTGGACGCTGGCCGACTCGCATGCGCTCGAGGGCGTCAACCTGGTGGACGGGCTGACCTTCATGCTTGCCCAGGCGGGACGTCCCGAACTGGACCCCACCCCCTTCGTCGATCAACTGGTCGTGGCCGCGGCCGCCTCGATGGGCCGCGCCGAGCCGAAGTGGCGTCCGGGAGTAAAGGCGTTGCTCGCCGAGTTGCGCCGGGCCGACCTCCCGCTCGGCCTGGTCACCGCCAGCTACGCGCCGATCCTGGACGCCGCCTTGGCCCACCTGCCCCGGGGCACGTTCGCGACCGTGGTGCCCGGCGACGCCGTGACCCGCGGCAAGCCGCATCCCGAGCCCTACCTCACCGCGTGTGCCCGCCTGGGGGTCGATCCCCGCCGGGTGATCGTGATCGAGGATTCCGTCACCGGGGTCGCGGCGGGACGTGCCGCCGGCTCCTTCGTGGTCGCGATCAACTTCCGGTCCGAGCATGCCGACGCCCCTGGTCTGATGGTTACCGGATCGTTGGAGGCAATAACCTGGTCCGGTGTTGAGGAGAGCTGGCGAGCCTGGGCCTGACAAGCGGCGAAGCGGTCCTCCAAGACACCGGCTGGCCCGGTTGTTGCTGAGCGGGGCCGCGCTGGCGGCCGCCGTCGTCCTGGCCGGTTGTCAGTCGCAGAACCCGCCGCCCGCGCCGGCGTCGTCCGTCTCGCCGACACTCGCCCCGCGTGACTTCACCGTGGTCACCACGGAGAAGCTGACGACGGCCGATCCGGCGGCGGTCAACAACGACTTGTCCGCGACCATCGCGTTCAGCCTGTTCCAGCGCCTGATGACGGTGCAGCCCGACAAGGCGTTGCTCAAGCCCGATGCGGCCGACTGCCTGTTCGTCTCCGCGCAGCTCTACCAATGCACCCTGCGCGAAAACCTGCGCTTCGTGAACGGTCATGAGCTGACCAGCTCCGACGTGAGGTTCAGCATCCAGCGCGCGCTGCGGATCGACGCGCCGGGGACGTCCACATCGCTGCTCAACGCCTTGGACCACATCGAGACGCCCGACAAACTGACCCTCAAGTTCTACCTGAAGTGGGCCGACACCCAGTTCGGCTACGCGCTGGCAACTCCCGCGGCGTCGATCGTCGACGAGGCCGTCTACGACCCCGACCAGCTTCAGGCGTTGGGCTCCGGCCCGATCGGCTCGGGGCCCTTCTTGATGCGCACGATGGACGACAACCACATCGTCTTGGATCGCAGTTCGAGCTATTCCGGTCCGAGCGGGGCGGGCCTGCCCACCGTCGTGATCCGGCGAGTCGCCGACTCCGCGGCGGTCGAGGAGGCCATGACCAAGCAGACCGCGGACGTGGCCTGGCGCGGGCTGAACCACGCGGCCGTCGTGCGGCTGCAGCAGCAGATCGCAGCGTCGGCGGAGCAACGCACCGATTCGGGCTGGAGCCAGGTGCCGATGCCCGGCCGGCGGGTGTGGCGCCTGGTTTGGAATTCGGCGTCGGCCCATCGGCTCAACGTGACCCTGCGCAACGCGTTGTCGTTGTCGCTGCAACCGGATCGGACTCTCGACTCGGTCATCCCGCGCGACGTGGAAGGGCACATCAAAGCCTTCGCCGTCGGAGGGCGCCCGACCGTGCCCAAGATCACCGGCCAGCGGATCAAGCTCACGCTGAGCTACTCCTCCCTGTCCCCGGACGCGCTCGACCTGGCCAGCGTCGTCCGCGCTCGGATCGAGGCCAAAGCGCCCATCAGCGTGCAGTTGGTCACCGACTCGGGCAACGCCGACCTGACGCTCACCGACGCTCTGGCATGGATGAACACGCCGGCAGCCTGGTTACAGGAGTACGTGGACCACCCGCTGCCGGGCAGCGCAGCCAAGCTGTCTTTGCTGTCCAACCGGGCGCGCAGCGCGACGAGCGACGCCGTACGCGATGTGGCGCTGGCCGAGATCCAAAAGCAGGCGGCGGCCGACGCTACGGTGTTGCCGATCTCCCAGGACGACGGCGTGCTGTTCCTCGGTGCCGGGGTGACTTTGGCGGATCCCGGGTTCGGGCCCGGGTGGCAGTTGGCGCCTTGGGCGCTGCGGAAGTGAGGGTGCGTGAGCGAGTTCTCCGGGGTGCGGACGGGACCCCTGGCCGAGGGCGACCGGGTCGTCCTGACCGACCCGAAGGGACGCCGGCATTCCGTGCTGTTGGGGGCTGGCAAGCAGTTTCACTCCGCCAAGGGGCACATCGCGCACGATGAGCTGATCGGCGGCCCGGACGGGGTGGTGGCGACGTCCTCGGGCGGAACGCCGTACGTCGTCCTGCGCCCGCTGCTGAACGACCACATCGTCTCGATGCCGCGCGAGGCGACCGTGGTCTATCCCAAGGACGCATCCCAGATCCTGATGTTCGGCGACATCTTTCCGGGTGCGCGGGTGCTCGAGGCCGGTGCCGGCTCGGGCGGCCTGACGCTGGCGCTGCTGCGGGCGATCGGGCCGACTGGGCGGCTGTACTCCTACGAGCGGCGTCCCGAGTTCGCCGAGGTCGCCGCCGCCAACGTGGCCAAGTATCTCGGCGCCCCGCCGCCGTTTTGGGAACTGCGGATCGGTGACCTCAACGCGGCTATCGGGCCGGAGGAGGTGGACCGGGCGATCCTGGACATGCTGGCGCCTTGGGACTGCATCGCCGCGGTCGCCGATCGGCTGGCGCCGGGCGGCGTCCTGTGCTGCTACGTGGCCACCGCGCCGCAGCTTGGCCGGACGATGGACACGCTGCGCGCGCACACCGGCTTCACCGAGCCGACTGCGACCGAGACGACGATCCGGCAGTGGCATGCCGAGGGGTTGGCGATCCGGCCTGGGCACGCGACGTCCGGGCACACGGGTTTCCTGGTGTTCGCGCGGCGCCTGGCCCCCGGGGTGAGCGCCCCGCTGAAGCGCAGGCGTCCCGCGCCGGGGGCATACGGACCGGACTACAGCGGACCGCGGCCGCCCGGGGTGAGCTGATGGACGACCTGGTCGCCGCGAAGCAGGCGGCCGAGTTGGCGCGCCGAGCCCAAGAGTTGGCGCAGCGGCGGCTGGAGGCGTCCCGGGCCGACGCCAAGACGCTCGCCGAAACTAACGCTGCTCTGAACTCGACGCTGCTCCAGGCCCGCGAGCGGCTCGTTGCGTTGCGGGCGGAGTTGGACGCGCTGGCGGCGCCGCCGAACGTGTTCGCGACCGTGGCCGGGCTCGCCGGCGACCTGGTGGACGTGTCGTCCGGGGGCCGTCTGCTGCGGGTAGCGGTGAGCCCCGACGTGGAAGTGGCCGACCTCGCACCGGGCGAGCAGGTGCTCCTCAACGAGGCGTCGGTCGTGGTCGCCAAGGCCGGACGCCGCGACGTCGGCGACATCGTCGCCTTCCGGGAACCGTTGCCGCACGGACGCGCGCTGGTCGCCAATGCCGGCGGGGACGAGTTCGTGGTCGAGGTTGCGGGCGACCTGGGCGGTTCGACGCTTCGGCCGGGGGACACGCTGCTGGTCGATCGCCGCGCCGGCGTGGCCTGGGCGCAGGTGCCGCGCGCCGACGTCGAGGACCTGCTGCTGGAGGAGACCCCTGATGTCGGCTACGCCGACATCGGCGGGCTGAGCGGTCAGATCGAACAGATCCGCGACGCCGTGGAGTTGCCCTTCCTGCACCGCGACCTGTTCGCGCGCTACGGGCTGGCCGCGCCGAAGGGCGTCCTGCTGTACGGGCCGCCCGGCTGCGGCAAGACGATGATCGCCAAGGCCGTGGCGAACTCGTTGGCGACGGTCGGCGACGCAGAATCGGGCTCGCCGCGCGCCTACTTCATCAATATCAAGGGCCCGGAGTTGCTCAACAAGTACGTGGGCGAGACCGAGCGGCAGCTTCGGCTGATCTTCGCCCGGGCCCGTGAGCGGGCGGCGGCGGGACGTCCGGTGATCGTCTTCTTCGACGAAATGGATGCCCTGTTTCGGACGCGCGGCAGCGGGGTCAGCTCGGACGTGGAGAGCACGGTCGTCCCGCAGATGCTCAGCGAGATCGACGGTGTCGAGGGGCTGGAGAACGTCGTCATCATCGGCGCGTCCAACCGCGAGGACCTGATCGACCCGGCCATCCTTCGTCCCGGGCGGCTGGACCAGAAGATCAAGCTCGACCGTCCGGACGCCGCCGCGTCGGCCGAAATCCTCGCCAAATATCTGTCCGACGCAGTCCCGCTGGGGGAGCCGGGCGACGTCGCGGACGTCCGGCGCGAACTGATCGACGCGGTCGTGGAGCGGCTGTTCGAGCCGAGCGAGGCGAATCGGTTCCTGGAGGTGACCTACGTAGGCGGCGATCGCGAGACCTTCTACGTCGCCGATTTCGTCTCCGGCGCGATGCTGGCCAACATCGTCGCTCGGGCCAAGAAGCTCGCCATCAAGGACGTCCTTGCCGGCCACCCGGACGGGGTAACCAAAGCGCACCTGCTGGCCGCCTGCTTCGCCGAGATCGTCGAGAACGAGGACCTGCCCAACACGACCAATCCGGACGACTGGGCGCGCATCTCCGGCAAGAAGGGCGAGCGGATCGTTTTCATGCGCACGCTTTCCGGCTCGGGCCGGGCTCTGGACGCCTGACGACCAGTTGCCGAAGCGCTTGAAGAGGTCTTCGCGCAGGGAGTCTTGACGGTCGCGGTTGTGCGATCGCAGGCGGCGCGGCTTGCTGGCGGGCGCTTCGGCGCCCCGCCGATCAGGCCTGCGGTCGCGTCCAACCGGGCCGCTTCTCCAACAAGGGAATGTCTTCCTCGTCGAGCAGTTCGGGCTCGATCTCGGACGTGCAGTGGCGGCAGACGATCGCGTCGATGGCCACGAACTCCTTGCAGTAGGGGCATTCGCGAGAGCCCTGCGCCCGGAAGTTGCCCAAGCCGGCGGCCTTGACGATCCGGACGAGCACGAACAGCACGACGCCCATCAGCAAGAAGCCGACCAGCGTGGTCAAGAAGGCACCGTATTTGATGTCGGTGCCGTTGAGGTTCCACACCAGGTCGTCGAAGTTCGGCGTACCGAAAATGGCCGCCACCAACTGCATCAAGACGTTGTTGGCGAGGCTCTCGACCAGGCCGGCGAACGCCGTCCCGATAATGAAGCCGAGCGCCAGGTCGAGCATGTTGCCGCCGAGGGCGAAGGTTTTGAACTCCGTCCACATCTTGCTCATGCGGTTGCCTCCTTGGGGTGTCGGGACAGCAGCGGCCAGGCGATCAATCGCCAGCCGAACAACAAAATGGCCAGGAACAGCGCCGACGTGAGCACGAACGCCAGATTGACTTCCTGGTGATTCATGAACCTGAACATCATTCCGAGAATCTCGGTGCACGCCCAAACCACCAACCCACCGGGAAACAGGGCGTAGTACTGGCGGAGCATGAGTCCGGCCCAGCCGATGAAGGTGGCCAGCATGAACGGGAACGCGACGGTGAAGACCTCGATCCATCCCTCCACCGTGCCCAACGCGGCGATCGGCAGCCGGTCGTGGAAGACCTTGCCAACCAGCGCGAACAAGAACACCGCGACCACATCGATGGGGACCCCTGGGATCGGACGAATCGTCTGCTTCACGCGCTCACCCTACGGGCGCGCCTCCCGACGGCTCGGGACGCGCCGACGCAATGGGGTCGATGTCGGTGGGGGCCGATAGGGTCCGGGAATGAGCGAAGCAGGGTCGGCACAAGCAGGGTCGGCACCAGACGAGGGCGAGCATCGTCCGGAACGACCGGCGGGGTTCGACGACCTCGGCCTGGACGAGCGGGTCGTCCAGGCCCTGCGGGACGTGGGCTATGAGGACCCGACGCCGATCCAGGCGGCGACGATCCCCGTCCTGCTGACCGGGCGCGACGTCGTCGGGCTCGCCCAAACGGGCACGGGCAAGACCGCCGCGTTCGCGCTGCCCATCCTGAGCCGGATCGATCTCGACCAGGGCGCCCCGCAGGCGCTCGTCCTGACGCCGACCCGGGAGTTGGCGCTCCAGGTCAGCGAGGCGTTCGAGAGTTACTCCACGCACCTGCCGGGGCTGCGTCTCCTGCCGGTGTACGGCGGGCAGGGGTACGCGGTGCAGTTGTCGGCGCTGCGCCGCGGCGTCCAAGTCGTCGTCGGGACCCCAGGGCGCATCATCGACCACTTGCAACGCGGCACACTCGATTTGTCGCAGTTGCGGTTCCTCGTTTTGGACGAGGCCGACGAGATGCTCAACATGGGCTTCGCCGAAGAGGTGGAGACGATCCTGGCCAAGACGCCGCCGCAACGGCAGGTCGCCTTGTTCTGCGCGACGATGCCGAACCAGATCCGGCGCCTGTCGAAGAAGTACCTGAACGATGCCGCCGAGGTGACGATTCAGGGCAGCACGGCCACGGCGCCGAACATTTCGCAGCGCTACCTGATCGTGTCGTACCCGCAGAAGGTGGACGCCCTGACCCGGATCCTCGAGGTCGAGCCGTTCGACAAGATGATCGTGTTCGTCCGCACCAAGAATGAGAGCGAAACCCTGGCCGAGAAGCTGCGGGCGCGTGGGCTGTCGGCGACGGCGATCAACGGCGACCTCGCCCAGGCCGCCCGCGAGCGGACGATCGAACAGCTTCGCAACGACCAGCTCGACATCCTCGTCGCCACCGACGTCGCCGCCCGGGGGCTGGACGTCGAGCGGGTCAGCCACGTGGTCAACTTCGACATTCCGACCGATGTCGAGTCCTACGTCCACCGGATCGGACGCACCGGTCGCGCCGGGCGCGAAGGCGAGGCGATCTCGTTCGTCACCCCACGCGAACGACACCTGCTGCGCGCGATCGAGCGCGCCACCCGCCAACCGCTGACCCAGATGTCGTTACCCAGCGTCGATGATGTCAACGCCACCCGGCTGTCTCGGTTCGACTCCCAGATCACCGCGGCGCGAAGCGACGACCGGTTGGCGTTCTTTCGCGACGTCGTCGGCCACTATGTCGACGAGTACGACGTCCCCGATTTGGACGTGGCGGCGGCGCTGGCGGTCGTCCTGCAGGGCAACGCGCCCCTGCTGCTGGAGCCCGACCCGGAGCCGAGCCGCCGCGAGCGCGTCCGTCCAGACCCCCAGGAACGGAGCGAGCGGACCTCCCGCGAGCGCCGCGACTTCGGCGACGACGATCGCGGGCGCCGGCCAGAACGCATCCGGGGGGATCGAGGCGTCCCGATGGCGACATATCGGATCGCCGTCGGCAAGCGGCACAAGATCGGACCCAAACACATCGTGGGCGCATTGGCCAACGAGGCCGGGCTGAACCGCGACGATTTCGGCTACATCGACATCCGCCCCGACCACTCGCTGATCGACCTGCCGGCGCGCCTGCCCGATGGGGTGTGGGACGCCCTCAAGACCACGCGGATCTCGGGCCGGCTGATCGATCTGCGGCTCGAAGGCCATCCCCGGCACCAGGGCCACGGGGGGGCCGGCAAGTACGGGGGACCAAGCAAGAGCGGCGGACCGGGCAAGGGTGGCAAGCCCTTCAAGCCGCGCGGAAAGTCCTGGCGTTAGCCAAGCCAGTGCCGTGGTGTTCGGGACCGAGACCGAGTACGGCATCGTCGGGCCGCCCGGCGTCGACCCGGCGGTGGCCTCCGGCGGCGTGATTCGCGGGCTGCGGGCCGCATGGTGTCCGGGCACCGAGGACGAGAACGCCGTCCTCGGCAACGGTGCTCGCGCCTACGTCGACCATGCGCACCCGGAGTACTGCACCCCCGAGGTGACCACCCCGTCCGACCTGGTGGCTCACGCCGC
>JBDHZK010000074.1:0-12517 GCA_039811865.1 Propionicicella sp. | reverse complement strand
ACCTTCGGCGGCTGGAAACTCACCCAACCCGCCCCCGGCATCTTCTGGTGGACCAGCCCGCAGGGACATCGCTACCGCGTCGGACCCCACGGCACCCAACACCTCAACAACCTCCCCGGACCACTGATCGCCCTACTCTGGAAACAAGACCGCAAAGCAGGACGAAGAATCACCATCCTCGCTTCGCCCGCGGGTGAGCCGCTCGCTCGAATTGCGGCCCACCTCGCGCGGCGGCCCTCACCAGATCCGTCCCCGAGGCCGGCGCCGGTCTCTTGGGCTCCCTCCCCACGACGAGAACCACCCCCTCGACGAGCCACCCCCGTTCTGAGGGCCTGATCAGGCACTCAAGCCGCACCCGGCCGAGAATCCCACCGGCCGGGTCGTCGGCATGCCCAAACTGCGCCTGCGGGCCAGCGGTCGCGGGCAGTAACCAAACAAGAACGCCCACACGGCCAAGCGAGCAAACAAGAACGCCACACGACCCAGCGAGCAATGGGGGCGGTCACAATCTGCGCGCGTCTGCCACGATCTGGGCGTGGAGAAGGACGCTAGCTTGCTCGGTCCAGTGAGCAACTTGCTGCTGGCTGAGGGCCGGCCCGATATCGGCCGGACGCTGGTGGTCGACGATCCCGAGTTGGCCACCCATCTGAGCGCCGGGCTGGGCGCTTCGGTGCGCGCCTACTGCGACGACCTCAGGGACGAGAGCCGCACCCCGAAGGCGGTTCGCGTCGCCGCGCTGACGCCGGCGACGCTGGCCGGCGTCCAGACGGTCCTGGCGCGAGCACCGAAGTCGTTGGGCGCGCTGGACGAGCTTGCGCAAGCCGTCGCCGCATCGGCCGCACCGTCGGTGCGAATGCTCGTCGGCGGGCGCGTCAAACACCTGAACCGCTCGATGAACGAGGTGCTGGCACGCCATTTCGTCGAAGTCCGGGCGAGTTTGGGACGGTCGCACTCACGGGTCCTGCACGCGAGGATCCCCTTGCCCGACTCCGGAGTCTCCTGGCCGCGCCGAAACCACATCGCGCGGTTGGGCCTGGACGTGGTCGCTCACGGGGCCGCCTTCGCCGGTGCGCGTCTGGACGCGGGCACCTCCCTATTGATCGGATCGCTGCCGCCGATCCCCGCCGGGCGCAGTGTGGACCTGGGCTGCGGAACCGGCCTGATCGCGTCCTGGCTGGCCCGGCGCGGAGACGAGGTGACGGCCATCGACGTCTCGGCGGCGGCCTGCGCTTCCACCGCCGCCACGGCAGAGGCGAACCACCTGGCTGTAAAGGTCCTGCGCGCCGACGGCCTGACCTCGCTGCCCGACCGCAGCGTCGATGCGGTGGTCTGTAACCCGCCGTTCCATCGGGGCACGGCAAAGGACTCTGGGGTGGCGATGGACATGATCGCCGATGCCGCCCGCGTCCTTGCCCCCGGCGGCGAGCTGTGGCTGGTGTTCAACTCGCACCTGCCTTACCTGCCATTGCTCCGCAGTGCGGTGGGTCCCACCCGGATCGAGGCGCGCGACCGGTCCTACCTGGTCACCCGAGCCACCGCCCGCTAGCGCGGCGCCAACTAGCGCAGTGCCCTGGCCTTGGGCAGGAGTACGCGTCTGATCAGGGGAAACAGCGCGTCTCCGGGGCAATCGGTCAGCGACATCTCGCGGTGCCCGGCAATCGGATCGGTGACCACGGCGCTGCCTGCGGGCCAACGATTCGAGCCGCGTGAGACGAACTTGATCGTGTGCCCGGCCCAGAGATCGATCCGGTAGACCGACGCCTGCCAGGCCAACAGCGCGACCATGGCGCTCATCGCGGCGCTGGTCGGCGCGACGCCGCGGAAGTCGCCGAGGAAGCAGCACAGGATGGCGTGCCCTTGGCTGCCCCCAGTCGCCGAGCCCATCACCGGCGACACGAGGCTGCCGGACCGTCCCTCCCAGATCCGACCACCGGGGTCGACCAGGAAGTTGTAGGCGATGTCGGGCCAGCCTTTGCTCGACGTGTGCAGGCGATACGCCTCGCGCAACTGATCGCGCGCGGCCGCGACGGACGTCCCGCACGGGGACTCGGTGTGGTGCACCAGCAAGAACTTCACTTCCCCCGGTGCCTCGACCTGGAGGTGTCCCTTGACGGGCAGATCGGCTCCCCAATCCGACCGGTGTCGGACCGCCGGCCGGGCCGGCCGCGCAGCCGGACTCGCCGTCCGGGCCGGAGACGGGCTCTGCTGACTGCTCTGCCCGGGCCAGGGAGATGTACCGGTAGGTGGCCCCGCCGGCGGGGAGCCGATCGTCTCGCCCGCCGGGGGTGCCGAACAAGCCGCGAGGGACGCGGCGCCCAACAGCACGAGCCTCCGGCTGATCCCACCGATCATCTCGCCCCCGTTCGCTCAAGTTCAAAGTAGTGCCGCGCCGGCCTGCGGACGCGACTCGGCCACCGGTCGACCATCACCGCCCCGGACGCCGCGCGAACCCGCACTCCAGCAGCCACCGACTTTCTCCGGAAATCGTGGCGTTAAGATCGCGACATGCATCGACTGCGGAGTCGTCCGGGGTGGGTTCCCCAACAACATGGCGCCTGGGCGATGCTCGCCGTCCCATATCTCGCCGGGCTGGCAACGGCGCCGCGTGCCGGCTGGTTCCTGGTGCCGCTGCTGCCCGCCTGGTTGGGCGGCTACCTGGCCTTCAACGCCGCCTCCGGCTGGCTGAAGGCGGCGCCCGTCAAGCGCGCGCGCTACCTGCCTCCGCTGCTGACCTACGGTGCGATCACCGGTGCGGCCTTGGTGGCCACCGTCGCGCTCGCCGGCCCCGCCATTTTGTGGTGGTCGGTGGCCTTCGTGCCGCTGCTCGCCGTGGCCTTCTGGTTGGCTGCTCATCGACGCGAGCGCGCGCTGATCGGCGGGGCCGCGACCGTCGCCGCGGCCAGCCTGCTGGTCCTCGTGGTCGCAGCCCCCGATCCGGCGAACCTCGGCACGCTCGGGCCCCGGCCCTGGGCGGCCGCGCTCGGTTGCTTCGCCTATTTCGTGGGGACGATCATCCACATCAAGTCGCTGCTCCGCGAACGCGGCAAGCGCTCCTGGGTATTTGCGAACGCCGCTTGGCACGCCGGCTGGACGACGCTGGCGCTGGTTGCGGCCGCGTTCGACCTGGCCGGATGGTGGTGGGCCGCCCTGTTCGCAGTAGCCACCGTGCGCTCGATCGTGCTGCCGAAGCTCGACCATCCGATGACGCCGATGCGCCTTGGCCTGGTGGAACTGGCGCTCAGCGCATCGCTGACTCTGGGAGCGTGGCTGGGCTGAGGCCGTCCTGCCCCGACTCGGCGCCGGCAGACGTTTCGTCGAGCGCGCCGAGTTGGACGATCATGTCGTCGACGAGTTCGAAAATGGCGTTCTGACCCAGGACCGGCCCACCGGCGAGCAAACCGTCCGCACCCAGCAGGACGGCGCCGGGACGTCCGTTCATCTGGAACAGACGCGACGCCTCCGAACCGGGATCTACCAAGGTGAACGGGATCACGGCCGGGGGCACCGCCGCCTGGTCCGCGCCGCCGTCGATGACCGCCCGGACGTCCACCATGGGCATCTTGGTCCGCCATTCGCCGATCCGGTCCATCACCGCTCGACAAGAACCACAAGTCAGCGAGACGAACAGCAGCAGCACCGGCCGGGTGCGGGCGAGTTCGAGCAGATGCCGGTCGCCACCGTCGAGCTCGCGAAGGCGGGCGAAGGGAATCGGGCTGCGGAGGTAATCGTCGAGGACGTCTGTGCCATCGGCGCTGGCATCGCCCGGGGAGGCGGGTGGCGCCACTTTCGGTGGCTCGTACAGCGTCAATCCGACGACTGCGGCGGCTAGGACGGCCATCGCCACCCAGCTCGCCGATTCCCCAAGCAGCCGGGGTGGCACCCAGCCGCCGACCACCGCGTCCACGACCGCGAGGACGGCGACTGCCAGCAGCGCGGTGTTCCGAGCCAGGGAGACGCCGGTCACCCGGCTGGGCGCCAACGCGCCGAAGCAGCCGCAGTCGGCGGGCGCTGGTGAGCGAACCGCGCGGAAGATGAGCACCCAATAGGCGGCGAACAACGTCCACGCCGCCCCGGCGGCCGCCACCAGCGCCGGGCCGGGCAGCACCAGCAGCGCGAGCGCGAGCGCTAGTTCTCCCCAGGGCAGCGCCTTCACCATCCACGGACGGCTCAGCGCGGCCGGTACCCGAAGCGACGTGAAGGCGGCGGCCGCATCGACGACAGGCGTCCGCAACTTCGCGATCCCGCTCACGCCGAGCACGGCGATCAGGAGCAAGGTGGCCACCACTAGGGCTGTCATTTGATCCCTTCCGAGCTGAGGCGACTCACGGCTCCCCCGGGCCCGCGATCGCCTCCACCGTTGTGGGCTTCGAAGCGCCGAGCAGCCGGGCCGGCGGCGCGAACAGCCACCCTAACCCGTAACGCCCGGCCACTCGATCCAGCAGCAGGGGGGCGAAGATGCCGGCGACGAGCCCCAAGACAAGGTGGACGAACACGCTCTCAACCCCAAGTCGCAGCAACAGGATGCGCGTGCCGCCGGTGGCAACGGTGTGCGGAAGGTAGATCTGCAGCGTGCGGCGGCCGCAATACGATAGCCAGCCCCGCAGGCGGGCCGCCGCGGTCAGCACCACGGCCAGACCGAGCAGCACCACCACACCGACGACGGACGTACCAAGACCCAGCACTCGCTGCCCAAAGGTCAGCGGAACCTCTCCCAGGTAGCGGCCCGCGCCCGGAAACGGTTCAAGCCTCAGCAGCGCGACGAAGGCTCCCGCGCCGACCGCTCCAGAGATCATCCAGCCCACCGGATTGCCGGTCAGCGAAGCTCCTAGCCGATCGCGGCCGACCAGTGCTCCCGCGGCACTGAACGCCAAAAGGGCCAAGCCAGTCATGCCGAAAAGCTCGGACGACCAACCCCATAATGCGAGCGACACCACGACCAGGAGCAGCATCGTCCAGGCGGCCCGCAGGGGGCCTCGCCAGGGCGCGAGCACGCCCACGATCACCGCCGAGACTCCGGCGAACGGGAGGAACCACAGGTGCCCCGGCATCCACCAGGGCAACAGCAGCGTTTCCAGATGGCGGGGCGTGTTCTTCACCCCGGAGGTCGCGAAGTCCAGCGCCGTCAGGATGACGAACCAAACCAGGTAGGTCCAAAGCACATTGACGCCGCGGCGCCGAAGGTAGCCGCCCAGCCCGTACTTCGATACTCCTCCGGGGAGGAACAGCCCCAGTAGGAAGGCCAGCGCGGGCATTCGCATCATCGACAGGGCCGCGTTCAGGCTCAGCAAGACGTTGTTTGCGCCCAGCAGTTCGGCGTTGACCAGCCCGTCCAGGACGTGGTGAAACACGACGCCGGTCACCGCCAAGGCCCGGGCGACGTCGAGCGTCGCATAGCGCACCGCCGACGGCATCGTCGCGATGCTCACTGGGCCGGCTCCCCGAGGGGCAGGACGCCGGGCACAATAATCCCCTTGCATTTCGTGACGGGTCCGACCGAACCCGCGGCGAGCATAAGTTACCGTGGCCCCGATTGCCCAGGCCGGGCAATGGCTGAGACGGTATCGGCACGGTGCCTAGCGCTCGTGGGGGCACGGCAATGGCGGGAAGCACCGTCGAGGGGGGACAAATGCCAGGGGAAACCCAGGCGCGGACGCGCCTTGCTGCTGCGGACGAGGCGTCGGCTGGGCGACGGGCCTTCGGGCTGCGAGCCCTTGCCATTGCGGCCGTGGTCGTCCTGCTGGCAATCGCCGCGGCGGTGAAACTGCCCTGCGTTTCCGCTCCGGGACGGCAAATCGATTATTGCCGTACTCAGATCCCCACTGCCTATTTGGAGCACGGCTTGGCCCGTTCGTCCGCACCCTTCGGTGGGCAGGGCGCGGACGCGGTTCCATTTCACGAGCCGGCGTTGGTCGCGCTCCTCGAAGAGGCCACGGGCCTGCTGACCCATGCGATCCATCAAGTGGACGCCGCCGACTACGCAAAACGCTCGACGGCCACCGTTGCCGAACTGACTGCCGACCCCGCCGTGCTCCGGGAGGCTGGCACCTTCTTCTGGCTGAATGCGGGCCTGCTGTCGGTCGCGGCCGTGGCGGCAATGGCATTGCTGCAGCGAATGCTCGGAAGCTTGCGCTGGTTTCGTGGCTTGGCGTGCGTCGCGCCGCTGATGGTGCTCGAGTCATTCGAGGGCTGGCACTGGATCGGCATCCTGGCTCTAGTCACCGCGGTGTGGGCCTGGCGGCAGCGAAAGCTCGTCCTCACCGGAGCCCTTCTGGGCATCGGGGCGGCGGCAGCACCGGCGGTCGCTGGGCTGGGCCTTGCTCTGGTTGCGATCGCGGTCAACCGCCGCCGTCCTCGCGTGGTGCTCTTGCCACTGGTTACCGCCGTCGTGGCTTGGGTGGCCCTGAACGCTCCCTGGCTGGCCTTACACCCGACCGGCTGGCTGAGCAGCCACCTGACGACGGTGATTCGACCCTCGCTGGCCGATCCGGAGCAAACCTCGATCTGGCGCTACCTTCGCCCCGGACTTGGGGAACAACCGGGCCTCATCCCCTTCATGGTGTGCGGCGGGGCCCTGGTTGCGACCGTGATCGCGCTGGTCTGGTTCGCCGGCCTGGCGCGTCGCCCGGCGGGCCTTACCTCGTACGGGCTGATTGCCCTGGCGATCCTCCTGGTGACCACGCCCAGCTACCTGCCAGCCGACGCCCTACTGCTGCTTCCGCTGGCATTGCTGACGAACCGACGCCTGTCCCTCCTCGCTGCCTGGGTGATGGCCGAATTGGCGAACACGTTCGCTTCGTGGCCGCAGCTGTACCACCGCCTGGTCGGGGCTGACGAGGTGATCGGAGTCGGCACCGCCATCAGGGTCCTGGGCCAACTCGGCCTGGTGGTCGTGGTGGTCACCCTGCTGCTTCGCCCGCGATCCCACCACCGCTGACCGGGACGCCCGATCGATTTCAATGCCCGGCCGGGCTGATGGCACGCCTGATCGACGCGACGAACTGCTCCCGGCCGTAGGTTCGGCCCACCCAGGCTTGGGCGCGCAGTGCTTGGCCCGCTGCGACAGCGGGGTCGGCGAGCGCCGTCGAGACCGCCGCGGCGAGCGTCGCGGCGTCGTCCGAGACGCCCGCGAACAGGTCGGGCCCGTCGATCCCCTCGGCCCCCACGGTCGTGGCCACGGTCGGGACGCCGTGCCACAGGGCTTCCACCGTCTTGAACTTCACCCCGGCCCCCTGCAGCAGCGGGATGATCGCGACCCAGGCCCGCGCGTATTCGTCGGCTAGGTCGGGGACGAAGCCCGCGAGCGTGACCCCGCGGCTCGCCGCCGCCTGTTCGATCAGGTCTGGAGCTGCGCCCGAGCCGACGATGCGAAGCGCGGCGTCGGGGTGCGCCGCCAAGACCTGCGGCCAGATCGAGGCGAGCAACCAACGCGCGGCCTGGTGGTTCTCGGCGCGGGCCAGGTAAGAGACGAACAGCACCGTTGGTACGCCCCCCGCCGGCGGGTGGGCCGGCGCCTCTCCCGGCGCCAGCGGCGGGAGCACGAGCGCGCCGTTCGCGGGGTCACCGAGCAACGTCAGATCCTTCGGGCTGAACGCGAGGACGGCGTCCAGCCCGGCGACCGCGCGCCGTTCGTGACATTGCGCGCGTCTGGTCATCCGGCGCCAGTAGCGGCGCTCGCGAGCGTCCCGGGCAGGCTCGCGCGAGAAGCTTTGGGACTGCACGTCGTGGAACGTGCCGACCGCGCGCGCCCGGCGATTCAACAGCCGCAAGACCGGCAGCACCCGGATCGAATCCAGCCACTGCAGGTCCAAGACGTCGGCCCGGCGAATCGTCCGCCGGACGGCGGGATCTCGGAGGATGCCCATGACGAAGGGCAGGTAGGGCGCCCCGGGGTCGTGCGGACGCAATCCGCGGTCGGCCAACAGCGCCAGCCGGTTGAGGATCCGCGCCGGGAGCCGGCGGCCAGGCGAACCCACCAGCACGACGTTCGCGGGCGCCCCCGGGGCGGCCACGGCACCGGCGTTAACGCGGGTGTAGGGGGCGAGGAAGGTGAGGTCGACCTCGCGCTCGAGCACCTGACACAGCGCGAGAAGATACCGGCCCCCGGCATGCGGAATGTCGGCGTGCGGCACCACGTAGGACAGCAGCACTACTCGAGGTCGACGCACACGCCAATCCTCGCATCCGGCCGCCGGACGGCCCCGCGCACGACCTGGGCCGCGCCAGCGCTCGGCCGTCCCGGCCGCCGCTAAGCTGACCGGGCCTATCCAAGCTGGTCGAGTTGGGGCGGGGAGAAGCATGGGATCGAAGATTGACGTCGAACGCCGACTCGACGGTCAACCGGTGGACGGCGCCGCCGTGAGCGTGGTTGTCCCCCACTACGGCGACCCCGAGCCCACGCTGGCCCTGATCGCCGAGTTGAAGAGGCAGACACCGCCGCCCGGTCAGATCATCGTGGCCGACGATCACTCGCCGCGGCCATTCCCGCAGCTCTCCGACGTGCTGGTGATCCGCCGGGACGCCAACGGCGGCTTCGGCGCCGCGGTGAACAGCGGCGTCCGGGCCGCCGATCGCGAACTGCTGCTGATCCTGAACTCCGACTTGTCGGTCGGCCCGACCTTTCTCACCGAGTTTCTCGCCGCCGCTCGACCCTGGCTGCCGGCGGTCCTGGCTCCTGCAATCGTCGACCCGGACGGCCATCGGGTCTGGTCGGCGCGGCGCTTCCCCACCCCGGGGCACCAGATCGCCGAATGGCTGACGCCGTTGGCCGCACATCGCCACCGGCCGTCCTGGCACCGCGCCGTCGGGCACGATGCACCGCCCGGGTCCGGATCGGGCGAGGCGACCGACTGGGTGATCGGTGCCGCCCTGCTCTTGCCCCGAGCCGACTTCGAGGCGGCGGGCGGGTTCGACGAGCGCTACTACATGAACTGCGAGGAGATCGACCTGCAGCGACGGCTGCGCGACCGCGGCCTGCCGTCCATCGCGTTGCCGGCGCCCACAGTCGTCCATGTCGGAGGCGGCTCCTCCGACCCCGCCCGGCGGCGCGCCTGGCTGGTCGCGGCCAGGACTCGCTATGCCCGCAAGTGGGGCGGACTGGCTACCCTTCGGGTTGGGTTGACCGCCGCCACGGCGGCCAATCTGGGTTGGAATGCGGGACGCCGGTTGCTCGGCCGCGACGTCCGTCCGCTCGCGGTGGCCCGCGACGAATGGGACCTGATCTGGAGGAAAGCATGAACCTGGCGCGGCGGATCGCCGAGGCGCCGTCCAAGTTGCGCTGGCACGCGGGCCGCCTGGCGACGGCCCTCCTCTATCGGCAGGCGTTCGCCGAAGTGGGTGAGGGGACCGTGATCATGCGGCCCCGCATTCTGCGAGGGCTGGACCGGATCGAGATCGGTGCCGGCTGCGCGGTGTACCCGGGGGTTTGGCTGCAGTGCGAGCCGGGCGGCGGGCCCATCCTGATCGGCAGCCAGACCATCCTCTCCCACAATCTGCATATCCATTCGATCGACCCGGTGACCATCGGCTCCGGCTGTCAGATCGCGGACTCGGTATTCATCACGACAGCCGACCACCTGCGCGGCGACGACCGCTCGCTGGTGCGCGGCACCGGCGCCATCGTGATCGAGGACGACGTGTTCATCGGCCAGAACGCCGTCGTCCTCGGCGGAGTCCGGATCGGCGCCGGGGCCACCATCGGGGCGGGTGCCGTCGTCACGAAGGACGTCCCGGCCGGCGCGGTCGCGGTCGGGGTACCGGCCCGGCTCCGCCCGACCCACGCATGAGGTTCCTGCTGACCGGGGGGGCCGGCTTCATCGGACAGCACCTCGCCCGCTCCTTGACCGGACACGACCTGGTCGCCCTGGACGTCCTCGCGCCCCAGGTGCACCTCGATCCCGCGGCCAGCCGGAGCTCCTTCCCCGGGAAGGTACTGGTCGGCGACGTCGCCGACCCGGCGACCTGGGACGCCGTGGGGGCCGTCGACGCTGTCGTTCATCTCGCCGCCGAAACCGGCACGGCCCAGTCGATGTACGAGGTGGACCGCTATCGGCGCGTGAACGTGACCGGGACGCGGCTGGCCGGCGAGTTCGCGGCCGAGCGAGGCGTCCCGCTGGTCGCGCTCAGCTCCCGGGCCGTCTACGGCGAAGGCCGCTACGGCTGCCCGAACCACGCGGTGACGTTCGGCGCCCGGTGCTGCCCGGAGGGGCGACCCGAGGCGTCCACCGAAGCCGACCCCCACCATCCGGTCTCGGTCTACGGCGAAACGAAGTCGCAAGGCGAGGATGCGCTCGCCGCGACCGCGCGCGGCGTGCCGGTGACGATCGTCCGCCCGCAGAACGTGATCGGTCCGGGGCAGGCGCTGCACAACCCCTACACCGGCGTCCTGGCGGCCTTCTTGGCTCGCCTGCGCGAGGGCTTGCCGCTGCTCGTCTACGGCGACGGGAGCGCCACCCGCGACTTCGTGCACGTCAGCGACGTCGCGGCGCTGCTCACCTGGGCGTTGGCCCAACCCCCGCAGGCCGGAGCGGTTCGGGTGCTGAACTGCGGCACGGGCGTCCGGACAACGCTCACCGAGTTGGCGGCCGCGGCGATCCTTGGCTCGCCGGTCGGGGGAAGCTACGAGCACGTCCAGGTGCACCGCGCCGGCGACATCGAGCACGCGTGCGCCGACCTGACCAGGCTTCGGCAGGCGGGGGCGCCGCTGCCCCGCTGGAGCGCGCAGGAGGCTGTGACGGCATTCATTCGGGCGTCCTGGGATCGTCCGGGAGCCGCCGCAGGCGCCTGGGACGACGCCCTGACCGAGTTGACCAGCCGGGGCCTGGCCGAGTGAGCACCTCACGGGGGCGCCTGCTGGTGGTCACACCCAAGTTCCACGGCTACTGGCGATCCATCGCGCGGGCCTTTCGAGAACTCGGCTACGCGGTGAGCACCCACCGCTATGACGAGCGTCCGACGGCGCTGGCCGGCGCCATGCACAAGCTGCGCTACGAAGTGCCGCCCCTGTTCGGGCATCCGACCACTGCGGCTGTGGCCGCCCGGGCGTCCGAACACGCCCGCCGCGCCGTGCTTGAGGCCAAGCCCGACCTCGTCTTGGTGATCAAGGGCGACAAGTTGACCGACGCCTTCTGGGCGGCGGTGGAGCGCGTCGGCGCCCGGGCCGGGCTCTGGCTGTACGACGAGCTGCGCCGCACCAAACACACCGAGGAGTCGCTGAACCGGGTGCACCGGATCGCCAGCTACAGCCGGGCCGACGTGGCTGCGCTGATCCGGCGGGGCCACGATGCGCGCCACGTCCCGCTGGCCTATGACCCGTCCATCCCGGTGGTGCCGGCGCCGGGTCGGGACGTCGTGTTCGTCGGCGCGCGCTACCCCAATCGCGAGCGCGCGCTGCTGACGTTGTCCGAGGCAGGTCTGAGCGTGCGGGCGTACGGCCGCGACTGGTCCAGGCACCCGGTCGATCGGATCCGCTCTCTGCATTGGTCGCGCCCGGCGGTGTCGTCGGGACGCGACGTCGACCTCGCCGAGGCGTACGGCCTGATGGCCGGCGCCGCCGCCACGCTGAATATTCACGGCGACCAGGACGGCTTCACGATGCGCACGTTCGAGGCCTGCGGGGTTGGCGCGGTCCAGTTGACCGACCGCGCGGACGTGGCGGAGTTTTACGCTCCGGGCTCCGAACTCGCCGTGTTTTCCAGCCAGGACGAGTTGGTCGAGCTGGCCAGGCGGGCGACCACCGACCGGGCGTGGGGCGATGGGCTACGGCGCGCTGGGCGCGCCCGAACCCTGGCCGAGCACACGTTCGCGCATCGCGCCAAGGCATTGGAGGAGTTATGGGCTTGAGGTTCCCAGCGGATCTGGCCGCCTGGCAGGCCTGGCAGCGGCGCCGCAACGCCGGCCGGACGCTCGTCTCGGCACTGCGGCCGCGGGGACGGCCCAGCTACGAACTGGCCACCAACGCCCCCGACCCGAAACTGCTCGTGGTCGTGGAGAGCGCTTCGGCGGGTTCCATCTCGATGCTGGAGCCGCTCAAGCACCTCACCGACGTACCGATCGGCGTCGTGTCGCCCTTCCCGGTCGCGGCGATGCTGCCTGGAGTTCCCTGGCGCGCCACGCGCATCTCGGAGGTGACGCTGCCGTCGGTCCGGGTCGTCCTCGGGGCCGGCCACTACCTGCCGCTGAACGAGCAGGGGTATCGCCTGGCCGCCCGGCACCGGGCCGTCTTCGGCGTCGTCCAGCACGGCCTGCTGACGCCGATGGCGCCGCCCCTGCCGCGCAACGCGCACCTGCTGGCCTGGAGCGAGGGCGATGCCGCCTACTGGACGCAGGAGCGGCCGGACGTGACCGCCGAATGCGTCGGCTCGGAGCTGCTCTGGCGGGCCGGCGTGGACGCCGTCGGCGCGGGCAATGGTGGCGCCGAACAGCGTCCCGTCTTCCTCGGCCAGTTGCACGGCGCCGAGTTGTCGCGCGCCCAGATGAGCGAGGCGGTCCTGCGCCTGTGCGCTCACGGTCGCGTCGATTA
>JBDHZK010000073.1:0-12534 GCA_039811865.1 Propionicicella sp. | reverse complement strand
CCCTGCATCGAACGCTGAACCCGGTCGGCACCGACCATTTACGCCAACTGTTCGCCGTCCTCAAGCGCAGCGTCGGGCTCACCAGCCCGGCCACCAGGGCGGCGCTGGTCGGCGTCCCGCTTTGGATTCCCCAGGTCACCTCGCTGCTGATCGGCGCGACCCTGATCGCGGCCGTCTTGGCGTTCCTCCGCCCCGGGCGCGAACCGGACGGGTGGACCGGGGAGAAGGAGGTGCGGCTACGTGAACTCCTGGCCGAGTCCGGAGCCAACGATTCGCTGGCCTACTTCTCCACTAGGCGCGACCGGTCGACCATCTTCTCCGCCGACGGCCGGGCGGCGGTGACCTACCGCGTCGTCTACGGGGTCTGCCTGGCCGCCGGCGACCCCGTGGGCGACCGCGAATCCTGGCCGGATGCGATCGCGAGATGGAAGGACCGAGCCCGTTACTACGGATGGCTCCCGGCCGCCCTGTCCACCAGTGAGGCGGGGGCCCGCGCCTACGTCGCGGCCGGGATGGGTGTCGTCCCCTTCGGCGACGAGGCGATCCTGGACGCCGACGGCTTCGCGCTGGCCGGGCCTTCCCGACACGAGCTGCGGCAGGCCGTCCAACGAGCCCGTAGGGCTGGGGTCACGGTCGAGGTCCGGCGCCAGGCCGAGGTGGGGGAAGCCGAGTTGGCCCAACTCGTGCAAGCGGCGGACGACTGGCGGCACGGCCGCACCGAACGTGGCTTTTCCATGGCGTTGAATCGACTCGGCGACCCCGCCGACAACCGCACCCTGATCGTGACCGCGAAGGTCGAGGGTCGGCTGGTCGGCCTGCTGAGTTTCGTCCCCTGGGGCCGGCGCGGGGCATCGCTGGACGTGATGCGGCGCTCGCCGGACGCGCCCAACGGAACGACCCAAGCCATGGTGGCGGGACTGATGGAGGCAGGCCCAGAGCTCGGTTTGAACCAGGTCTCGCTGAACTTCTGCATGTTCCGCTCGGTGTACGCCGACGCGGACCGGCTCGGTGCCGGCCCGGCGACTCGGTTGAACTACTCCGTCCTCGGCCGCCTCGACCGGCTCTGGCAACTGGAGCGGCTCTACCGTTCCAGCCAGCAGTACGGGCCTGCCTGGGCGCCGCGCTACCTGTGTTTCGACAGCCAGTTGACCCTGCCGCGAATCGCGATCGCGGCGGGCATGGCCGAGGGATTCCTGCCCGGCGGCCTGCCGTTCCGGCGGCGCTCGATCGTCCCCGGCCTGAACGCGGCCGAGCTCGAGCAGGTGCGCGCACTCGAAGCGCCGCTGCCCCCTGACCTGGACCGGATGGGTCCCGTCCGTACGCAGCAAACCCGAGTGCGGATTGCTCGACTGGCGCAGTTGCGCGCCGCCGGCCGAGAGCCGTACCCACCTGCCGCCGGCGAACCGACCGCTGTCTCGGCGCTCGGGGACGCCTCCTGGGCGGCACCGGAGTTGCTGATCACCGGACGCGTCGAGCGCGTGCGCGACCACGGCGGCATTGTCTTCGCGGACGTGACCGAAGGCGGGACGAAGCTGCAGGCGATCATCGAGGCGCAGCGGCTTGGCCGCGACCAGGTGCGCTGCGCCGACCGCCAACTCGACATCGGCGACCTGGTTGTGCTGAGAGGGCAGCCGGGGACGTCCCGCTCGGGTACGCGCAGCCTGCTGGTCGACGACTGGACCATGGCCGCGAAGTCGTTGCACCCCGTCCCGTTCACCGGCTTCAACGACCCGGAGTTGCGCCTTCGCCAGCGTTCCACGGACCTGATCGTGCACCCGGATCAGGTGCGGCTGCTGCGCGACCGAGGCCGAGTCGTCCGGGCTCTGCGGGACGTCCTGGTCGGTCAGGGCTTCACCGAGGTCGAAACCCCGATGCTGCACGCCGTCCACGGCGGAGCCAGCGCGCGTCCGTTCCAGACCCACATCAATGCCTACAACGCGGACCTGACCCTGCGGATCGCCCCGGAGCTCTACCTGAAGCGCCTGTTGGTGGGCGGCCTGGGCCCGCTCTTCGAGATCGGACGCAGCTTCCGCAACGAAGGCGCCGACGCCACGCACAACCCGGAGTTCACCTCACTGGAGGCCTACCGCCCATACGGCGACTACAACACGATGCGCCTGCTCACGCAGCGGCTGGTGCAGGCGGCGGCGACCGCCGTCCACGGACGTCCGGCGCTGCCAATCGGCCCGGACGGCGCACTGGTCGACATCGGCGGCGACTGGCCCGTCGTCCCCGTGCTGGCCGCGGTGTCGGAGGCGTTGGGACGGCCGGTCGACCTGGCCACGGACCTGGACGACCTTAGGCGCCTCGCCGACGCCAACGGCGTCCACGTGCGAGCGGAAATGGGCGCGGGCGCACTGATCGAAGAGCTTTACGGCGAGCTGGTTGAACCAGCCACAGTGGTCCCCACCTTCTACACCGACTTTCCGGTGGAGACGTCCCCGCTGGCACGGGCGCACCGAAGCCTTCCCGGGCTGGCCGAACGGTGGGACCTGGTCGCGAACGCGATGGAGATCGGAACCGCCTACACCGAACTGACCGATCCGATCGACCAACGCCGGCGCCTCACCGAGCAGTCGCTGAAGGCTGCCGCCGGTGACGCCGAGGCGATGGAGGTGGACGAGGACTTCCTGCGCGCGCTCGAGACCGGCATGCCCCCGGCAGGCGGGCTTGGCCTTGGGGTGGATCGGGTGGCCATGCTGATCACCGCGAGCAACATCCGCGATGTGTTGACTTTTCCGTTCGCCCGCCCGTTGCCGGCCAAGTGAGGATCCGTGACCGATTTGCCCGACGCCGCGAACTTGCCCGAGCCGATCGAATGGCACCCCAGCCCAGCGGAGGGGGTCGCCATGAACGTGGCGGGCGCGGTGCTGGGGCTGGCCGGCGTGATCGGGTTCGGGTTGCTCTGGGCGCAGGCACAGCGCGTTGAATCGATGACGTTCACGTTCGGCGCCGCCGAGCTTGTCGGGCTGCTGGTCATGATCGGCGTCGTGGCACTGCTGCTCGTCGCCCACGAGGCTCTCCACGGCGTGGCCATGCTTCCTTACGGCGCCCGACCGAGGTTCGGTGCCGCGATGATGGCCAAGGTCGTCCCCGTGGTCTACTGCACTGCGCCCGGGCACATCTTCACCAGGGGCCAGTTCGCGTTAGTCGCTTTGGCCCCGTTCCTTGTGCTGAACGTCGTCCTCGGCGCCGCCATCGCGTGGACGCCGTTCGGCGGGTGGCTCGTGCTGCCGGCGGCCGTCCACCTGTCCGGGTGCGTGGGCGACCTGTACTTGTTGTTGCGGGCCATCAGGCGTCCGGCGGGCGACGGGATCGAGGACCTGCCTACCGGGCAGCGCTACCACCCGGAACATTTCGTCCCCGCGACGCACACGAACTAGCCGCCCACATCGATCCGGCCGCGGTCTCCTCGCCGGGCCCGATCGGGGCGCTAACTCAGCTCAGCCAGCGCAAGAGCGCGTCGTGGCAGGTGAACAGGTCCTTGGCGGGGCAGAACTCGTCGTCGGTGTGCGCCTTGGCCGGGTCTCCGGGGCCGAAGTTGACGGCCGGGATCCCCAGCGTGGCGAAGCGGGCCACGTCCGTCCAGCCGAACTTGGGCTTGGGGGTGCCGCCCACGGCCTGGACGAACGCCGCGGCGGCCGGCTGGTCCAGACCCGGGCGGGCGCCGGCCATCGCATCGAGCAGGTCGACCTCGAAGCCATGGAAGAACTCGCGGACGTAGTTCTCGGCCTCGACAGCGTCCCGGTCGGGGGCGAAGCGGTGGTTGACCTCGATCTCGCAGTGGTCGGGGATGATGTTGCCGGCGATGCCGGCCTTCATCCGGACGGCGTTGAGCGCCTCGTGATACTGCAGGCCCTCGACGACCGGGCGGCGCGGCTCGTAGGCGCTGAGGCGATCCAGAATCTCGCCTGCCTTGTGGATGGCGTTGTCACCAAGCCACGGCCGCGCCGAGTGCGACGCTTTTCCGCGGGTGCGCACGCTCACGCGCATCGTCCCTTGACACCCGCCCTCGACGATCGCGTTGGACGGCTCGGTCAGCACCGCGAACACGCCCTCCAACAGCTCGGGATGCAACCGGGCGAGGCGGCCGAGTCCGTTCTTGGCCGAATCGACCTCCTCGTGGTCGTAGAACACCCAGGTGATGTCGCGATTCGGCTCGACCAGCCTGGGGGCCAGCGCCACCTGGACGGCGATTCCGCCCTTCTGATCGCAGGTCCCACGCCCGTACACCAGCCGGTCGTCGCCGGAGCCGGTGACCCAGGACGGCAGGTTGCGCGCAATCGGAACCGTGTCGATGTGGCCGGCGATCACCACCCGCTCGGGACGTCCGAGGTTGGTCTGCGCGACCACGGCGTCCCCGTTACGAGTGACCGTGAGGTGCGAGTATCCCCGAAGCAATGCCTCGATCTCGTCCGCCAGCGGACCCTCGTCGTCGCTCACCGATTCGATATCGGTGATGGTTTGCAGCAAGTCGACGAGGTCGGCGTTCGGATCCAGGGTCATGGGCGCCACACTATCGATCCGGCTGGGAGCAACAATCCGGGGGCGAGGTCTGCGCGGCTGCCGGTCGGATCTGGCAGGTAGGGTTTTCCAAGCCGTAGCCGCCGAGCCAGGAGCCGCTCTATGTCCTCGTCGAACACCACCCGCCGGGCCTGGGGCTGGGGGTTGGCCAGCGTGCACGAAGGCGGCACGGTGCTCGACACCTGGTTCCCCTCCCCCGCCCTGGGCGAGCCGGACGAGGGAGCCAGCCCCGGAGCGCTGCGGCAGCTCGTCCGGCACGACGATCTGCGTCGCGTCAGCCTCCGCCCGGTGCTCGTCGAGATCGACCTGGACGCTCCTCCCGCCGACGCCAGCGACGCCTACCTGCGCCTGCACCTGCTCAGCCACCGCCTCGTCCAGCCCCACACGCTCAATCTGGACGGCATCTTCGGCGTCCTGCCCAACGTGGTGTGGACGTCCGCCGGACCTTGCTGCGTGGACGACTTCGAGACGATCCGCTTGGGGCTGCGCAGCGCGCATGGCCACTTGACCGTCTTCGGGGTGGACAAGTTCCCGCGGATGGTCGACTACGTCGTCCCCTCGGGCGTGCGGGTGGCCGACGCCGACCGCGTCCGGCTGGGCGCGTATCTGGCCAGTGGCACCACGGTGATGCACGAGGGCTTCGTGAACTTCAACGCCGGCACCCTCGGGACGTCCATGGTCGAAGGCCGGATCTCGGCCGGAGTGGTGATCGGCGACGGCACGGACGTCGGCGGCGGCGCCTCGATCATGGGCACCCTTTCCGGGGGCGGCAAGGAACTGATCAGCGTTGGGCGGCGCTGCCTGCTCGGCGCCGAATCCGGGCTGGGGATCTCGCTCGGGGACGACTGCGTGGTCGAGGCGGGCCTGTACCTGACCGCAGGCACGAAGGTCGCGCTGCCGGACGGCCAGGTGGTCAAGGCGGTCGAGCTTTCGGGGGCGTCCGGGCTGCGTTACTGGCGCAATTCGCAGACTGGCACGGTCGAAGTCGCCGGGCGCAAGGGTGCGGCCGTCGAACTCAACGCGGCGCTGCACGCCAACTGACGATGGCTAAGCGCGATGGCTAAGCGCCGGGGCAGGGTCGGAGTCGTCCTAGCGGTCGGCTTGCTCTGTGCCGTGCTCGTCGGGGCCCTGGCCTGGTTCGCCTACGACCTCGGCAACAAGGGCCCGCTGCCGCCGATCGTCCCGGAGTGGGACCGCTGCGTGGCGACCACCCCTCAACACACGGTCGCGGTGTCGAGCGACCAGGCGCACTACGCGTCGATCATCGCCGGAGTGGCGCTGCGGCGCGGCCTGCCCTCCCGGGCGGTGACGATCGCCTTGGCCACGGCCTACCAGGAGTCCGGGATCGCCAACCTCGACTACGGTGACCGCGACTCGGTGGGTATCTTCCAGCAGCGGCCGTCCCAGGGGTGGGGCACGGAAAAGCAGTTGATGGACCCCTACTACGCCACCAACGCCTTCTACGACGAACTCGTGAAGGTCCCGAGCTGGCGCACCAAAGACATCAACGACGCCGCGCAAGCGGTCCAACGCAGCGGTGTCCCCAACGGCTATCGGCGTCACGTCCCGAACGCGACCGCGCTGGCGTCCGCCCTCACCGGCCTGGTACCCGGCGGCTGGACCTGTCTGGACCGGGCCAGCGATTCGCAGGGCAGGGCCGCCTTGTCGACGTTCTTGAACAAGACGCTCGGCTCGCGTGTCGGGGTGGAAACCTCCGGCTCCGCCTTGCACGTGGCTGCCGCGAGCGAACCCGCGGCCTGGGCCGCAGCTCATCTCATCGTCGCGAACTACGCACGCTACGGCGTGACCAAGGTGAGCGTCGCCGGCCGGACCTGGCAGCGCTCCGCCGGTCGCCTTCCTACCTGGGCGAGCGGCGCGCCCAACGCTTCCGGATCAGTCATCGTCAACTTCGGCTGAGTCCGGGCGGTTCGGCGCCCGGGCCAGGACGCCGCCCACAACTCCACGGCCAGGTTGGCGAGCCTCGTGCCGCCGGAGGTCAGCAGCCGGCCAGCCGCTCGGCGGCCGCGCGGACTCGTTCATCGGTAGCTGTCAGCGCGACGCGAACGTGCCTGCTCGCGTCGGCCCCGTAGAAGTCCCCAGGCGCCACCAGAATCCCTAGCCGCGCGAGGAAGTCGACCGACGCGCGGCCGTCCTCGTCGCGGGTGCACCACAGATAGAGCGACCCCTGGGAGTGTTCGATTCGAAACCCTGCGCCGGTCAGCGCCGCGCCGAGCACGTCCCGGCGACGCAGATAGCGTCCCCGCTGTAGCTCCACATGGCCCTGATCACCCAGCGCAGCCGCCATCGCCGCCTGGATCGGCAGGGGCACCATCATCCCCGCGTGCTTGCGGATGGCCAGCAACTCGCCCACCACGAACGGATCGCCGGCCACGAACCCCGCCCGATACCCGGCCAGGTTCGATCGCTTCGACAGCGAGTGGACGGCCAGCAGCCCGTCGGTCTGCCCGGAGTTGAGATCCCGGTCGAGGACGGAGCACGGCTGGGCATCCCAGCCGAACTCCCCGTAGCACTCGTCCGAGGCCAGCAGCCCACCCCGGTCGCGGGCGAAGTCGATCCAAGCCCGGGTGGCGTCCCGGCTCAGGATCGCGCCGTGCGGATTGGCCGGCGAGTTGATCCAGATCAGCGCCGGGCGCTGGCCCGCCAGCTCGGCCGGGTCGTCGGCGAAGAGGACGCGGGCACCGGTCAGCCGCGCCCCCACGAGGTAGGTGGGGTAGGCGGTGCGCGGCAGGACGACCAGGTCGTCCGAACCCAGCCCAAGCAGGGTCGGTAACCAGGCCACCAACTCCTTCGTCCCGATCACGGGTAGGACGTTGGCGTCGATCAGCGGAGCCGCTTCCCAGCGATCGCGTAGGTACGCGATGATCGCCTCGCGCAGGGCCGGGGTGCCCCAGGTGAGGGGGTATCCCGGAGCATCTGCTGCGGCGTTGAGCGCGGCCCGCGCAAGGGCCGGGGTGGGGTCGACGGGCGTGCCGACGGAGAGGTCAACGATCCCGTCCGGGTGCGCGGACGCCTTGGCCTTCGCCGCCGCAAGCGTGTCCCAGGGGAAGTCGGGAAGACTTCCGGAGAGCCGGACCGTCACTCGCCCTGCGGCGGGAGCGCCTCCACGACCGGGTGGTCGGCGTCGATCGGGCCCATCTTCGCCGCTCCTCCCGGAGAGCCGATGTTGTCGAAGAAGTGGACGTTGACGTCGTAGTACTGCTTCTGATCGGAGGGCACATCGTCCTCGTAGAAGATCGCCTCGACGGGGCACACCGGCTCGCAGGCACCGCAATCCACGCACTCGTCCGGGTGGATGTAGAGCATTCTCTTGCCCTCGTAAATGCAGTCGACGGGACACTCCTCGACGCACGCGAGGTCTTTGATATCCACACACGGCTGCGTGATCACGTAGGTCATCGGGCGCTCCAAGCTCAGCGATACTGAATGAGTGCCGCCACTCTACTCCCGCGCGCGCCGGTCGTGACCGCTCAGCGGACGCCCCTGGACGCGCTGCTCCCCGGTCGTCGGGCCGCCCTCCTGCGCCGGACAGCCGCGGGTGCCCAAACCGAGTTGCTCGGCTATGTGACCAGGGTCGATAGCGATTTCGTCGAGGTCGAGGACGTCCGTGGTCTGCGGCATCTCGTGCCCGCCAACGAGGTAGCGGCGGCCAGGACGCTCGGGGTCTCCCTGGGACGCGACCCCATGCGCGCCGACCCGGCCGAGCTGGATCGTCTGGCTGGAGGGCAGGGCATCCACGCGCGCCTGGTCGTCCGGATCGCGAGCCTGCTCGACGGCCGGGAGCCGCCCCGCCAGCTCCCTTTCGAACCGACGGGCTCTACGGCCCGCCTCGGGGCCCTGACCGTCCGCGTGGACGGCGAATGGGCCACGATCACCGGGGCGTCCGCGGACCCGGCGGAGCTGGTCCAACTGGCCTGGTGGGCGACGCGCCGCGGAGCCCGTAGCCTCCAGGTGCGTTCGGCCGGCGTCTCCGGGCTGGGCGGGTTGGGCTTTGTCGAATTGCGCGGGTAGCCGCGTTCGCATCAATCGCCGATCGACGCTTTCGGGAAGTTCCGGCGCGGTTCGCCGATCCGCTCGAGCGCTCGGCGGATCGGCTCACTCGTCGGCGGCCTCGGCTTCGTCGATTTCGGCTCTTGTGATGCCCAGCAAATGCAGGACGGCGTCCAGGTTCGGGACGTTGAGCGCGGTGTCGGCCTCGGCGCGCACGGCTGGCTTGGCGTTGAAGGCCACACCGAGCCCAGCGGCGGCCAGCATGTCCAGATCGTTGGCGCCGTCCCCGATGGCGACCGTGCGTGAGAGCGGCAACCGCTCGGCGGCGGCGAACTCGCGCAGCGCCGCGGCCTTGGCGGCCCGATCGACCACCGGGCCTTCGACCCGCCCCGTCAGCCTGCCGCCGACGACCTCCAGCCGGTTGGCGCGCACGTGCCGGATGCCGAGGTCTGCCGCCAGCGGCTCGACGACCTCAGCGAACCCGCCCGAGACGAGCGCCACGGTGAAGCCGAGGCGGCGAAGGGTGGCCACCAGGGTCGCCGCTCCGGGCGTCAGCCGCACCGCCGCACGAACCTCGGCGAACACCGAATCGGGTAGACCGGACAGGGCTGCCACACGGCGGTGGAGCGACCCGGCGAAGTCCAGCTCGCCGCGCATCGCCGCCTCCGTGACGGCGGCGACTTCGGCCTTGCGGCCCGCGTGTTCGGCGAGGAGCTCGATCACCTCGTCCTGAATCAGCGTCGAGTCGACGTCCATCACGACCAGGCGGCGTCCGTGCCGGGCCAGGCCGGCGGGCGAGACCGCGACGTCGAAGCCGTAGTCGGCGGCGGCCTGGGCCAGTAGGTAGCGCAGCCCCTGCGCCTGGACGCCCGACACCTCCAGTTCCACCGTGGTGACCGGCTCTCGGGAAAGCCGCCGGATCCGGTCGATGTTGGCGCCGTAGGCGGCCAGCATCCTGGTCACAGCCGCGACCGCGAGCGCCGGGAGCGGGTGGCCCAGCAGCGTGACGACGGCGCGCCCAGGTGCCCGATGGGCGGAATCGCCGGCGCCTTCGACCAGGGTGAGTCGCAGCCCCAGACGCCGGCACTCGGCCACCAGCCCCGGTTCTAGCTCGCTTCGCAGCGACCCGCCGGACGTCCCTCGATCGGCCAGCAACACCGCCAACGTCAGTTGGCCGCGAAGCACCACCTGCTCGGCGTCGAGAACGTCGGCGCCGACCCCCGCCATCGCCTCGAACAGCGCCGCCGAAAGCCCCGGGCGATCCGGCCCGGTCACGGTGACGGCCAACGTGCGCTGCGAATCCACGACCCTAAGGCTGGCATAACGGCACGCGGACGATGGCTAGTCGGCGCGGAAGACCCCAGCGCGCGCGGCAATGAGGCGGACGATCTCCCTGGCCGCGTCGGGACGACCCACGCGCGCGCTGGACGCCGCGGCGCGGGCACGCTCCAGGGGCGTGTTCACCCAACGCCGCAACGCGTTCACCACCAGATCCGGCGTGGGAGCCCAGACACCGGCGTCCTCTTGCATGACGTAACTGACGTTGCCGTCCTCCTGTCCGGGCATGCGCGAGTAGAGCACGAGCGGCAATCCGGAGATGAACGCTTCGCTGATGGTCCCGGGCCCGGCCTTGGTGACGAGCACGTCCGCCGCGGCCATGAAGTCCGGCATGTCGGTGACGAAGCCATACAGATGGATGGGCATGTTCCAGTCGACCCGCGAAAGCCGGGCATAAAGGGAGTCGTTACGACCGCAGATCACGGCGAGGGACGCGTTCAACCGGGCCTCGTTGATGGCCTTGGCGACGCGCGCGACCGGGCCCATCCCGTCCCCGCCGCCGACCAGCAAGATGACGGGGCGATCGGACGCCCACCCGAGGCGTTCGCGAATCGGGCCGGGGTCGATCGGGGGACGCCGGAACTTCTCCGCGACGGGCAGTCCGACGACGGTCATCTTCTGCGCCGGCACGCCGCATTCGATGCCGCGAAGCTTGGCCTGCTCGGTGGGAACGACGATCAGGTCGGCGCGACGGTCGTACCAGAAGGCGTGGGTGGTGACCATGTCGGTCACCACCGTGACGAACGGGACGGGCGCCCGCCGCATCGCACGCAGGACGGCCGCGTTCACCAGCGGATGGACCGAGACGATCACGTCGGCCGGGTTCTCGCGCAGCAGTCGACGAATCGCCCGGCGGACGATCGGATAGGCGATCCGGTTCATCGCGACGCTGCGCCGGCGTCCGTTGAACATCCGGTAACTGAACTCCCAGACCTCCGGGATCCGGGTCATCGGCGGGTAGATCTCCGGCGCCGACCGCAGCGGCTGCGGGTAGTACTCGGTGAAGAAGTCGATCTTCTTGGTTTCGAAGACCCCGGGGAACTCGAGGTCCATCGCCTCCATCATGGCCTCGGTGGCAGATCGATGTCCGCCGCCGGTGTCGGAGAAGAGAAAGACGATGCGGCGGCGGGACCGCGGTTTACCGACCATCTCAGCGCTACTCCCCTCGGGTGGCCAACTCGGCTCACGCACCGGGAATCAGTCTTCCATCCGGCCGCGTCCGCTGAGCGCCGAGGCACCCGATTACGGGGTTCGGGTCACGGACGTCTGATCTGGGTGAGATCCGGGGCCGACTTCCACCCCGAATCCCACGCGTACTGCGCGACCCTAGGTCAGCGCTTCTTGTTCGGGTCGGGTCCGCAGATGACTCGGTCCATCGGCTCGTACTGCCAGGAGAACGACTCGCGCTTGACGATCTGATTGCCCTGATAGAACAACCGCTGGTAGGTCACGTCGAAGCCCTCGCCGAACCCCTGACCGACGCACTGGGACGACGTGTCGTAGCGAGTCGTCCCGCTGGTGAAGTTGCTCTTCTCCGGGGCGGTGGCCTTGACGTCGGTGTAAGTCTTGGTCGACCAGACCCGTACCGTGATCGAACCGCCGCCGCTGTCCAAGCGGTTGATCCACGCCTGCAGCAGCACACCGTACTTGGTGTCGTTTTGGAACTTCAGGTCAAGAGAACCCCAACTGACGGTCGCCTCGCGCCCGGCCGGGTAACGATCGAAGTAGAGCGTGTGCGGGTGGTGCTCGATGTCCTTCAGGCCCGCGAAGAAGATCGCGTTGAACGTCGTGGTTGCGCTCTGGGAGATGCCGCCGCCGACCGAGTGTCGCAGCGTCCCCCCATCGGCGATCACGCCGCCCTCGACGTAGCCCTTCTCGATCGTCCGCTCACCGAGGCGGTCGTTCAGGCTCCAGATCTGGTTGGGCAACACCAGGCTGCCGCTGATTCCCTTGGCCGCTTGACCCAGATTGGTGAACCGGTAGCTGTCGCCTGGGAAGTACGTGGTGAACGAACCCGTGATCTCCTTGATGCCCAGGTTGTTCGCCGCCTCGGTGGTCAGCGCGGGCTTGCTCGTCTTGGCCTCGACCTTGGCGACCCGGTCGGCTCCGCTCTTGGCCAGCACCGGGGTTACGGCAGCCGCCAGGTCCGGTGCGGAGATGTCGACACCGTCGGCGGATGGGACGACCACCGGCTTCCCATCGACGAACTTGAACGCCGCGTTGCGAGGTTTGGCCAGATCCAGGGCGTCGATCACCTTGCCCGCGCCCGCCCGCAGCTTTACGGGATCAACCTTTGGGGTGATCGTTCCTCCTGCCGACTCGAACGAGATCGCGCCGGCGATGGCCTGCGGGGTCACCTCGAAGGTCCGTTGTCCGGCCGTCATCTTGACCGGCGCGCTGAGGGCCGGCCGGACGAAGTCGGCGACGACCTTGTTCGCTTCGTCGGTGGTAATGGCGGGGTCGGTGGACTTGACCGGCACGGTCACCGTGGTGGTCGACAGATAGGCGTCCTGGACAGCCTTCGCGGCGGCCGGCCGGTCCAGCGCGGTCGCCGGGACGCCTGGCGTCTGGACGATCTGGGTGCCCTTCAGAGCGATGGTGGCGTCCTTGGCCGGGCCGTCGGTGAGCTTGGCCAACTCGGCGATGCCGGCATCGAGCTTCGTC
>JBDHZK010000072.1:0-12786 GCA_039811865.1 Propionicicella sp. | reverse complement strand
GGGATCACCAAAGACACCCTGATCATGCGGATGACCGACGACGAGTGGAACGCGGTCATCAACGTGAACCTGACCGGCAGCTACCGGTGCGCCAAGCGCGCGGTGCGCGGCATGATGCGCAAGCGCTTTGGCCGGATCGTTCTGCTCGGCTCGGTGGTCGGTCTGTACGGCTCGCCCGGCCAGGTCAACTACTCCTCGTCCAAGGCCGCCCTGGTCGGGATGGCGCGCTCGCTGACGCGTGAGGTCGGCAGCCGCGGCATCACGATCAACGTGGTGGCGCCCGGGTTCATCGAGACCGACATGACGGCCGTCCTGCCCGAGGAAGTGATCAAGGGCTACCTCGCGTCCATTCCAGCGGCGCGGATGGGCAAGCCGGACGACGTCGCGGCCGCGATCCAGTTCCTGGCCAGCGAGCACGCGGGCTTCATCAGCGGAGCCGTGATCCCGGTCGACGGCGGCCTCGGCATGGGCCACTGACGACCGACCAGGTAGGCAACCGAACAGAAGGGCCAGTCGATGGGCATCCTCGAAGGCAAGAACATCCTCGTCGCCGGCGTGACGATGAACACCTCGATCGCCTACCGCGTCGCGGAGATCGCGCAACAGGAGGGGGCGACCGTCATCGTCTCCAACTTCGGACGCGCGATGAGCCTCACCGGCCGGGTGATCAAGCGGCTCGACCCCGTCCCCGCGCTGGTGGAGATCGACGTCAACAACCCCGAGCACCTGGCGGGGTTGGCCGACACGTTGCGCCAGCACGTGGACCGGATCGACGGGGTCGTCCACTCCATCGCTTACGCCAATCCCGAGACGGCACTGGGCGGCAACTTCTTGTCCACCGAATGGGCGGACGTCGGCATGGCGGTCCAAACTTCGGCCTACTCGCTGGTGTCCCTCGCCATGGCTTGCAAGCCGCTGTTCGGACCCAGCGCGTCGGTGGTCGGCATGACCTTCGACGCGACGATCTCCTGGCCGGCGTACGACTGGATGGGCGTGGCCAAGGCTGCCCTGGAAAGCGCCAACCGCTACCTTTCCCGCTACCTCGGGCCGGATGGCGTCCGATCGAACCTGGTGGCGGCGGGTCCACTGTCGACGATCGCGAAGAAGGCGATCCCCGGCGCCGATCGCTTCGACCACGTTTGGGCTGAGCGCGCCCCGATCGGCTGGGATCCGAAGGACACCACACCCACCGCGAAAGCCGTCGTTGCGCTGCTGAGCGACTGGTTCCCCGCAACCACGGGCGAGATCATCCATGTGGACGGCGGAGTTCACGCAACCGGTGCATGATGTGAGCGGAAGCGCGATGAAGCGTTTCCGATTTTGAAAAGCTTTCTGTAGCATAAAACTAGCCGAGAACGTCTTCGGCGCTGGGACGAGGAGGTCCGCAAGTGGATGACGTCAATGGGCCCAAGGCCAACCCGAACTACGGTGGGCGCGACGAGCCGCACCCGCATCACGACCCGGCCGCCAACCCCTCCTACGGAGGGGAGAATGCCCCCCATGCCCAGGGGCATGAGCGGGCTACCGCGAACCCCAACTACGGCGGCGCGGATTCGCCGCGCTTCCAGCGCACCATCCACGACACCGACGAGACCGTCAGCGAGGCAGAGTCGCACCAGGCGGACCCCGACTACGGCCAGATGGTCCCGGAGAAGCAGGAGTTCGTGGCGGACGAACACCCCAAGCCCGAAGACAACTGACGCTTCTAGTTCGGCGCCGGGCCCTTTTCGGGTCCGGCGCCGAGCCGCGTCCGGGGTCGTCCAACCCGAGGTGGAGCGATGAGTCTTGTAGGTTCTACGCCATGACGGCAGTGGCGCAGCTCGTTGGCGTTTCGGTGGTGCGGGGGCAGGCGACCCTGCTTCGCAACATCAACTGGACCATCGACGAGTCCGAACGCTGGGTGCTGATCGGCCCGAACGGCGCTGGCAAGACGACGCTGCTCCAACTGCTCGCGGCGCAAAGCCATCCGACCACCGGCACGGTGACGCTGCTTGGCGAGCGCTTGGGCGCCGTGGACGTCTTCGAGCTACGGCCGCGGATCGGCGTCACCTCGGCCGCCTTGGCCGATCGGATCCCACGCTCCGAGCGGGTCGCGGACGTGGTCGTTTCGGCGTCCTACGCGGTGCTTGGACGCTGGCGTGAAGAGTATGAGCGCGCCGATCACTCGCGGGCCAACGCCTTGCTGCGCCAGCTTCGGGTCGACCACCTGGCCGATCGGACGTTCGGCACCTTGAGCGAGGGCGAGCGTAAGCGCGTCCAGATCGCCCGGGCGTTGATGACCGATCCGGAGTTGCTGCTGCTGGACGAGCCGGCCGCCGGCCTGGACCTCACCGGACGCGAGTCGTTGGTCGCGACGCTGGGGGACATCTGCAGCGACGAGGATTCGCCGGCCACGGTGCTGGTGACCCATCACGTCGAGGAGATCCCGCGCGGGATCACGCATGCCCTGCTACTCAAGAAGGGTCGCATCGCCGCCGCCGGACCGGTCGAGAAGACTCTGACCGAGCCGCTGCTCAGCGCGGTCTTCGACATTCCACTGACGGTGCGTCGTGAGGACGGACGCTGGCTGGCCCGGATCCGCTGACAGGCGGCTTTGGCCAGCGGCCCGAGGCGGGCACGGTGGCATGATTACTCCTGAGGAGGAGGGTTGGGCGTCAACTTGAACGACTGGCTTGGGCAGCACCTTTGGGTGCTTTGGCTGGTGGCAGCCGGGCTGCTCGCGTCCGCGGAAATGCTCACCGGCGACCTCGTGCTGTTGATGCTCGCCGGCGGAGCCCTCGCCGGCGTCGCCGCCGCACTGTTGTTTCCCGGGCTTTGGTGGATCCAGGTGATCATCGCCGTGGTCGTCGCGGTCGGGATGCTCGTGTTGCTGCGCCCGACGCTGCTGGCCAAGATCCGCAACGCTCCCGGCTACCGATCGTCCCTGGCCAAGATGGTGGGCAGCGCAGGCGTGGCCAGCGCGGAGATCACTGCCTCGAGCGGAGAAGCCAAGGTGGGCGGAGACACCTGGACCGCGCGCAGCTACGACAGTTCGGTCATCCCGGCCGGAACCAAGATCGAGGTCTTCGAGGTTGACGGGACGACCGTCGTCGTCCATCCGGTGGACAAGCCGCTCGGCTGACTGCGCCACACCGGGTGCCGCTCTTGGGTCCGACCCCGGTGAGGCTACCTTGGAGGCATGGAATACATCGTTGGCCTCGTCATCTTGGCCGTCGTCATCATTGCCCTGCTGCAGTCGGTGAAGGTGATCCGGCAGCAGAAGGTGGCCATCGTGGAGCGGCTGGGCAAGTTCCGTCGCACGCTTGAGCCGGGTGCCCACTTGGTGGTCCCGATTCTGGACCAGGTGCGCTACACGCTTGACATGCGCGAGGCGGTCGTCCCGTTCCCCCCGCAGGGCGTGATCACCGAGGACAACCTGATGGTGAACATCGACTCGGTGATCTACTTCCAGGTTATCGACCCCGTGCGCGCCGCTTATGAGGCGCAGAACTACATCCAGGCGATCGAGCAGCTCACCATGACCACCCTGCGCAACATCATCGGCGGCCTCGATCTGGAGCGCACGCTGACCAGCCGCGAGGACATCAACCAGAAGCTGCGCGCAGTCCTGGACGAAGCGACCGGCAAGTGGGGGATCAAGGTCAACCGCGTCGAGCTGCGTTCCGTGGAGCCGCCGGCAACGATCCGCGACGCGATGGAGAAGGGCGCCAGAGCGGAGCGCGACAAGCGCGCCGCGATCCTGCTGGCCGAGGGCCAGCGGCAGTCGCAGATCCTGTCGGCCAGCGGTGACCGGGAGGCATCCATCCTGCGGGCGCAGGGCGAGCGGGAGTCGGCGGTCCTGCGGGCGCAGGCCGATCGCCAGGCGAAGATGCTTCGCTCCGAGGGCGAGGCGCAGGCGATCACGACGGTGTTCAATGCGATCCATGCGGGCAAACCGAGTCAGTCGCTGCTTGCCTACCAGTACATGCAGATGTTGCCCGCGATCGCGCGCGGCGACTCGAACAAGGTGTGGATCGTCCCGAGCGAGTTGAACGATGCGCTCAAGGGGCTCGGCAGCACCGTGGGGCGCTTGGGCGCCGCCATGCAGCAGGACGAGGACTTCGACCCCAGCGAGTTCACCGCTCCGGCCCCGGTCGACGTGCTGGCCGAGATTCGCCAACAAAAGGAGGCCGACGAGGCCGAATCGCAGCGGACGGTCCAGCAGGCAATCGCCGAGGCCCAGCAGCTCGAGAAGGGGGTGGCGGCCAGGCTGTCCGCCAAGCCCGCCCGGAACCAGCAGATCGAGGCGTCGATCCCGACGCCGGACGCTCCGGAGGAACAGCCCGCGACGACCCCACGCCAGCAGGCGCCCCAACAGTGGGGACCGCCGGCTGGGGACGCGGCACCGGCCCAGCAGCCCCAGCAGCAGTGGGCTCCCCCCGCTGAGCAAGAGCGGCACCGGAACGCGCAGCCACCGCATCCGGGACCGGATTTCACTGGGGGTCACCAGGGCTAGGCCGGCAGCCCGGCCACTGGTGGGCGAAGGCCCAGCGCCGACCCGGGACGCAATCCTTGTCGCAGGCCCCTGCTTCGCGCTCGCGCGCATCGGGCCGCGTTCCGCATCGCTGTACCTGCGAGGGTCAGGGTCGCTCCCCTTGGCGCGCGTAGCGCCCCGCCAGATAGCCGCAGGCCATCAGTTGCGCCTGGTGGAAGACCATCAGCGGCAACATGATCAGGCCAATCGGCTGGCCGGCGAAGAGCACGGTCGCCATGGGCAAGCCGCTGGCCAGCGATTTCTTGGTGCCGCAGAACTGGATCGCGATTCGGTCTTCGCGGTTGAAGCGCAATGCCTTGGCGGCTGCCCAAGTGGCCCACAGCATCAGCGCGAGCAGCGCCAGGCAAGCACCGATCAGGACGAGCAGGTCGCGTCCGCTGAGCATCGTCCAGATGCCCTCCCGGACGCCGGCGGAGAAGGCGGCGTAGACGACCAGGACGATCGAGCCCTGGTCGAACAGCTTGAGTTTCGGATGGCGGGTGACGAAGCCGGCGGTCCAGCGGCGGGAAAGCTGCCCCAGGACGAACGGCACGAGGAGCTGTAGCACCACGTCCCAGATGGACGATGGGTCGATCCCCCCGCCACCTGCCGTCCGCATCAGGGCGATCGTCAACAGCGGGGTCACCGCCACCCCGATCAGGTTGGAGAACGAGGCGCTCACGATTGCTCCAGCCACGTTCCCCCGAGCGACCGAGGTGAACGCGATCGAAGACTGGACGGTGGAGGGGACCAGGCATAGATAAAGCAGGCCCGGGTACAAGGCCGGGCTGATCACGTTCGGGACCAGCCCGCCCAATGCTAGTCCGACAAGGGGAAATGCGACATAGGTGAACGTCAGGATGGTTGTGTGGAGCCGCCAATGGCGCAGGCCCTCGAGGGCCTGCTTGGGATGTAGCCGGACGCCGTAGAGGAAGAACAGGGCGCCGATTGCGATCTTGGTGGCCCAGTCGAGGACGGGGATCAGGGCGCCGCCGGCGGGCAGGAGTGACGCTGCCCCGGCGGCGGTGATGATCGCCAGCAGGAACGGGTCGATGCGCAGACGCTGGAGGAGGGACATTGCGCCCAAGCCTATGAAGCGGACGTGAGTCGCCGCGCCACCCTCGCCGATGGCCATGAAACATCAGCGGACCTGTCCGCGGGCCGCGGTCGGCGGGTGCGGCCGGCCCGGGGGTGCGGTGGGGGGCTCAGGCCCGGGGGTGTGCCTGCCGAAACGCCTGTCGAAGCCGCTCGGTGGAGACGTGGGTATAGATCTGAGTGGTGGCCAGGGAGGCGTGGCCGAGCAGTTCTTGGACGGTGCGCAGATCGGCGCCGCCCTCCAGCAGGTGGGTGGCCATGGCGTGACGCAGCCCGTGCGGCCCTAGGTCGGGGGCGTCGGGCACCGCGGCCAGCGCGGCGTGGACGATCCGGCGGACCACCCGCTGATCGATTCGGGAGCCGCGTTCACCGACGAAGACAGCCCGGGCGGCGTCCGGCGCGGCGATCAGCGCTCGGACGTCCAGCCAGTCCCGCAAGGCCCGGACGGCCGGGCGTCCGAGCAGCACGGTGCGCTCCTTGTCGCCCTTGCCGAGCACTCTGGCGGAGCCCCCCTCAAGATCGAGTGCGGGGGCGTCCAACCCGCACAGCTCGCTGACTCGCATGCCGCCGGCGTACAGGGTCTCGAGGATGGCTACGTCTCGACGGGCCAGCGCCGCCGCGCGCGGCTCGTCCTTCGACGCCTCGTCGACTCGGGCGATGGCGGCCTCGAGAAGTGCGCGCGCCTCGCGCGGCGCGAGTGTCTCCGGTAGGGGTCGGACTAGCTTTGGCGACTTCAGTCCCGAAGCGGGATCGGTGTCCAGGAGCCCTTGCGCCCGCGCCCACGCGAAGAACACCCGGGCCGCCGCCGCTCGGCGCTGCAGCGTGGCTCGGCTCGCGCCGAGGGATTGCTGGTTGGCCAGCCAGCTACGCAGGGACGCCAAACCGACGCGGCTCAGGTCGTCCACCCCGAGTCGCTGCAGGTATTCCAGAAGCGCCGCGATGTCGCCGAGGTACGCGCGGCGGGTGTGCGGCGAGGTCTTGCGCTCGAGATTCAGGTGGCGGTCGTAGGCGTCGAGCAGCGCCGCGTACGCGGGGGATAGCTGCTCCACGGTCACCGCGTAAATGTCCGTCCCGCGCTACCGGCGAACAAGTCGCCACGCCGTTTCGGGCAGCACGCGAGCTGGGCGATCGTTGCCGGCGCCCGCATCGGGCTGAGCCTCGTTCGGTTGCCGCCGTTGCCAGCGGGATTCGCGAGACGTTGCCACTCGGTATCGAGGTGGCCTGAGGTCCAGTCGTCCGCGTGGGCTACCGGCGAGTCTTCGGTGCGCCAGAGCGGTCCCGGTCGTCGTTCGACCGTCGGCCGAACAAAGTCAGGACGCCGGATGGTCGGCCACCTGCGTGGCGGTCAGCTTTGCGGTGAGGGGCCAATCGTCGGGGTAGAGGTGCTTGAGTTCCTCATGCTGGCGGTAGAGCTTGCGGCGTAGACGTCCGGACAGGCGATCGCCGAACACGGTGCCGTTCAAATGGTCGGTCTCGTGTTGTAGGCAGCGGGCCAGCAAACCGGTGCCGTTGACCGCCACGGCCTGACCATACGGGTCAGTCCCGGTGCAGGTGGCCCGGTCCGGCCTAGACAGCAGTTCGTAGGCGCCGGGCAGCGACAGGCAGCCCTCCTCGGCGGAATCGAAGTTGCGCTGGCGTCCCTCGGGGAGCGTCACGACCGGATTGCAGACCGCTCCCACCTGCTGACGATCGTCCTCGTCCGGGCAGTCGTAGACGAAGACGGCCAAATCGACACCCACCTGGGTGGCGGCCAAGCCGACGCCGTGCGCTGCCCGCATGGTCGCGAACATGTCGCGCACCAGTTCGTGCAGGGCATCGTCGTAGCGCGTCACGGGCCGTGTCTGGGCGTGCATCACCGGCGTGCCCCACCTGGTGATCGGGAGGACTCTGCCGCCGCTGATCAGGTCCGAAATCGTCATCGATCGCCTTTCTCGCCACGACTGCGTCCTGCCGGCCCCGGGTGACCAGACGGGCCGGCGTCCGGCTAATCCTAGGGTCCTTGGCGCGGGTCTCCCGATTGGCGGATCGGCCGAGCTCGGCCTGCCCGATGTGGGTCTGGCTCGCCAAGGACATCAGTCGGCGCGATTTCTTGCTGCCCCGTTATCGTCGGGCTGTGCCGCTAATCGACGTCCGGGACGCCACCGATCCTAGGCTGAGCGACTACGTCTCATTGCGCGACGCCAGCCTGCGCCGCAGCATCGAGAGCGCGGGCGGTCTGTTCATCGCGGAGGGCGAGAAGGTGGTCCGACGCGCGACGCAGGCCGGTTACCGACCCAGGTCGTTCCTGTTGGCGAGGCGGTGGTTGGGCGCGTTGGAGGATGTGTTGGCGCGGTTCCCCGACGTGCCGGTGTATGTGGCGGACGAGGCCCTGACCGAGCAGGTGACCGGATTCCACGTGCACCGCGGGGCGCTCGCTTCGCTGCACCGACAGTTGCGTCACAGCGCGGCCGATGTGCTTGCTCTGCGCCGGGTCGTGGTCCTGGAGGACATCGTCGACCACACCAACGTCGGGGCCATCCTGCGCTGCGCGGCCGGACTCGGGTGGGACGGCGTCCTGCTCGCCCCCCGCTGCGCCGATCCGCTCTACCGTCGCTCGATCAAGGTCGCCATGGGGGCGGCATTCACGCTGCCATGGGCGAGATTGGCGAGCTGGGAGGGGGCCGTGGCCGACGTTCGCGAAGCCGGGTTCGTCACGGTGGCGATGGCGCTTGACCCTCGGGCGGTCTCTTTGGAGCACGCGGCGCGAGTCATCGCCGAGGGACGTGAGCATGCCCGAATCGCATTGTTGCTGGGGACCGAAGGAGCCGGACTCTCGCAACGCTGGATGGACGCCGCCGACCTGGTGGTCCGGATCCCCATGAGTGCCGGCGTCGACTCGTTGAACGTCGCCGCGGCGGCAGCGATCGCCTGCTACCGCCTCGGCCCGAGTCGCGACTAACCCATGACGCCTCGGGCCCTTCTACCGGGGTTGGGATCCTGGTCGGGCTGATCGCCCATCCGGTCCGGCGCCGCGGCCGAGTGTGGGGCTCAGCCGTGGCCCAGGAGGCTCATCGGATCGGTCAGGTGGGCGTCTAGGTAGGTCATGAAGTGCAGATGGCAACCGGTCGAGTCACCGGTCGAGCCGATCGACCCGATGGTCTGCCCAGCAGCGACGTGGGCTCCGGCTGAAACCCTGTACCCACTCGCATGGTTGTACGCCGTGACCAGGTGGCGCCCGCGGAACATGCCGTGATCGATCACCAGCCGGTTGCCGTAGGACGCCTGGTAGCCCACGCTGCGCACCAGCCCCGCGGCCGCCGCGCGAATGGGTGTGCCGCACCCTGCGGCGAAGTCCGTCCCACTGTGGAGGCGCCACGTTCCGCGGATCGGATCAACCCGCATTCCGAAGGGTGAAGTGATCGGTCCGTCGGCGGGTCGAACCAGGCCACCCGACACGATCGGCCCTACGTCCGGAACATCGTGCTCGCGGGCAGCCGCCCGTCTGGCCACCGCCTGGGCTTCGGACTCCGGCAACAATCGCAGTGGGCCGCTGGTGGCGCTGATCAGCAGGCTGGGGTCCAGGTAGGTGCGTCCCTCCAGCAGCCCCCAGTGCAGGCACGACGGCGAGCAGTGACTGCCGGCCGCCAGTTGGCCGATCGGCTGGCCCATGATCACCTGCTCGCCGGCTCGCACCCAGGCGGTCACGGGCTCGTAGGTCGTCCTGACGTTGCCATGCGAGACGACGACCACCGGCTTCCCGCCCACGCGACCGGTGAAGGCGACCCGCCCCGCGGCCGCCGTCCTGATCACCTCGCCGACCGAGGCGGCCAGGTCGACCCCACGGTGGCCCGGCAGCCAGCGCAACTCCGGGGGATCGAAGCCGCGAACGATCTTGCCCGGAACCGGCCATGACCCGGGGCCAGGGATCAGCGGATCGGCGCGGGCGGTGTTCGGACCCCAGATGGTCAACAGGCCGGTCGCAAGTAGCACGAGGACGACTGGGCGGAGCCGGGGTGGCCGTCGCACTTTGGCTGGCTTGGTCATGCCCAGACCATCGGCACGAAACCGGCGAGGACGTCAGTGCGAGCCAAGTCTGTGGATAACTAGCCTTCGAGGTCTGTTGGGCCAGGCTTGCGCGGCCGCCCGAAGGGGGCTTCCGCCCGGTTGGCGCTCGTCGAAGGCGCGGACGTATCATGTGCCCAGCGGTCCGGCCGATCCGGGCCGACTTCGCATGCAGGCAAGCCGCAGTTGCGGTGTCCGGCTCCCGGTCTTCGGTAACGAGGCGAGGCGGGCGCCTGTGTCAGGCGGGTCGCAGGTCGCGGCCCGGACAACCGCGCGGCGCAAGCCGCAGGAGGGGATCGGCCATGGCCGTCGTCACCACCCGCCAGCTCTTGGAGAGCGGCGTCCACTTCGGGCATCAGACCCGCCGGTGGAATCCCAAGATGAAGCGCTTCATCTTCACCGAGCGCAACGGCATCTACATCATCGATCTGCAGCAGTCGCTCAGCTACATCGACAAGACCTATGCCTTCGTCAAGGAGACCGTCGCCCGCGGCGGCCAGATCCTGTTCGTCGGCACGAAGAAGCAGGCCCAGGAGGCCATCGCCGAGCAGGCGACCCGCGTGGGGATGCCGTTCGTCAACCAGCGCTGGCTCGGTGGCATGTTGACGAACTTCCACACCGTGATCAAGCGAATCCAGCGGCTCAAGGAACTCGAGGCCGTCGATTTCGACGATGTCGCCGGTTCGGGCCTGACCAAGAAGGAACTCCTCGGTCAGAAGCGCGAGAAGGAGAAGCTGGAGAAGACGCTCGGTGGAATCCGCGACATGGCCCGCACCCCGCAGGCCGTTTGGATCGTGGACACCAAGAAGGAGCACCTCGCCGTCGACGAGGCCCGCAAGCTGAAGATCCCGGTGATCGCGATCCTCGACACCAACTGTGACCCCGACGAGGTCGACTACGCCATCCCAGGCAACGACGACGCGATCCGCTCCGTCGCCTTGTTGACTCGGGTGGTCGCGGACGCCGTCGCCGACGGCCTGCTGTCCCGCTCGCAGGGCGGGCAGACCGGTGCCGAGGCCGAGCCTGAGCCGATGCCCGAATGGGAGCGCGAGATCCTGGCCCGCGACGAGCCCGCGGTGCCGGTTGCCGAGGTCGTCGAAGTGGAAGAAGTGGAACAGGCCGTCGCTGACGAGGACGCTGCCGCGACCGAGGCCGCCGAGCCTGTCCCCGCCGCTGCCGACGAGCCCGCGGCCGAGTGACCAAGACAACAACACAACCAGCAAAGAGCAAGGAAGAGCATGGCAATCACTGCTGCTGACGTGAAGAAGCTTCGCGACGCCACCGGCGCCGGCATGATGGACGCCAAGAAGGCCCTCACCGAGGCCGACGGCGACTTCGATGCCGCCGTCGAGATCTTGCGGGTGACCGGGGCCGCCAAGGCAGCCAAGCGGTCCGACCGCGAGGCGAAGAACGGCCTGGTGGCTGGCAAGGGTTCCACCCTGATCCAGCTCGGCGCCGAGACCGACTTCGTTGCCAAGAACGCCGAGTTCATCGACCTCGCCGACCAGATCGTCGACGCGGTCGCCGCGGCGGACGCGACGGACATCGAGTCCGCCAAGGCTGCCACGCTGGCCTCGGGCCAGACGGTCGCGGACGCGATCGCGCAGCTCTCCGGCAAGATCGGGGAGAAGCTCGAACTCGCCGCGGCCGCGACTTACGGCGACCAGGTCAGCGTCTACCTTCACCGTCGTTCGTCCGACCTGCCGCCGCAGGTCGGCGTCATGGTTGAGTACGAGGGCGGCGACGAGACGTTCGCCCGCGGCATCGCGATGCAGATCGCGGCGATGCGCCCGGCCTACGTGACCCGCGACGAGGTGCCCGCCGACATCGTCGCCAACGAGCGCCGCATCGCCGAGGCCACGGCTCGCGAAGAGGGCAAGCCCGAGGGCGCGATCCCGCGCATCATCGAAGGCCGGCTCAACGGCTTCTTCAAGGAGGTCGCGCTGGTCGAGCAGCCGTCCGTCTCCGAAGACAAGAAGACGGTCGGTCAGCTGCTCAAGGAGCAGGGCGTCACGGTCAAGCGGTTCGTCCGCTTCGCGGCTGGTGCCTGATCCGGCCTAGTCAAGACACACTAGAGTGGCGTGCGCCGCGGGCTCGGGCTCGCGGCGCACGTTCGTCACAACCCAAGGAGCGCATCGTGGGTAGCCCGTATCGCCGAGTCCTGCTCAAGCTCTCCGGTGAAGCGTTCGGCGGCGGTCGAGTTGGCGTCGACCCGGACGTCATCGCGAGCATCGCCGCGCAGGTCGCGGCGGTCGCCAAGTCTGGGATCCAGGTGGCGATCGTGACCGGCGGCGGCAACTTCTTTCGTGGTGCGGAGTTGCAGCAGCGCGGCATGGACCGGGCGCGCGCCGACTACATGGGCATGCTGGGCACCGTCATGAACTGCCTGGCCCTGCAGGACTTCTGCGAGAAAGCGGGGGTCGACACCCGCGTCCAGACGGCGATCACGATGGGCCAGGTCGCCGAGCCGTACATCCCGCGCCGGGCCGTCCGCCACCTGGAGAAGGGGCGGGTGGTGATCTTCGGCGCCGGCTCGGGGATGCCGTTCTTCTCCACCGATACCGTCGCGGCGCAGCGCGCTTTGGAGGTCGGCGCTGAGGTCTTGTTGATGGCCAAACAGGGCGCCGACGGCGTCTACGACTCCGATCCGGCCAAGAATCCGGACGCCGTCAAGTTCGCCGAGTTGACCTACGACGACTACCTGGCCCGCGATCTGAAAATCGCCGACGCCACCGCGATCAGCCTCGCGCGGGACTACAAACTGCCCATGGTGTTCTTCGCTCTCGACGTCGAAGGGAACATCGGGCGAGTAGTCGCGGGTGAGAAGATCGGAACCACCGTTCACGCGTGAATGGCGCGCGCAACCAAGGAGGGAACCTCGTGATCCCAGAGATCATCGCCCAGTCCGAACAGAAGATGCAGGGTGCGATCGAGCACGTCAAGGAGGAATTCGCGGCGATCCGGACCGGCCGGGCCCATCCGGCGATGTTCAACAAGCTGATGGTCGACTACTACGGCTCGCCGACACCGCTGCAGCAACTGGCCACGTTCCAGGTGCCGGAGGCGCGCACGGTGCTGATCTCGCCGTTCGACCGCAGCTCGATGGCCGGCATCGAACGGGCCATCCGTGATTCCGA
>JBDHZK010000071.1:0-12807 GCA_039811865.1 Propionicicella sp. | reverse complement strand
GCCGCGACCAACACCGCGGTCGTGGCCTACGACCCCGCGTACGCCTACGAGATCGCGCACATCATGCAGGACGGGCTGCGGCGCATGTACGGGCCCAAGCCCGAGAACGTCATCTACTACATCACCTTGTACAACGAGCCGATGGTCCAGCCGGCCCAGCCCGAGGGCGTCGACGTCGAGGGCATCGTCAAGGGCATGTACCTGTTCAAGGAGGGATCGTCCGAGGGCTTGGGCGACGACGCTCCACGGGCGCAGCTGCTGGCGTCCGGCGTCGGCGTGCCGTGGATCCTGGAGGCCCAGGAACTGCTCAAGAACGACTGGGGAGTCGTCGCCGACGTGTGGAGCGTCACCTCCTGGAACGAGTTGCGGCGCGACGGCCTGGAGGCCGACGAACAGGAGTTCCTGCGTCCCGACGAGGAGCGCAAGGTGCCGTGGGTCACGCAGAAGCTCGACGGACGTCCCGGGCCGGTGCTGGCGGTCAGCGACTACATGCGCCAGGTGCAAGACCAGATCGCCCAGTGGGTGCCCGGTGACTTCATGTCGCTCGGCGCGGACGGGTTTGGCTTCTCCGACACTCGGGCGGCGGCGCGGCGCTACCTGCACATCGATGGCCCGTCGGTCGTCGTGCGCACGCTGCAGATGCTCGCCAAGCAAGGCAAGGTGGACGCGTCCTTGGCTCGCCAGGCGGCCGAGAAGTACCGCCTCGACGACGTCACCGCCGGCGCGTCGGGAAGCGTGGGCGGCGACGCCTGGGGCAGCCACCTAAGAATGAACGGAGGCGCCCCGTCCGGTTTGGATGGGGCGCCTCGCGGTTCAGAGGTCGTCGCCGAAACCGAAGAACTCGGGGTCTCCGCCCGGCCACTCCCAGGGTCGTTGGTTGAACCCGACGCCGCATCGGCGCTCGAAGTACCGATCGAGCTCGTCCCCTGCGGGGAGGCCGTCGGCGAGTTCGCCGAGGGACTCGAGGATCAGCCAGAACTCGCCAGCCACCTCGGCCTCGAATCGGGCCAGTTCGGGGACCGGGCCGCCCTCGGCGACCCAGTTGGTCATCGCCTGCACCCAGCGACGCCGAGCGGGTCTGCGGGCCGCCATTTGAATGCGTTCTTCAACGCTTGGTACGTCGCGATCGAACAATGGATCTCCAATCTGTGGATACACCTCACCCTTGGTAGGGCGGGGTCAGCTGGAGAGATCTCCAAGATAGCGGTCCTGGTCGCAATCCGTTAATCCGCAGCGATCGATCAACCTGGGTTCAGTTGAACGTGGCACTACCGGCACCAGGGCGGATCTGGCAGGCTGGGGCCATCGACGTCAGGTCATTGGCGGCAAGCGAATGTGGAGGACAAACGTGGGAACCACGGCTGAGCCGGGGGGTAAGCCGACCCCGGGGGTCGCCAAGTTGGGCCTGGCCAAAGGCATGGTCGTCCAGGAGTTGGGCTGGGATGCAGACGTCGATGAGGCGTTGCGCGGCGAGATCATGGACTTTCTCGACGACGAGTTCGTCGATGAGCCGGTGGACGCGGTCGACCTGATCTTGTTGTGGTGGCGCGACGAGGACGGCGACCTGGTCGACGGGCTGGTGGATTCGCTGCCCGACCTGGCCGACTCGGGCACGCTTTGGCTGCTGACCCCGAAGGTGGGGCGCTCTGGATACGTGGATCCATCCGATCTGGCCGAGGGTGCGCTGACCGCGGGTCTGTCCTTGACCAAGTCGGCCGCCGTGTCCCGCGATTGGCAGGCCCACAAGCTCGTCCGGCCAAAGGGCGGGCGACGCTAGCCCGACGCGCAGTAAAGCGACCTTGACTTTGAGTCAAGCGAGCTTTACGTTTGTTTGGTGAGCGCGTCCCCTGCACAGCCGCCGGCCGCTTCGGCCGGTCCCGGCGAGTCCGCACAGCGTCCCGACGAACCAGCGGTCGGGCCCGCATTGGGTATTGACCGGCCGCCGTTGCTGGTGGCGCTGATGTTGATGCGTGGCGTCGCGATCATCGTCGCCGCGTTCGCGGCCTTCGGCGTTCTCGCCGCGTTGGGCACCCCGGACGCCTGGGCCTGGTCGTTGCTGTCGACGAACGTCTCCATCGTGGCGATCGACGTGCTCACCCTCGTCATCCTCGCCAGGTTGCAGCGCAGTCGGGGCAAGCGCTTGCGAGATCTGTTCCTGCCAACCGGGGGAGCGCGCGACCTCGGGTGGTCACTGCTGGCGTTTGTGATCTTGTTCATTTCGTTCGTCGTGACGACCTTCGTGGCCAACCTGGCCGTCTACCAGGGGCCGCCGCCCGGTTCGGGCGTTCATCTCGTCCCGCCGCTGTGGCTCGGGATCTGGGGGGTGACGATCATGCCGGTCACCATCGCGTTGGCCGAAGAGGGTCTGTACCGCGGCTACCTGCGAACGCAGGTGGGCGCCTGGCTGGGTCGGATCCCCGCGCTGTTCGTGGTCAGCTTCGCCTTCGGCCTGCAGCACGCCGGCTTCTCGATGACGTCATTGTCCGCCGTGGCGGCCCGGGTGTTGTCCCTGTTTCTCATCGGCCTCGTGTTCGCGGGGCTGATGGCTTGGTTCAAACGGCTGGCGCCTCTGGTCGTGGCGCATTGGCTGATGGACGTCCTCGGGCTCGGCCTGCCGATGCTGCTGGCAGCGCTGGCAGGATGAACAAGTCGAGGCGCGCCGCCCGCGTCTACCGCGTCCGCTTGTTCGGGTCGCTGTGCATCTACGCCGTTTTGTTGGCGGTCGCCATCTGGGCCGCGACGATGATGCCCGGCTCACCGTGGCGCTTTGCCGTCATGGCGCTCCCGGTACCGGCCTTGGTCGCGACCGTTTGGGCGGTTGGGCGCTGGGTGGGGGAGTCCGACGAGTTCGAGTCGCGTCAGCTGATGGAGTCGCTGGCCATCGGCTTCGCCGGAGGCTCGCTGCTCACCTTCACCTACGGTCTCATGCAGTCGGTCGGTGCGCCGCCGCTGAACTGGATGCTCGTGTGGCCGGTCTACGCGGCGTGCTGGCTGATCGGCCGGGCAATCGTTTGGTGGCGGTACCGGTGAGGAAAGCGGTCGCCGCGTCCAGGTCGCTCGGCGCCCCAGAGCGGGGGCCGGTGCCCGAGTTCGTCGTGGAGTCCGTGCCGGGCGAGCGTTCCCCAGTGGTGGCGAGAGCTTGCTGGTGGCGCGTATGAACAACCGGATTCGCGAGTTGCGGGCCGGTCGTCGGTGGACGCAGGCCGACTTGGCCGACCGGTTGGACGTCTCCAGGCAGACCGTGAACGCGCTCGAGACCGGCCGCTACGATCCGAGCCTTCCACTGGCCTTCCGCATTGCTCGCGAGTTCGGGCTCGCGATCGAGGACGTGTTCACCCCGGACGACGACGTGTCATCCCTCACCCCGTCCAAAGCAGTGGCCGAGCGCTGAGGTGAGCCAACCTGCTCTGCGACCGTTCGCCAAGGGGGGCACAGCGCCCCGCGCAGTAGCTGTACCCCTCGTGGCGCTGGCCACAGGCGCGTAGCATCCATTGATGGACGCACCGCCGACGGTGAGCCCGGGCCTTTACCGGGCGCGGAATCGGATGCGGTTCGTGACGGCCGCAGCGCTGTTCGACGGCCACGACGCGTCGATCAATATCATCCGCAGGATCCTCCAGGCGCAAGGTGCCGAAGTCGTCCACCTTGGTCATGACCGCAGCGTCGAGGATGTCGTCATGGCCGCGGTCCAAGAGGACGCCAGCGGGGTCGCGATCTCGTCCTATCAGGGCGGCCACGTGGAGTACTTCAGCCATCTGGTCGAGCAACTGGCGGCCGCGGGGGCGGGCGACGTCCAGGTCTTCGGCGGCGGTGGCGGGGTGATCGTCGCCGAGGAGGTCGCCCTGCTTGCCGGCAAGGGCGTCCGGATCTTCACTCCCGAGGAGGGCCAGCGCCTCGGCCTGCCGCGAATGGTCAACGAGTTGATCCGCGCCTGCGATCACGAACGAAACGCGAGCGGCGACCTGCGCGAGCGCTTGCTGGCTGGCGACGAGGCGGCGCTGGCCCGGTGGATCACCCTGGCGGCCGACGGTCGTCCGCCGGATGCCTCGAGCTTGCCCGCTCGGAAGATCCCCGTGCTCGGGATCACCGGAGTGGGCGGCTCGGGCAAGTCGTCCCTGACCGACGAACTGGTCTCCCGACTGCGGCGCGACTCCGGCGACGGGCTGCGGATCGCGATCTTGGCGATCGACCCCTCGCGGGCCAAGGGTGGTGGGGCGCTGCTCGGCGATCGGATCCGGATGAACTGTCTGGCCAGCGGGGTGACCTTCTTCCGCTCCCTCGCCGCCCGGGACGCCGTCCACTCCATCCCCGAATCGCTCGGTTCGGCGCGGGACGCGTGCGCGGCCGCTGGCTACGACCTGGTCATCGTGGAAACGACCGGCATCGGGCAGGGTGAGGCCGCCATCGCCGACTTGGTGGACGTCAGCCTCTATGTGATGACACCGGAGTACGGGGCGCCAAGCCAGCTGGAGAAGATCGCGATGCTGGAGCGGGCCGATGTGGTGGCGATCAACAAGTCCGACCGGCGCGGGGCCGAGGACGCCCGCCGAGACGTCGCGCGTCAACTCGTTCGCAACCGGGAGGCGTTCGGGTCCGCCTGGCAGGAGATGCCGGTCTTCGGCACGAGCGCGGCGGCTTTCGACGACGCCGGCACGACCGTCCTCTACGAGCACCTCCTCGGGCTCCTGCGCGAACACGGCCTGGCGCGATTCGCTTCGAGAATGTCGACGCTGGCCAGCCCTCCCGGTCGGCCGCCGGACCGGCCGGTGCCTCGGGGGCGCGAGTTCTACCTGGCCGAGATCGCCAACGCCGTCCGGGACTACCGGGCTCACACTGCGGATCAGGTGCGGGCAGTGCGCGCCTGGTCGGCTGCGGTCACAACTCGGGAACTCGCCTGCGCGGAGGCGACGCCGGAGGAGCCGGAGGAGTTGGCACTGGACGCCCTAGTGGCTCGCCTGGATTCGGCGGTCAGCGCCGAGACCCGGTCGCTGTTGGCTGGCTGGTCGGACCGTCCCTCGCCCGAGTCGTCCGAGAGTCTTTCCGGGGTGGCCATCCCGCGCGTGGCGGCGCCGCTCGACGACGAGCCCGGAGCCCGGGTGCGCTACCTGCGGCAGGAGAACGTCCCAGGCGCGTTCCCGTTCACCGCGGGAGTCTTCGCCTCGCGGGGCCAAGGAGAGCGGCCCACGCGGATGTTCGCCGGCGAGGGCGACCCGGCCCGGACGAACCGGCGCTTCCACCTGCTCGCCGAAGGTCAGCCGACGACGCGGCTGTCGACGGCTTTCGACTCGGTGACCCTGTACGGTCGAGATCCGGCGCAGGCACCGGACGTCTTGGGGAAGGTGGGCACCTCCGGGGTGTCGATCGCGACCCTGGACGACATGCGCGACCTGTTCGCCGGGTTCGACCTTTGCTCCCCGACGACGTCGGTGTCGATGACCATCAACGGGCCAGCGCCCACCATCTTGGCCATGTTCCTCAACGCGGCCCTGGACCAGCGGAGGGCGGCCTTCGTTGCCGATCGCCAACGCGAACCCGACGAGGCCGAGGCGGCCCAACTCGCCGCCGACACCTGGCGTCGCGTGCGGGGGACCGTCCAGGCGGACATCCTCAAGGAGGACCAGGCCCAGAACACCTGCATCTTCTCCACCGAGTTCTCGCTAAGGATGATGACCGACGTGGAGGAGTGGTTCGTCCGAAACGGGGTCCGCGGCTTCTACTCGGCCTCGGTCAGCGGTTACCACATCGCCGAAGCGGGGGCGAACCCCATCACCCAACTGGCATTCACCCTGGCCAACGGGTTCACCTACGTCGAGGCGTATCGCGCGCGTGGGCTGGCTGTCGACGACTTTGCTCCACATCTGTCGTTCTTCTTCTCCAACGGGATGGACGCGGAGTACTCGGTGATCGGCCGGGTCGCCCGTCGAATCTGGGCGATCGCTTTGCGCGACGTCTACGGGGCCGGAGAGCGGGCGCAACGGCTGAAGTACCACATCCAGACTTCCGGGCGGTCGCTGCACGCGCTCAACATGGCCTTCAACGACATCCGGACGACCCTGCAGGCGCTGTGCGCCGTCTACGACAACGCCAACTCGCTGCACACCAACGCCTACGACGAGGCGGTCACCACCCCGACCCCGGAATCGGTGCGACGGGCGCTGGCGATCCAGTTGATCATCGCCGCCGAGTGGGGACTGGCCGCCTGCGACAACCCCATGCAGGGCTCGCACCTGATCGAGCAGCTGACCGACCTGGTCGAGGAGGCCGTCCTGGCCGAGTTCGAGCGGCTGGCCGACCGGGGCGGCGTCCTCGGGGCGATGGAGACGGGCTACCAACGGGGGCGCATCCAGGACGAATCACTGGCGTACGAACAGGGGACGCACTCCGGCGCAATCCCGCTGATCGGGGTGAACACGTTCGTCGGGGACGAGCAGGCCGCGCCCTCGGTGCCGCTCGCGCGGGGCACGGAAGCGGAGAAGGCGTCCCAGCTCGCCAGATTGGCCGACTTTCACGCCCGCCATGCCGCCGAAGCCCCCGCGGCTCTAGAGCGGCTCAAGCGCGTGGCAACCAGCGGTGGCAACGTGTTCGAGGCCCTGCTGGACGCCGTGCGCTGCTGCTCCCTCGGCCAAATCACCGACGCCTTCTTCGAGGTCGGCGGACGCTATCGCCGGGGGATGTAGGGCTTTGCTTTCGCTGGGCGAACAAGCGACAACGGCGGAGTCCTTCGGTCCCTGAGCTAGTCGAAGGGCCGAAGCGTCAACTCGAGTTCGCGACCCCGCCGCCCGCCTGCCACAATGGGCAGCCGAGCCGTCCGCACCCCGCGGACGTCCGGGCGCATAGCTCAGTTGGTAGAGCACCTGCCTTACAAGCAGGCGGTCGTCGGTTCAAGTCCGGCTGCGCCCACCCAGAACTGCTTCAGGCGTCGGGATACCCGGGGCAGCACCCGCGAGGTTCGCGTCGCTGGCGAGCATCCGCTCCACATACTTGGCGATCACATCCACCTCCAGATTGACCGCGTCACCCACGCCCTTGATGCCCAGGGTGGTGAGCCCCAGTGTGGTCGGGATCAGCGAAACCTCGAACCAGTCTGGCTCGTTCCCGGACCCGCCGCCGATCGCCGAGACGGTGAGCGAAACGCCATCGACTGCGATCGACCCCTTCTCCACCACATATCGAGCCAAGCTGGCAGGCAGGCCAAAACGCACGACCTCCCAGCGATCGCCCGGAGTGCGGGCGCTGATCGTGGTGATGCCATCCACGTGGCCCTGTACCACGTGCCCACCGAACCGGCCGGAGGCCGGCATCGCACGCTCCAGGTTCACGCGACTACCCGGCATCAGTCCGCCCAGCGAACTGCGGCGCAGCGTCTCGGCCATCACGTCAACCGCGAAGCCGCGCTGGTCGTGGTCGATCACCGTTAGGCAGACGCCATTCACGGCGATGGACGCGCCCGCGCAAGCGTCCGCCGCGACCAGCGGGCCTTCCACGCGGAGCACGGCAGACTCGCCCACTCCGGGGACTACGCGAGCGTCGATGCTGACGACAGCCCCGAGCTCTTCGACGATTCCGGTGAACATCACTGCTCCTCAATGCGTGTTGGTGAGGCGGCGGACGGGATGGCTCTGATCGAGGACGTCCGGTGCCATCGTGCCGGATTTCCGGCAACGCCCGGACTCGTGGCCACACACGAGCCGGTCGTCCGACGCTCCCGAAACGCGGGGCCGTCTGGTGCCGGATCCCCATGTGGCGCGCCCGGCCAAGGCGAACCGGGCCAGGTTCGCGTAGGTGGACGCTTGTGGCGATAGGTTGCGACGTGCCAACAGGAGGAGATATGCGCCGCACCGCAACCCTGCTCGCCGTCGCCGGGCTGACGCTGGCCGGCTGCGCCAACCCACTGACCACCGAACACACGGTCGTCTACAAGGTCACCACGAACACCCGCGCCCATGTCGCGTTCCTGAGCCTGCAGGGCAGCTCGTCGATCGAAACGGCGAAAGCCTGGACGAAGTCCGTGACCATCAAGGGCTTGGGCGGAGTATCCCTGACCGTCAACTCGATCGACGTCAGCAACCAAAAGGCGGCGCTGAGCTGCGAGATCCTGATCGACGGCAAGTCGGTGGTGCAGCAGGAGGGCTCCGGACGTGGGGCCATCGCCAACTGCAACGCGACAATCTCCTGACCGGCCGCCCGCCTAGGGCCGGCCCCCCGCTCCGAGTCGGCCAGCAGCCGAACCCAGAGCGGGATCGTTCGCCGTTCGCCCTGGATTGGATGTGACGGCGCCCTACCTGTCCTGGAGCAGTTCCTCGGTGATTCGCTCACCGATCTGCAGGCTCGCTGTGGCCGCCGGGGACGGCGCGTTCAAGACGTGCAGCACCGGGCCGTTGCGGCGCAGGACGAAGTCCGAGCAGAGCGTCCCGTCCCGTAGGACGGCCTGGGCTCGGACGCCGGCGCCCGAGCGGACGAGGTCATCCGGCTCGACCTCGGGCAGCATCTGGCGCACTGAGCGCAGGAACAGCGACGGGACCAGCGACCGGGCCGCTTCACCCAGGCCGTAACCGCCGTGTTTGGCCGCGACGCGCCAAGTCCCGGGGAAGGTCAGCGTGCGCAGCAGGTCGCGCGTGGACACGTCTCGCCAGCGGTATCCCTCGCGCCGCAGCGCCAGCACCGCGTTCGGCCCCACGTGGACGTCGCCGTGAATCGTCCGCGTTAGGTGGACGCCGAGGAAGGGCAGGTCCGGATCGGGCACCGGGTAGACCAAGCCACTGACCAGATACTCCCGCTCCGGCACCAGCGAGTAGTACTCGCCGCGGAACGGCACGATCTGGATGTCGCCGACCTTGCGTCCTTGTTCGAGCGCGAGGACGCGGTCGCTCTGCAGCCCTGCGCAGTTGACCAGGGCTCGTCCCTGGAGCCACTCTCCGGTGCCGATCCCGACGCTCACTCCGTCGCCGAAGTGGCGGATGCCGGTGACCTCGGTGGAGAGGCGCAGTTCTGCGCCGGCCTCGCCCAACAGGCCGGCCAGGGCCTCGGCCATCGCCGGAAAGTCCACCACGGCGGTGGACGCCACCCACAGGGCGCCGACGCCCCGCACGTGCGGCTCTCGGTCGTGCGCCTCGGCCAGGGAGATCTCGCTGACCGGGACGCCGTTCGCGCGCCCGCGCTCAAGCAGGGCTCGCATCCGCGGCAGCTCGTCGTCGCGGACGGCAACGATCATCTTGCCGGGACGCCGGAACCCCACGTCGTTTCGCAGGCAGAAGTCCTCGAGCTGTTCGACGGCCGCCAAGGCGAGCTTCGCCTTGAGGCTACCGGGCGCGTAGTAGAGGCCGGAGTGCACCACCCCGGAGTTGTGCCCCGATTGGTGGGCCGCCCACCCGTCCTCCTTCTCCAGGACGAGGACCGGAATCCCGCGCTTGGTCAACGCCCACGCCGTCCCGAGCCCGACCAGCCCGCCGCCGACGATGATCACCGGTTTGGCCATCGACCCCCCTTTGCTCACGCGCAACGTTAGGCGAAGGCGCCGACATCGAAGTGGGGCGACCAAGTCAGTAGAGTTGCCCGTCATGGCCGCCGAAGACATCACCGCCGCAATCTTTGACCTTGGTCGCTCGCTCACGTCGATCGAGGCGGTCGTAGACCCCGTCGCCAAGCGCGCCCAGATCGCCGATCTGGAGATCCAGGTGGCCGCGCCGGACCTGTGGGACGACCAGGAGAACGCGCAGCGGGTGACGTCCCGGCTGTCGGCGCTCCAGGCGGAGGTGGATCGGCTGGCCGCCCTGCGGCGACGTCTGGACGATCTCGAGGTGCTGGTTGAGTTGGCTCAAGAGGAGCACGACCCCGAGACACTGGCGGAGGCGCAGCGCGAGCTCAAGGGTCTGTCCGGTGACATCGAGGCGCTCGAGGTGCGGACGTTGCTTTCGGGCGACTACGACGAGCGGGACGCGCTGATCACGATCCGCTCCGAGGCCGGGGGCGTGGACGCCGCCGACTTCGCCGCGATGCTGCTGCGGATGTACCTGCGCTGGGCCGAGCGGCACGGCTACCCGGCCGAGGTGTACGACACCTCCTATGCGGAGGAGGCGGGCATCAAGTCGGCGACCTTTACGGTTCGGGCACCGTTCGCCTACGGCACGCTGTCGGTCGAGCAGGGGACGCACCGGCTCGTCCGGATCTCCCCGTTCGACAACCAGGGCCGGCGCCAAACGTCCTTCGCCGGCGTCGAGGTACTGCCGGTGACCGAGGCGACCGACCACATCGACATCCCCGAAGCGGACATCCGCGTCGACGTGTTCCGCTCGTCCGGGCCGGGCGGCCAGAGCGTCAACACCACCGACTCGGCCGTCCGGATCACACATCTGCCGACCGGGCTGGTGGTGTCTTGCCAAAACGAGAAGTCGCAGCTGCAGAACAAGGCCGCCGCCCTGCGCGTCCTGCAGTCCCGGCTGTTGGAGCGGGCCCGCGCCGAGCGTGAGGCCGAACTGCGCGAACTGCGCGGCGACGGGGGCAACTCGTGGGGCTCACAGATGCGCTCTTACGTCCTGCACCCCTATCAGATGGTCAAGGATCTGCGCACCGAGTACGAGGTGGGCAATCCCGACGCGGTCTTCGACGGCGACCTCGACGGCTTCATCGACGCGGGCATCCGCTGGCGCAAGCAGTCGGAGAACGCCGGCGCGGCGTAGTCCTGGCGTCCTAGGCGGCTCGCGGCCGACCGCTGCTGCCGCCACGCCCGGGCTGGACCGATGCGCCGACCCCACGGTGGGCGCGCCTAGACTCGCTGGCGGCCGTTGGTGACTGTCTCGCAGCCACCTGTCGTCAACCCCGGCCAGCGATGCCACTGTGATCACATTCGAAGACGTCTCCAAGACCTACGAGGGACAAAGCCGCGCCGCGCTGCGGAACGTGAGCGTCGACATCGACCCGGGCGAGTTCGTCTTCCTGGTCGGCGCCTCGGGGTCGGGCAAATCGACCTTCCTGCGGATGATCCTGCGCGAGTACCGCCCGACCAAGGGGCGAATCCTCGTAGCGGGCAAAGACCTAGGTCGCCTGCGCAGTTGGAACGTGCCCGCGCTTCGGCGCCAGATCGGAACCGTCTTCCAGGACTTCCGCCTGCTGCCGGGTAAGACCGTCGCCGAGAACGTCGCGTTCGCCTTGCAGGTGATCGGCAAGTCCAACGCGACGATCAAGAAGGTCGTGCCCGCCACGCTCGAACTCGTCGGTCTCGGCGGCAAGGGGGATCGCCTGCCCGAGGAGCTCTCCGGCGGGGAGCAGCAGCGCGTCGCGATCGCCCGCGCCTATGTGAACTCGCCGACCATCTTGTTGGCCGACGAGCCCACCGGCAACCTCGACCCGAGCACGAGCATCGGAATCATGAAGCTGCTCGACCGGATCAACCGCAGCGGCACCACGGTCCTGATGGCCACCCACGACTCGACGATCGTCGACCAGATGCGGCGCCGCGTCATCGAACTGGACGGCGGCGAGGTAGTCCGCGATCAGGCCAAGGGCGTCTATGGCTCGGCCTGACCGACGGTCTCCCGACGACCCAACCCGCACACCGAAGACTAGGAGCATTTCGTGCGCCACACGTTGAGGGAAACGTGGTCGGGGCTGCGCCGCAACGCGTCGATGACCATCGCGGTGATCGTCACGATGTGGGTCTCACTGAGCCTGTTCGGGTTCGGCCTGCTGGCCACCCAGCAGGTGGATCTGATGAAGGGCAGCTGGTACGACAAGATCGAGATCTCGGTCTTCTTGTGCAACGCCGACTCCAAGGGTGTCAATTGCGACGCCGGTCAGGACGTGACCCCACCCCAGCGGAGCCTGATCGAAGCGACGATCAAATCGAATCCAGAGGTCCAGACGGTCTATTTCGAGACCAAGGCCGCCGCCTTCGAAGAGTTCAAGAAGGTCTACAAGGATTCTCCGATTCTCGATTCGATGAGCGCCGACATGATGCAGGAATCGTTCCGGATCAAACTTAAGAATCCGGAGCAGTACCAGGGCGTCACCTCGGCGGTAGCGGGACTCAAGGGTGTCCAGTCGGTGCAGGACCTCCGCGTCTACCTCGACCCGCTGTTCGAATGGCTGAACCTGCTCAAGTGGGGGACGATCGGGACGAGCGCGCTGCTGTTGCTGGCCGCCGCGCTTCAGATCGGCAACACCATCCGCATGGCCGCGTTCTCGCGCCGGCGAGAGATCGGGATCATGCGGCTGGTGGGCGCGAGCGGCACCTACATCATGCTGCCCTTCCTGTTGGAGTCGCTGTTCGCCGCCGTGATCGGCGCGGGCCTGGCCTGCGCGACGCTGGCGGCCGGCGAGCAGTTCTTGATCATCGACAGGGCTAAACCCTCGATCAAGTCTTTACCGTGGATCGACTGGTCCGCCGCCGGGATTGCGATGGCGGGGGTTGCGGCGGTCGGAATCGTCCTGTCTATAGTTCCGACGCTGATTGCCACGCGTAAGTTCTTGAAGGTGTAGCCCGTTTCGCTGCCTTCAAGGCAGATGGAAACGGGGACAGGCTGTGTCGAAACCGAATCGTTTCGCTGATTCGATCATTGGCTCCAAACGACGTCTCGTCGTGCTCGTCGGTGTCTTGGTGGTGGGCCTGCTCTGGTCGGCGGCACCGGCCGCGCGGGCCGACGACCTGACCGACAAGCGAAACAAGATCCGAGCCGAGATCGCCCAAACGCAGCGCGAGATCAGCAGCAATCGCCAAAACGTCGCCTCGGCGACCCAGGCGCTGATCACGTCCCGTAGGCAGTTGGCCCAGGCGCAGGCCGAACTCGACTACATCGAGACCGAACTGAGCAA
>JBDHZK010000070.1:0-13324 GCA_039811865.1 Propionicicella sp. | reverse complement strand
AACTCAAGGAGTTCGTCGGCTGGTGCGAGGAGGCCGGCATCGGGGTGACCACACTGTGGGTGCTGTCCACCGACAACCTCAGCCGTAGCGCCGCCGGCGAGGTCGAGCCGCTGCTCGAGGTCATCGAGGGACTGGTTGCCGAGTTGGCGACCTCGCCCACCCGGCGCGTCCAGGTCGTCGGCGACCTGGCGTTGCTGCCGGCGTCCATGGCCGACGCCCTGCGGCGAGCCGAGGACGCCACCGCCGATCACACCGGCATGCACGTCAACATCGCAGTCTCCTACGGTGGTCGGCACGAGCTGACCGAGGCGGTCCGCTCGCTGCTCGCCGAGGAGGCGGCCAAGGGCGCGTCGCTGCTGGAACTGGCGTCCACGCTGGAGATCGACCAGATCGCCGAACACCTTTACACCAAGGGACAGCCCGACCCAGACCTGATCATCCGCACGTCGGGGGAGCAGCGGCTTTCCGGCTTCTTGATGTGGCAGTCGGCGCACAGCGAGTTCTACTTTTGCGAGGCCCTTTGGCCCGACTTCCGTAAGGTCGATTTCATCCGCGCCCTGCGCTCCTACGCCCAGCGGGAGCGCCGGTACGGGCGCTGACCCGACGCGAGGGTCAGGTCAGTAGCAGTTCGTTCAGGACGTCCAACAACTCCGGGTCGAGCCCGAGGCCGGCGACGCCGCGGGCCCGTTCGACCGGGTCCGCGGACGCCTCGAAGACCGCCCAGATCGCGTCCTTCACCGCGTAGTCGATCTCCGCCCTTTGCAGCAGTTCGAAGACGCGCGGGGTGACGTCCGGGCCGGCCAGGCGGCGCGTCGGTGTGAGTCGGACGATCGCGCCTGCGACGGTGGGGACGTCACCCACCTCTACGGTGAGGGTGTTCGTCGCCGGGTCGTAGCTGGCGGCGTGGCTCTCCGCGTCCACGTCGGCCAGCCCGACCACCTTGAGCACGTACGAGCGGACCTCCGGGACGACGTCCAACTCGCCGCGGGCCGGTTCGATCGCGAAGGTCCCCGCGGAATCGTCATAGCGCAGCGTCGTCCGGACGGCTCTCGGCGTGGCCGCGTCGTCGTCCTCGTAGAGCTGCAGGACGCCGTCCGCGCCGGCGTAGACGCGCACCTCGAGCGAGCGCGGGTTCGCCACGCCCAGGTCGTCCCCGCCGAGCAGCGGCAGGATCGCGCCGGCCTTGGCCAGGACGGGGTACTCGTCCAGCCTGCGGTGGAACTGCACCCAGCGTCCGCCGGTGTAGGCGACGCCGGTGAAGATGTCGGTCCAGCGCCCGGCGGGCAGCCAGGTGCGCACCTTGGCCACCTTCAGCGCCGGCTGGCGCGGGGTCGTGATCGCGGCCACGAGCAACTCGCTGCCGAAGAAGTAGGTGTTCGGCGACTGGATCGCGTCCAGCCGCGGATCGAGATGGTAGAGGGGACGCACCAGCGGCAGGGCGTCGAAGTGGGCGCGCGCGTTCATGGTGTAGAGATAGGGCAGCAGCCGGTGGCGCAAGCGGAGCGCGTCGCCCATCGCGACCTGGCAGTCCAGGTCGTAGCGCCAGGGTTCCTTGCCCTGGAACGGGTTCTGCGTGGAGTGCAGCCGGTTGATCGGCGAGAACGTGCCCAACTGGAACCAGCGCGCGACCAACTCGTCGCTGCGGGCGCCCCACATGTGACCTCCGATGTCGTGGCTCCACCAGCCGTAGCCGATGTTGCTGGCGGTCGCAGTGAAGTACGGCTGGAACTCCAGCGACGCCCACGAGTTCACCGAGTCGCCGCTGAAACCGATCGGATAGCGGTGGGAGCCGGGGCCGGCGAAGCGGGAGAAGGTGAGCGGACGGCGTCCATCGCGCCCGCTGTCGAGGAAGTGCAGGTGGTTCAGCAGCCACAACGGGTCGAGGCCGGGGATCGAGCTGGCGCCGCCCTGTTGCCAATCGACCCACCAAAAGTCCACGCCCTGGCGCTCCATCGGGTGGTGGACCTGTTCGAAGTAGGCCGCCGCGAACTTGGGATCGGCGATGTCGAACTCGATCGGCTGCTCCGATGCCGGGTCGACGCCAAGCGCGGCCGCCACTGCCGGATAGCAGTCCTCGAACGCGCGCACACCGTCGGCGGGATGGACGTTCAACGCCACCTTCAACCCGCGTTCGTGCAGACCGGCCAGGAAGGCGTCCGGGTCGGGGAACAGCTCTCGGTTCCAGGTGTAACCCGTCCACCCCGAGCCGTAGGCGGGGTCGACGTCGACGAGGTGCCAGTCCATGTCGATGACGCCGACGCTGAAGGGCAGCCGCTCGGCGGCAAAGCGGTCCATCAGGGCTTCGTACTCGGCCGCGGAATACCGGTGGTAACGGCTCCACCAGTTGCCCAGCGCGAAGCGAGGCAGCAGGGGCTGCGGACCGGTGAGGGCGTAGAAGTCGGCCAAGACGCCCGCCGCGTCGTGCCCGTGGACGAACAGGTACAGGTCGGTGTTGCCGGGGACGCGGGGCGCGGGCCAGCCGTCGGCGTCCAGGGCGAGCGACGCGGAGTCGTCCAGGGCGGCGATGCCCATCACGCTGACCAGGCCCTCGGACAGCTCGACCGCCCCGTCGACACCGTCGAGGGTGCGGGCGGTGCCGCCGAGGTTGGTGGGGATGCCCCAACGCAGGTCGGCGGGCGTCGCGAAGCGCCAAAAGTTGTGCTGGCCCAGGCCAGGGGCGAGCACGCGGACGGTCAGGCCGTTGGGGCTGAACGGCTGTTCGTCGTAGTCGAGTTGGAAGTGCTGGTTGCGCACCCGGACGCCGGTCTGGATCCGGGTGACCTCGAAGTCTGGGACGTCGAAGCGCCGATGCCAGACGACCTGCGTCGCCCGGTCCTCGAACCGCCCGGACGGGGAGTACTCGAGGCGGAGCAGGCGGGCGGTCAACACCGTGATCCGGTAGTTGTCGCCGGCGACGCTCGCGGCCGGGTCGGCCAGCGGGGTCGTGGCGGGCCGCAGGTGGTCGGGTAGAGGCATGGCCGCGAGTCTAGGAGTGATGGCGGCTGGAGCGGTCAACCAGAACCCCGCAAGGCCAGTGACGCTCCGGTGAACGAGGGACGTCCGGACGGCGCGCGTCCCCAGTTGCGGTCGGGGGCCATCTACATTCGAGTCACGGGCGGAGGGGAAGCCGCCCGCCTCGGAGGCAACGGATGCGACGTCCGGCTCGATTGAGCTCGACCCGCGGGCCCTCACCAGGCTCCGCCCCCGGTTAACCACGAATCGTGGACCGGGCCAGGTGGAGCGCGGTCCCAGGAAGGCTCGCCGTGCACGTCCTGACCGCAGACCAGCCCATCATCGCCCCAGCCACCCGCGGCCGCCACCAGGCGCCGGCCCAGCGGATGTACGTCGTGGACACCTCCGTACTGCTCAGCGATCCGCACGCCTTGCGGCGCTTCGCCGAGCACGAGGTCGTCCTGCCGCTGGTGGTGATCAGCGAGTTGGAGGGCAAACGCAACCATCCGGAGATCGGCTTCTTCGCCCGCACGGCGCTGCGCTTCCTCGACGATCTGCGCACCGAACACGGCCGCTTGGACGCCCCGGTGCCGGTCAACGAGGACGGCGGCACGCTGCGCGTTGAGCTGAACCACACCGACCCGCAGGTGCTACCGCCCGGGTTCCGGATGGGCGACAACGATTCGCGGATCCTCGCGGTAGCCCTCAACTCGCGCGCCGAGGGCCGCGACGTCGTCCTGGTCAGCAAGGATCTGCCGATGCGGGTCAAGGCGGCGTCCGTTGGCCTGCCCGCGCAGGAGTACCGAGCCGAGCTGGCGGTATCGGCGGAGTGGTCGGGGATCGCGGAGGTTTCGGTGAGCCCCGAGGAGATCGACGCGCTCTACTCAACCGGGCGCGCCGTCTTGGCTCAGACCGCCGCTTTGCCCTGCCACACCGGTTTGGTGCTGCACGGCGGCGGCTCGTCCGCGCTCGGTCGGAGGCTGCCCGGCGGGGAGGTGAAGCTGATCAGGTCGGACCGTGACTGCTTCGGCATCCACGGCCGTTCCGCCGAACAGCGGGTCGCGCTGGACCTGCTGCTGGACCCGGCCGTCGGCATCGTCTCCCTAGGCGGGCGGGCCGGCACCGGCAAGTCCGCACTCGCGCTGTGCGCCGGGCTGGAGGCCGTCCTGGAGCGCCGGCAGCACGACAAGGTGATCGTGTTTCGTCCCCTGTACGCGGTGGGCGGTCAGGAACTCGGCTATCTGCCGGGCAGCGAGGGGGAGAAGATGGCGCCCTGGGCGCAGGCGGTCTTCGACACCCTCTCCTCGGTCACGAACAAGAACGTGATCGAGGAGGTCCTCGCCCGGGACATGCTGGAGGTGCTCCCGCTCACCCACATTCGGGGCCGGTCGCTGCACAACGCATTCGTGATCGTCGACGAGGCGCAATCGCTCGAACGCAATGTCTTGCTGACCGTGCTGAGCCGGATCGGGCAGGGTTCCCGGGTCGTCTTGACCCACGACGTCGCCCAGCGCGACAACCTCCGCGTCGGCCGGCACGACGGTGTCGTTGCGGTCGTGGAGAAGCTGAAGGGTCATCCACTGTTCGCCCACGTCACCCTCACCCGCTCGGAGCGCTCGCCGATCGCGGCTCTGGTGACGGACCTGCTCGAGGACGTGTCGCTTTAGCGCCACCGGTCGTCGGCTTGGGGGGTTATGCCTGCCACGGGGTGAGGCTATGTTGCCGCCGTGAGCGCAGCGAGGCACCCGGCCAGGGGACGCGACGTCGTCTTGGCCTGGCTGGTCCCGCTTGCGCTACTCGGCGCGCTCGCCGTGATCGTGGGTGGCCTCGGCGGCTTCCGGACGGCGGTCGTCCGGGGAGAGCAGGTGGCGCCGGAGGCGCCGGTGCGGTTGGCCCGCTGGGAGATCACCGTGCGTTCGGCGGCGGTGGTCGACCAGGCGTTGGACGAGAGCTACCAGACCGAACCAACCGTGCGGCTGTGGCTGCGGGTGGTGAACATCACCGCGCAATCGCTGTACGCGCCGGCCACCGGGACGCTGGTGGCGCTGTTTCCCGACGGGACGGCGCATGAGGCGACCCTTTGGCGCGCGCCGGATCGCGAAGGCGATTTCGACCCGGACGTCCCGCTGGATGTCTACCTGGAATGGAAGCTGGTCGCGCCGTGGGCCTCCGGCAAGGTGTTGCGGGTCCGGTTGTTCGATGAGGAGCCGTCCCCAGGGCTGCTGTTCGCGGACACCTGGAGGTTCACCGGCGAGGCCGCTCGGATCGACGTCCCCTGCCCGGATCGGCGCACCAAGTGAGGACGGCCCGGGCCCTGTCCGCGCTCGCGGTCTGTCTCGTCCTGGTCGCCGTGCTGACCTTCGTGGGCAAACCGGACGGGCCGGGCATCGCCTACGCCGATCGCGGCCCGGACGGCTGGGCGCGCAGCCCGTCGCTGGAGGCGCGGGTGACCTCGGTTGCCGTCGCGCGCCTGCTGATCGGCAGATCGGGCGCGACCATGTCGACGGCCGCTCGCTTCGTCGTGATCGGGGTCGAGGTCCGCGTCCACGGCTACCGGCAAAGCGTTCCCGCGCGACTGCACACCGTGGACGGACACGTCTATGCGGAACGCACCGAGGGGGTCGTCGCCCGGCCACCCGCGATCAACGCCGGGTTCACCGGGTTCGGGACGGTTGTGTTCGAGGTGCCCGGTGAGCGCGTGACCGGGGCCACGCTGGTGCTCGGCCCCGTTCGGGAGGGCTTCGTGCAGGTATTCGCCGGTGCGCTGCGGTTCCCGGACGTGGTCGCGAACGCTTCCACGCGCAGGTCCGTCTCCATGCCTGCCGCCTCGACGCAGGTGACCAGGTGAGGGTGTGGGCCTGGTTCGTCGCGGCGATGCTGTTCGGCGCCGGGGTCTGCGGCTATGTCGGCTGGCAGCGGTACGCGAATCTGATTCCGCCGGTGAGCGTGACCCTGCGACCGGGGGAGGGAACCGACCTGCCGGGGGCACGGCTTCGCTTCGACTCGGTGACGGTCGCCGATCGAGCGGACGCGCTGGACGCCGACGGCTCGGCCGTGGCCGCCCCGACCGGGGCGAAGATCGTGGCGCTGTCGGTGCGGCTCACCGTCTCGGATCCGGCGGCCGTCGAGCGGCTGGGCTGCGACGGCTACCTGGAGGCGGGCGGTCAGGAGTGGAAGAACGACTGGGACGTGGCTGCCAAGCTCGGCAGCGTCGGCGTGAGTTTCTGCGCCACCGGTCTAGGCGTCACCTCGCCCAAGACGTCGAAGCTCTTCTGGGTCGTGCCGGCGTCCGCTACCGGGGATTACCTCATCCAGCTCCGCTTCCCCGACCTCGGCACCAGCGTCGGGCTGCGCCCCTAGCCGAGCTTCGTGGCCAGGCTTCGTCGCCTCGGCCGCGGTGGCGCCGGTCGGGTGGCTCCTCGCGGAGTCGAACGCGAAGCGGAGCCCGCGGCGGAAGGCTGCTACATAGACCGCGACGGCTCCGGTGGTGAACACCAAGCCCGTCGCCAATCCCAGGGCCGGGAGGTACGCGAGCGTGACCGGCAGGCGCTGCGGCCCGATCAAGAGTTGGATGGCGCGGCTGACCAGGCGCTCGACCAAGCCGAGCAGTGCGACGAGCACCAGGTAGGCGCCGACGAATCGTGGGCCCGCCCCCGTCAGCAGCCGCAGCGCGTGCGCCACGGGAAGGTACTTCTCGCGGAGGTCGGCGGTGGCCCAGGACGCGACCCGCCCCCAGCGTCCAGCGGCCACGAACCGGGACTCGCGGATCCGCCTGGTCTGCCGGCCGATCCGTTCGGCCAGCGGCGCCGCGCGGGTACCGGCGAAAAGCTCGCCCGCGGAGAAGTGCTGGCCCAGCACCGTCGCCGTCAGCGCCAGCCACAGCAGCGGCAGCAGGACGGCGTTGGCGAAACCCGGTGCCAGGTCCGTCCACAAGGTGGCGGTGAAGGTGCGGACGGCCTCGGGCAAGCTCTGGCCGAACATCCGCCAGTCAGGTATCCAAGCCAACAGCGCCTCCCGCGCCCCGAGGAGCCACTGCCACAACACCCGCGTCTTGACCCAGGTGGTAACCGCCTGGCCGAGCGCGCGCAAGGCGACGAAGGAACTGAAGATGAATGTGCCGTCGGCGAGGACCAACCCGACCGCGAGCGCGCGTCCGCCGCGGCGATCCACCAGGCGGCGCAGCGCCAGCCGCGCCAGCCACGCTCCGGCGGCGACGGCCGCGTAGAACGGCCACTGCGACAGGTTGATCGAGTACGACGTGGCGTCCACGCCGTGTTGGGCCAGGTTTTGCTCGAACAACTCCCGGACCTGCGCCTCCGCCAGCCCCCACAGCGCGTAGACCGCCATGAACGGGCCCACGCTCTGGACGACCGCGTCCAGCGGCTTGGACGGGGCCCGCGGTGACGCGGCTGCGCCCGGCGCCGGGGACGGCACCGAGGCAGCCAGACTCTGGATCATCAGCACCAGCGTGGCCACCCAAGCGACGACCCCCGCGACGAACACGAGCGTGGCCGCCAGCTTGTTGATGGGGCCCAGGAGGGTCGAGAAGTATCCGGCCAACAGATGAACCCCGTAGCCGACGCAGAACCAGGCGCCCAGGCGGGGGAGATAGCGCCACCACAGCCGTCCGGACGCGCGCGTCAGCCGCAGGAACTCAAGCAGCGTGCGCACGGGAGCAACCTAGCCGCGACGGCGGCCGCGCGGCGGTTCGGGCATCAGCCCTGCAGGGTGGTCACGAACGCCGCCAGCCCGGCGTAACTGGTGTCACCGGACACGATCGTGGTGACGTCCGAGGTGGCGAGCAGTAGTGCGCGGGTTCGTCCGTCGGCCGAGATCAGCCGTTGCCAGGTGAGGTTTCCGATGGCTTGCTCGCCCTCGGGACGTCCGTCGCGGGTGATCTGAGCCAGGTACCCACGCGCGGGCTTGGCCCGCTGGTCGAGGGCGATGTAGATCTTCTCGGGGTTCAAGAAGCCGAGCGCGAAGGTGTCGGCCGGCGCCGGCTGGTCGTCGATACCGGGCTGACCCGCCCGCGTCCAGCGAGCTCGGGTGGCGATCCAAGTGTCCGGCAGATTGGTCGGGGCGAGGACGCGGAACCGGGCCTGTTTGCGGGCCTGAGCGACGATCGGCTGCCAATCGACCTTGTTGACGGCCGGCTCGGGGATGCGGCTGAACCAGGCTCCGATCAGCAGGATGGGCACGATCAGGACGGCCAGCGAGATCACCATGTCACGCGCCCGCGAGTGGGGGTTTCGTCCAGCCACGGGCCCTATCCTCACACGGTCGGCAACCTGGCTCGTGCGCTCCGATCGGCGCCGGCCCGTTGCGTGTGAGTTCTGGGGTCGACTACCACCCCAAATCTCACACACTGCCGCGACCTCGCGTTCGGGCCATCTACCGCACCCCGGTGACCCGCCAGTAGAGTCTGCGAAACCCGACCCAGCGCATGGAGGTCAAATGTCCAGCGAATCGACCGAACGCGAGCTGTACCACCCGAACCCCGAGGTGGCCGCGGCAGCGATCGTCCCCGACCATGACGCGCTGCTGGAATCGGCGAAGGCCGACCCCCTCGGGTTTTGGGCGAAGGAGGCCGAGGAACTCGAATGGTTCGAGCCCTGGGACAAGGTGATGGACGACTCCGACGCCCCGTTCTACAAGTGGTTCACGGGCGCGAAGACCAACATCGTCCACAACGCCGTCGACCGGTACATCAGCGGCGACAAGCGCAACAAGCTCGCCCTGATCTGGGCCAGCGAGGACGGCAAGGACGTCCGTTCGCTGTCGTACTTCAGCCTTCACCGCGAGGTGAATCAGATGGCGAACATCCTCAAGGCGATGGGTGTGCGCAAGGGCGACCGGGTGACCATCTACCTGCCCCGCATCCCCGAGGTGGTCTTCGCCATGCTGGCCTGCGCCAAGCTCGGCGCCGTCCACTCGGTGATCTTCGCCGGCTTCTCCGCCGACGCCATCCAGGACCGAATCCAGGATTCCACCTCGAAGCTGGTCATCACAGCCGACGGCTCCTGGGTCAACGGCAGCATCTTCAAACTGAAGGACATCGTCGACTCGGCCGTCCGGCACTGTCCCTCGGTGGAGAACGTGATCGTCGTCCGGCGTACCGGCCACGAGGTCGCCATGGACCCGGTCCGCGATCACTGGTACCACGACCTGGCGTCCCTGCCGATCGCCAAGGGCAAGTGCCCGACCGAGCCGGTGGACGCCGAGGACCCGCTCTACATCCTGTACACCTCCGGCAGCACGGGACGGCCCAAGGCGATCCTGCACACCCACGGGGGTTACATGGTGGGCACCTACGCGACGATGAAGTACGTCTTCGACGTTCGCGAGTCCGACCGCTGGTGGTGCACCGCCGACCCGGGCTGGGTCACCGGTCACTCCTACCTGGTCTACGGCCCGCTGCTTACCGGCGCCACGGTATTCATGTACGAGGGCGGCCCCACCTTCCCCTACCCCGACCGCTGGTGGCAGCTGATCGACTACTTCGGCATCACTACCTTCTATACCGCGCCCACGGCGATCCGTTCGCTGATGCGCTTCGGCGAGGCCTGGCCGAACCGACACGACCTGTCGGCCCTACGGCTACTGGGGACGGTCGGTGAGCCGATCAACCCCGAGGCCTGGCGCTGGTTCCATCGCGTGATCGGCAAGGAGAACTGCCCGATCATGGACACCTGGTGGCAGACCGAAACGGGCATGTTCCAGATCACGCCTACGCCCAGCCTGCCGTTGAAGCCGGGCTCGGGCGGCAAGCCGTTCTTCGGCCAGGAGGCCGAGATCCTGGACGAGGAAGGTAACCCGGTCGCCGACGGCGAGGAGGGCTTCCTGGTGCTGAAGAATCCGTGGCCGGCGATGTTCCGCACGATCTACGGCGACGACCAGCGCTACATCGACACCTACTGGAAGAAGTACCCCGGTAAGTACCTTGCCGGGGACGCCGCCCGCCGCGACGAGGACGGCTACTTCTGGGTGATCGGCCGGACGGACGACGTGATCAAGGTCTCCGGCCACCGGCTCGGGACGGCCGAGGTCGAGAGCGCCTTCGTGAGCCATCCGGCGGTGGCCGAGGCCGCCGCCATCGGGCTGCCGCACGACGTGAAGGGCAACGCGATCCACGCGTTCGTCCTGCTGCGGGTGGGCTGGGTGCCGAGCGAGGACCTGGCGGATGAGTTGCGGCAGCACATCTCGGTGCACCTGAGCCCGATCGCCAAGCCGGACAAGATCGAGTTCGTCGAGAAGCTGCCCAAGACGCGATCCGGCAAGATCATGCGGCGCGTGTTGAAGGCCCGCGCGCTGGGCCTGCCCGAGGGGGACGTCACCACCCTGGAGGAGTGAGTGCGGTGCGGCGGTCGCTCAGTCGGCTGCCGCCGGGTCGTGCCTGGCCGCCTCGATCTTCGCCAGGGCACCGTCCAGCCAGCGCTGACAGATCGCGGCCAGCTTTTCGCCGCGCTCCCAAAGCGTCATCGATTCCGACAGTGGGACGTTGCCGGATTCCAGCTTCTGAATCACTTCCAGGAGTTGCTCGCGGGCCTGTTCGTAGCCGAGTTCGGGTTCGTCGCTCATGCGGGCTCCTGCGCTTGTGGGGCGTCGGTGACGCCGAGGCGCAGCGTGCCGTCGGCGAGGTGGGCGGTGAGGGCGTCCCCGGGGTGGACCTGGGCGACGGACGCGACCGTGGCGGCGTCAGCGGCCACCAGGATCGCATATCCGCGCTCGAGCGTCGCCTGCGGCGACAGGGCCCGGACGCGGCTCAACGCATGCCCGAGGCCGGACCTTTCGGCCGCGATCCGGTGATCGATCGTTCGGTTCAAGCGGGCTTTGGCGACCTGTAGCCGCTCGATGTGCAGTGCCACGGTGGCGCTCGGGTCACGCAGGACGGGTCGCGAGCGCAGGGCGTCCAGTTGGCGTCGCTCGGTGGTCACGTAGCCGACGATGTCGCGCCGCAGCCGAGCCAGCGCCTGGCGCAGTGTCTGCGCCTCGGCCGCCGCGTCCGGCACCACGCGCTTGGCCGCGTCGGTGGGGGTGGACGCGCGGACGTCCGCGACCAGGTCCAGGATGGGCGTGTCACTTTCGTGCCCGATGGCGCTGATCACGGGCACCCGGCAGCGGTACACGGCCCGGACGAGACCCTCGTCCGAAAAGGGCAGGAGGTCCTCGAGCGAGCCGCCGCCCCGAGCGACGACGATGACCTCGACGTTCGGATTGCGCTCCAGGGTGGCCAAGGCGTCCATCACCTGACCGGCGGCCTGGGGACCCTGCATCAGCGCGTGGCGGGTCTCGACGCGCGCAGCGGCCCACCGGCGCCGGACGTTTTCGACGACGTCCCGCTCGGCCGCGCTGCCGGCCGCCGTGATCAGCCCAATGGCGCTCGGCAGGAACGGCAAGCGACGCTTGCGTGCCGGGTCGAACAAGCCCTCCGCCTGGAGCATCCGCTTACGCTGCTCGAGTTGGGCCAGCAGCCGTCCCTCGCCGCTGGGCCGGATTTCGCGGCATTCGAAGGTCAGCGAACCCGACGCCGACCAGACCGTGGGCCGAACCCACGCGGCGACGGTCGTCCCTTCGGTGATCGGGCCGGCGGCGTCCAACACGGGCGTGCCGACGCTCACGGTCACCGAGATCTCGGCGATGCGGTCGCGGAGCTTCAGGAAGTGCGTGGACGCCCCCGCGCGCCGCTTGATCTCGATGAGCTGGCCCTCGACCCACACCCAGCCGAGGCGCTCAACCCACGCCTTGGTCGCCTGGACGACGTTGCGCAGCGGCTGCGGCCGCTCCGGCGAGTTGTCCATGGCCATTGCCACACCCTAGTCGTGGGGTCCCGCACCGGTGACTTCACGCAGGACACCCAGCCCCACCAGGCGGGCCACCGCCTCGCTGGTGGCTTGGGCCGCGGACCCGCCCTCGGGCTCACCGAACTCGGCGATGAGCGCGGTCGTCAAGGCCGTGGCGTCGATCGGGCGGGCGGTGTTCTCGAAGATCGCCATCCCGATCGGCGCCAGCCTGACCAGTTGGGTCTCGTACAGCAGCAGGGCCTCGGTCTCGAAGATCAGCGCGTCCGCCGGCTCGTTGCGCTGGAGCATCAGGCGTCCTTGAGCAGAGAACGTGCGGTTGTGACCATCTGTTCGGCCTCGGAGTACGTCCAGCGCTGGACGGGGCTGGTGGCGTCGATGAGGTCGGCGAGGCGGTGCAGGCCCTTGTCCAGCTTGCTGAGCGAGGACGACTCGGGCGTGAGCGCCGCGATCGCGTTGATCAGGCTCAGCTCGGACGCCCGTCCGCTCGCCAGCCGCGAGCGCCGCAAGAGGACGATCTGCCGAACCCAGGGATTCGGCGGGGCGGGCAGGAGGCCTAGCTCGTCGGGAGAGGTCTCGCGCTTGTGGCTGGCCGATCCGTCCCTGATGGAAAGCGGCTTGGGGTAGGGGAGGATGCGGCCGTCGGCGGTGATCCCGACCGTCTCGTCGGTCAGGTATCCGTACTTGGTGCCGAGCAGGCGAGACAGTGTCGTCTTGCCGGTTCCACCGGGCGCGACGAAGACCAAGCTGGCGCCCGTGGCGGGATGGCTCACCGCCCCGGCATGCAACAGGATCAGCTTCCCGACCTGCTTGGCCACGAGCTTGGCCGTGATCGCCTGGGTGGCGCGCTGGAGCAGTGGACCGACCTCACAATCGGTGATGCGCCCATCGTCGCCATGGGACGGTCGGGTCTGGCCGGGCTCGAAGAGGTCGGCGCGGACGTCCACCTCGCCGGGCTGGTCAGCTACCAGGCAGCGCGACCAGACGCGTCGGAACTCGGTGCTCAACTCCCCGGAACGGCTCCCGTCCAGCCGGACGCGAACGGTGGCACCTATGCCCCCGACGGTCACTTCGCTCACGCGGTCATCCTAGGGTGCGGCCGCGTGAGCGGGTTGCTGACCGGCGACTTAGTTACCGATCGGGAAATAAATGCCCATCGTCTCAGCTCGCGCAGGTGCCGACCATATTTTCCAGGGTAAGGCCGCCATTCGCGAGGTTCCATTTACCGTTGTACGTCCCTAACGTGGTGCCATTGGCCGAGGTGACTTCCAGGTGTACCAAACGGTGCCCGTGACCACGCCGTTCAGCGTGGTCTGGTTGAACTTGTGCTGGATCGTCCCGTAGTAGGTGGGACCGAAGGTCTCGACCAACTCCCAGTTTCCGTCCGGCTGCTGAACGTAGGTGGAGTGGTACTCGCGCAGGACGAGGTCTGGGTCTGATTTGACGTTGATGACCTGAGTAACCGAACCATCCTGTTTGGTGGAGGTGCTTGTCACGTAGCGATAGGTGCCGCTGATCACCTTAAGGTCCAGGCCTTTGCACGGCAGGAGTTCCCCGATCGCCGGGACGTAGGC
>JBDHZK010000069.1:0-13557 GCA_039811865.1 Propionicicella sp. | reverse complement strand
GGCTGGCCTTGCTTAATCCGGACGTTCGCATCCAGACCTACCCGCGCATGCTGACCGACGCGGACGCGCCGCTGCTCGCTGAGTACGACGTGGTGGTCGACTGCGTGGACACGTTCGCGGCGAAGCTGCTGATCTCCGACCTGGCGCGCTGCGCCGGCGTCCCCCTGGTGTGGGGTGCGATCACCGGGATGACGGGGCAGGCGTCGGTCTTCGGCGTCCCCGGCCCCGGTGGGGGACGCCTTTGGTTGCGCGACCTGTTCCCGGCCGAGCCGCCTGCCGGGACGTACCCGCTAGCCGCCCAGGTAGGCGTCCTCGGTGCCGCGGTGGGCCAGATCGGCTCGGTGTTGGCCACGGAGACGATCAAGCTGATCACCGGCGCCGGGAGGCCGCTGGCTGGCCGCGTGCTGATCGCCGACACGGCGGCCGGACGCTGGGATGTCGTGGCCATTCACTCGGCTGGCCCCGCTGAATAGGCTGGCGCAATGACGTTGTCGGTGGCCGAGTATTCGGCCCTGGTGGCCGGGCTCGCAAGCGTCCCGCGGCAGTTCCGTCGCTGGAGCGTGGACTGTCTCGGGCTGATTCTCGCCGAGGACATCGACGCCGTCTTGCCAGTTCCGCCCTTCACCAACTCGGCGATGGACGGGTATGCCGTCCGCGCTCGCGACGTCACCGAGGTGCCGGCGCGGCTCAAGGTGGTGGGCGACAGTCCGGCCGGAGCCCCCACGGACCGCTCGGTCGGGGCGGGCGAGGCCGTCCGGATCATGACGGGCGCGCCGCTGCCGGTGGGCGCGGACGCGATCGTTCCCGTGGAGGCGACCGACCAGCGGCCGGGGGCGGCGCCGCTACCGCAGTGGGTCGAGATCCGCGAGCCGGCCGGACTGGGCCGCCACATCCGCCGGGCGGGCGAGGACGTCCCCGTCGGGTCACCGGTGCTCACGACCGGGACGCGATTGACCCCCGCGGCGCTGGCCGCCGCGATCGCGACCGGGCATGGCGAGCTGGCGGTCCACCCCCGTCCGCGCGTGGCCGTGATCGCGACGGGCTCGGAACTGGTGCCGCCGGGACGAACTCCGGGCCCGGGCCAGTTGCCCGACTCAAACTCGCCGATGCTCGCGGCGCTGGTCGAGCAGGCCGGCGCGGACGTCGCCGTGCGGGTCGCCGTCGCCGACGACGTCGAGGTGTTCGGCCGCGCCCTTGAGGCAGCCGCAGCCAGGGCCGACCTCGTCCTGACCACGGGCGGGGTTTCGGCCGGCGCCTTCGACGTGGTGAAGGAGTTCGGCGGCCTGGACTTCCACGCCGTCGCGATGCAGCCCGGGAAGCCGCAGGCGTCCGGCTGGATCGAGTTGGACGAGCGGCGCGTTCCTTTGCTCGGGTTGCCGGGCAACCCCGTCAGCGTCTTCGTGTCGTTCCACGTGTTCGTCGCGCCCCTGCTGGCCGCGCTGGCCGGCGACCGCGCCTGGGAGCGTCCCACCGTGGCGGCCCGGGCGTCCACTGCCTGGCACTCCCCGGCCGGCCGGCAGCAGTACGTCCCGGTTGCGCTGGCCGCCGACGGCACCTGTGCGCCGCCGCACGCGCTGGGCGCCGGGTCGCACCTGATCGCCTCGCTGCACCTGGCCGATGGCCTGGCGATCGTCGCGGCGGACGTCACCGAGGTCGCCGCCGGCGACGAACTCACGGTGCTATTGACGGGAGCCCGATGAACTTCACCCACCTGGACTCGGCCGGCCATGCGCGCATGGTGGACGTCACCGCCAAGCAGCCGACCGTTCGTGAGGCGCGGGCGATCGGCAAGGTGAGCGTGTCGGCGCAGGTGGTCGCCGCGCTGAGGGACGGCCGCGTGCCCAAGGGGGACGTCCTGGCGGTCGCCCGGATCGCCGGCATCGCCGCGGCCAAGCGCGTCCCCGATCTGCTGCCGTTGGCGCACGTGATCGGCGTGCACGGTGTGGTGGTGGACCTGTCGATCGCCGACGACCACGTCGCCATCGAGGCAACCGTCCGGACGGCCGATCGCACGGGCGTGGAGATGGAGGCGCTGACCGCGGTGACGGTGGCGGCGCTGGCGATCGTCGACATGGTAAAGGGAGTCGACCGGTCCGCCGTCATCTCCGAGTGCCGGATCGTCGCCAAGTCCGGCGGACGCTCCGGCGACTGGATGGGCGGGTAGCCCGGCCCGCAGATCCGCGGGCGGTGGCGCCTGCAAGCGCATCGTCCGCGCGCGCTTCAGGCTCCCAGAAGCTCCTCCATGACCGCCAAGACACCGGACTCGTCGTTGGACGCCGTTCGGCCACGGGCCGCCTCGAACGCGATCGGGGCGGCGTTCGCCACGGCATAGGAGCGTCCGGACGCCTGCAGCAGTTCGGCGTCGTTACCGCTGTCGCCGAAGGCCGCTACCTCGGCGAAGTCGATGCCCCAGCGCCGAAGGAGATGCTCCAGGCCGGCGGCCTTGTGGCTGCCCGGCAGAACCAGGTCAATGCTGCCGTGACCGCTGGTCACCGCGCGCATGGCGCCGGCGAGGGCATGCGTGAGCTGGCGCGCGATGTCCTCGTAGTCGTCCCGCTCGGTGACCAGCGCGAACTTCAGCAACACGTCGTCGATTCCCCCGAAGGAGTTGACCTGCGCCAGCCGGTGGTAGTAGCGCCGCAGCTGGGCCAGGGCGGCGGGGTCGATCTGGGGGAGTGCGTACGCGCTTTCGCGCCCGCAAAGCAGGGCATCGACGCCGTCGAGTTCGGCGAGGGTGTCGACCACGGTGCGGATCGCTCGCGGCGGGATCGACCCAGTGTGGACGATCGCACCCCCGACATCCGCGACCAGGGCGCCGTTCTCGGCGACGAACGCGAACTCCTCCGGAGCTTCGAAGAACGACCGCAACTGCCAGTACTGATTGCCGCTGGCGACCACGAACCGGACGCCGGCCCGGCGCATCCGCGCGCGCAGCCGCTCGAAGCGTGGGCGGTCGTAGTCCATGGCCGAGTTGAGGAACGTGCCGTCCATGTCGACGGCGATCACCCTGACCGGTGGCGGCGATGCCGCGGCCCGAGCGTCCTCCCCAGAGCTGGTCGAGCCGGCAGCCGGTGGTGCCGGAGCTTCTTCGCCTGAGTTGGTCGAGGCGCCTGAACTGGTCGAGTCGCCTGAGTTGGACGAAGGGTCCGCGGCGCTCGGTTTCCCGCCTTCATCCTCGGCAGTGGCCCCGGCAGCGGAGAACGACCCGGGTTTGGCGGCTTGGTCGTGATCCAGGCCGTCGAGTTGATCGATCAGATGCGCCAGCAGGGGGCCGGCGACCTCGAGTGTGTCGCGGACGCCGCCGGTCGAGCCGGGGGCGTTCAGGACGATCGCCCGGGGACGTCCCGGCGCCGCGGCCACTCCGCACAATCCCCGCGACAGCAGTGCCAGCGGGGTCTTGACCGCCCCCACCCGCCGGATCTCCTCGGTGATTCCGGGCAGCAAGTGCGTGAGCAACCCTCGGGTCGCCTCGGGGGTGGTGTCGCGGGGCGCGACCCCCGTCCCCCCGGTGGTGAACACCACGCGCGCACCGTCGGCCAGCGCGGCGGCGATGGCGGCGGTGATCTTGTCGGCGTCGTCGGGGACGACGATGGGCGCTTGCGCCGCCACCCCGTGGGTGGCCAGCAGCCGCACCGCCAGCGGTCCCGAGCGGTCGGCGTACAAGTCGGCGAACGCTCGGTCAGAGACGGTGATCACGGCGCCGAGCAGCCGGCGATCCGGAGAGTCAGCGTGCGGGTCGCTCATGGCGGCCAGGCTAGAGGACGACTCCGGCAGCCGGGAGGCCGCCCTGCGCGATCGGCGAACCGGGGTGGATTTGTGGCATCGGTGGCTCGCGCCGCCCACCGTTTCATCACGTCGGCAAACCGCGCCTTGCGGTGCGCCACCGGGGTTTGTGGGCGGCGCCGGTCTGATCGCGCCTGTGGGCGAGACCGGCGCCCACAGGTCGCCTCGCAGCGAGGCCGACCGGACGCTTGCGCCTTGACCAGCTCCGACGCCAAGGCCGGCCCCGCCTAGCATCAATGCATGGCGCACACCACCCCGCCGGATCTGCTCGTCCTGCACGCGCTGCGGTGCGTCGGGAGCGCGCCCGCCGCCCGGCTGGCGAAGGCGGCCGGCCTGGACGAGGGCGACACGGTCTCCGAACTGATCGACCTCGCGCGCTCCGGTTACGCCAGCTTCGCCTCCGGCACCTTCGGTGGCTGGAGCCTCACGCAGGCCGGCCGCACGCGCGATGCGGAACTGATCGCCGCCGAGCTGGTGGCCGCGGACGCGCGCCCGGCGGTCGAGTGGGCGTACGCCCAGTTCCTGCCGCTCAACCCCGAACTGCTGGATTTGTCCACCGACTGGCAGCTCATGCGGGTAGGGCCGGCGACCTGGCCCAACGACCACACCGACGCTGGCTACGACGCGCTCGTCCTGCGGCGGTTGACGATTCTCGACCGGCGCGCCCAGGTGATCTTGGCCCGGCTCGAGACGGTGCTGCGCCGCTTCGGCACCTACCGAACCAGGCTGAGCGGGGCCCTGGCGGCGGCCAACACGGGCGAGCACGCGATGGTTGCCGACGATGTCGACAGCTATCACGCAGTTTGGTTCCAGTGGCACGAGGACCTGCTGGTGACCCTCGGGCGGCCGCGGTTCCAGGCTTGAGGCCACCGGCTGGATCCCACGATCGTAGATCCGCAATCTCGTTGCTATCGTCAGCGTCATGACGCAGTTGCGGATCTCTGAGGCGGCTCGCCTGCTGGGCGTGAGCGATGACACTCTTCGGCGATACATCGATGCGGCCCGGCTGAGCGCCTCCTTGGACAACGCTGGACGCAAGGTGGTGGCGGGCGCCGAACTGGCCGCGGCCGTCCCCACCCTGGTCGCGCCGGCGCCAGGGACGCCCGACGACGCGCATCGCTCCGCGCGCAATCACTTCACCGGGCTGGTCACCCGCATCATCAGCGACCAGGTGATGTCGCAGGTGGAACTGGTCTGCGGTCCCCACCGGGTGGTCTCGCTCATCTCCACCGAGGCCGTCGGCGAGCTAGGGCTAGAGGTCGGCAGCGTCGCCACCGCGGTGGTAAAGGCGACCAACGTGTCCATCGAGACCCCCAGGGGGACGCGATGAGGGCGCGGACGGGCCTCCTCGCCCTGGTCGCCGGTGTCGTCTCGCTGACGTTGTGGGTGACCGGCTGCGCGGGTGGTCCAGGGTCGACGGCGGCGCCGGCCTCACCGACCGTCAGGATCTTCGCCGCCGCATCCCTGGCCGGCGCCTTCGCCGACATCGCCAAGACCCAGCCGGCCTCGCCGAAGCCCGAGTTCAACTTCGCCGGCTCCGGGGCGCTGGTCGACCAGCTCGCCGAGGGGGCCCGAGCCGACGTCCTGGCCACCGCTGACGAAACCACGATGGCCCGCGCGATCAAGGGCGGCCTGGTGGCGGGCGACCCCGTCCGGTTCGCCACCAATCGCCTCACGCTGATCGTCGCGCCGGACAACCCGTTGCACATCACCTCGCTGGCCTCGCTCAAGGGGCACAAGCTGGTCACGTGCGCGGTCGGCGTACCCTGCGGAAACGCGACGAAGAAGCTGACCGACCTGCTCAACATCGCGCTCGCGCCCGTGTCGGAGGAGAGTTCGGTCACCGACGTCGTGGGCAAGGTCACATCGGGCGAGGCGGACGCCGGCATCGTCTACGTCACGGATGCGAAGGCCGCCAAGGATCAGGTGACCGAAGTGCCGATCGCGGGCTCCGACAAGGTGATCAACGCCTACCTGATCGCCCCCCTGGCCGACGGGGCCGCCCGCGACGCCGCGAACTTCATCTCGGCGGTCACCTCGCCTCAGGGGAAGGCCGTCCTGGCCGCGTACGGCTTCGGCCCGGCCTAGCCGTGTCGAGGTGGCGGCACGGTGCCCGGCTGCCCGGCTGGCTGCCCGTGCCGGCCGCCATCGGCCTGGCGTTCCTGATCTTGCCGATGGCCGGTCTGCTCGCGCGGGTGCCCTGGGCTCGATTGGACGACGTCCTCGCCGACGAGGCGGCCGCCCAGGCGCTCGGGCTGAGCCTGCGCACCTGCCTGGCCGCGACGGCGATTTGCCTGATGCTGGGCGTGCCCCTGGCGCTCGTCTTGGCGCGCGGCCGGGGACGTTGGGTCGCGCTCGTCCGGACCCTTGTCAGCCTGCCCATGGTGCTTCCCCCCGTGGTCGCGGGGCTGGCGCTGCTGGTGACGTTGGGACGTCGCGGACTCCTAGGCGCGACATTGCGGTTCCTGGGCGTCGAGATCGGGTTCACCACCGCCGCCGTCGTGCTCGCGCAGGCGTTCGTCTCGATGCCGTTTCTGGTCGCCAGCGTCGAGAGCGCCGCGCGCGCCGCGGACGCCGGCTACGAGCGGGTGGCGGCCTGTCTGGGCGCGACGCCGACCCGGACGCTCACTCGGGTAACGCTGCCGCTGCTCGCCCCCGCCGTCCTGACGGGGGCCTGCCTGGCCTTCGCCAGGTCGCTGGGGGAGTTCGGCGCCACCTTGACGTTCGCCGGGTCGTTTCAGGGCGTCACCCGGACCATGCCGATCCAGGTGTACCTGCGCCGCGAGACCGATCCCGACCTGGCCTTGGCCCTCGCCCTCGTGCTCCTGGTCGTGGCGGGGGCCGTCGTGGGTGGCACGGCGGCGATCCAGGGCCGCTTGGGCGGCGCGGCGCGTGAGGGTGCGGCCGCTCGACCGGCCCGCGGATCGACGGCCGCCCGTGCCACGGGGCCGTCCCCTCGTCGGCTGAGCGTTCGGCCCGCTCGTGTTTCGACCCGGTGGCCCGTTCGCAGCTCGGGCTCGTCGAAATCGAGCCCCGGGTCGCCCAACCACCGGCCGGCGAAGGGGACGGCCGCGACGGCCCTGGTCCTCGGCGCGCGGCTGGCCAGCCGAAACCTGGACGTCGAACTAACCGTGCCGGCTGGGAAGGTCGTCGCGCTCGTCGGACCCAACGGGGCGGGGAAGTCCACGGTGATCGACTTGGTCACCGGCTTCCTGCGCCCGGACGCCGGCACCATCGAGATCGGTGGACGCCTGGTCACCGGGCCCCGCCACGTCCCGCCGCACCGTCGGGGGGTGGCGCTGCTGGCGCAAACCCCGTTGCTGTTTCCCCATCTGGACGTGGCCGCCAACGCGGCCTTCGCACCGCGCTGCGCGGGACTTGACAGTGGCGCGGCCGGCCTGCGCGCCCAAGACGAACTGGCCGCGCTCGATTGTGCCGACCTCGCGGGCCGGCGAGCGCAGCAGTTGTCCGGCGGGCAGGCGCAGCGAGTCGCGCTGGCCCGCGCGTTCGCGGCCGACCCCATCCTGCTCGCCCTGGACGAACCCTTCGCGGCAATGGACGTGGGCGCGGTCCCCGCCGCGCGCCTGGCGCTGCGCCACCGCCTGGCCCAGCGGGCCACCGCCGCGCTGCTGGTGACCCACGACCTGCTGGACGTCCTCAGCCTGGCCGACGAGGTGGTAGTTCTCGTCGAGGGACGGGTGGTGGAACGCGGGCCGGTGGCCCAGGTGGTCCCGCGTCCCCGAAGCAGGTTCTTGGCCGAGTTGGCGGGGGTGAACCTCCTGGCGGGGACGGCGGTCGCCGGCGACACGCTGGACCTGGGTGCTGTCCGACTCACCGGGCTACCAGACGAGCCACTGCGCCTCGGACGCCCCGCGCTGGCGGCCGTCGCACCCGCGGCGGTCTCGATCCACGCGATTCCGCCCGGCGGCAGCCCGCGCAACACGCTGCCGGGCGTGGTGGAGACGATCGAGCCGCGCGGCAGCGTCGTCCGGATCAACACCGGCGTCGGGGGCCAACGCCTGGCCGCCGACATCACCCCCGCCGCCGTCGCCGAGTTGGATCTCGTGCCGGGCAGTCGCGTCCACCTCGTCGCCAAGGCCACGCAGGTCGTCCTCTACCCCGGCAGCCGCGAATAGCCAAAGGCCCCCAGCTCCTTGTCCCTTCGGGTCCAGGCCGTGTTCCCCGTCCTTGTCGCGCTGGATTGGCGGGCCTCTCGATTTGAGCGCTCTGGTGGGCGTCGCGTAGAGTGAGCAGTCGGTCACCTGTGCCGGGTGGTCGACGTGCGCAGTCAGTTTGGTCTACAGATCGGTCGTGATGGCAAAGAAAGAGGGAGCACTCGAACTCGAGGGCACCGTGGTGGAGGCGCTGCCGAACGCCATGTTCCGCGTTGAACTGGCGAACGGACACCGTGTCCTGGCCACCATCAGCGGCAAGATGCGGCAGCACTACATCCGCATCCTGCCGGCCGACCGGGTCGTCGTGGAGTTGTCTCCCTACGACCTGACCCGCGGACGCATCGTCTACCGGCACAAGTAATCGAACCCGTTTCGCTACGAAATCCACCACCGGCCGGGCTGGCGCACGCTTGCCCGGCGATGAGTCAGAAGGTTGCTCGATGAAGGTTCAGCCGAGCGTCAAGAAGATTTGCGACAAGTGCAAGGTGATCCGCCGGCACCGTCGCGTGATGGTGATCTGCGAGAACCCGCGGCACAAGCAGCGGCAGGGCTGAGTCCCAGCTCGCAACACCTACCACCTCCCGGCGCAGCCGGGCAGTGGTACCAACTGAACAACGTGCCAGCACCTCGGGGAGAACCTCCCCGAAACCACCCCCGGACGAAGGCCGGGGCCCCCGCCTGGCGGCAGGGGACGCGGCACGCCAGACACCTTCGCGGCCCAACGGCCGGTAAATCGGAAAGGTAACCGCCAGATGGCACGCCTGATCGGGGTCGATCTTCCGCGCGAAAAGCGCCTGGAAGTCGCCCTCACCTACATTTTCGGCGTCGGCAAGACGCGCGCCGCACAGACCCTGGAGGCCACTGGAATCAGTGGCGACACCCGCGTTCATCAACTCACCGACGACCAACTCGTCGCCCTCCGCGATCACATCGAGGGCAACTACGAGGTCGAGGGCGACCTGCGCCGGACGGTCGCGGCGGACATCCGCCGCAAGATCGAGATCGGCAGCTATCAGGGCCGGCGGCACCGCAGCGGCCTGCCCGTCCGTGGTCAGCGCACCCGGACGAACGCCCGCACGCGTAAGGGCCGCAAGAAGGCCGTCGCGGGCAAGAAGAAGAAGCGCTGAGAACGACTCCAGGAGATAACCCAGACTTATGGCTACCGCAGGCCGTCAACAAAAGAACGCCGCCAAGTCCAAGGTGCGGCGCAAGGAAAAGAAGAACGTCGTCGCCGGTCAGGCGCACATCAAAAGCACGTTCAACAACACGATCATTGCGATCACCGATCCCACGGGCGCTGTGATCGCGTGGGCGTCGGCCGGCACAGTCGGCTTCAAGGGCTCCCGCAAGTCGACCCCGTACGCCGCCCAGATGGCGGCCGAGGCCGCCGGACGTCGCGCCATGGAGCACGGCATGAAGCGGGTCGACGTGTTCGTCAAGGGCCCGGGCTCGGGCCGCGAGACCGCCATTCGGTCGCTCGGTGCGATCGGGCTCGAGGTCGGGGCCATCTCCGACGTCACCCCCGTGCCGCACAACGGCTGCCGTCCGCCCAAGCGCCGGCGCGTCTGAGCAGGAAGGACTAGATCATGGCTCGCTACACCGGACCCATCTCGAAGAAGTCCCGTCGTCTCGGCACGGACCTCGTCGGCAACGACAAGGCTTTCGAGCGTCGTCCCTACCCCCCCGGCGTCCACGGGCGGGGCCGCACCAAGGACTCCGAGTACCTGCTGCAGCTCAAGGAGAAGCAGAAGGCTCGCTACGCCTACGGCGTGCTCGAAAAGCAGTTCCGTCGCTACTACGAAGAGGCGACCCGGATGCAGGGCAAGACGGGTGACAACCTGCTTGCCATCCTGGAGTCCCGTCTCGACAACGTGGTTTACCGCGCCGGCTTCGCGTCCACGCGGCGCCAGGCCCGGCAGTTGGTCGTCCACGGACACTTCCTGGTCAACGGCCAGAAGGTGAACGTGCCGTCCTACCGCGTCGCGCCCTACGACGTCATCGACGTGCGGCCCAAGTCGCTCAACCTGCACCCGCTGGTCGTGGCCCGCGAGACCCACGGCGAGCGCGTCGTCCCAGGTTGGCTGACCGTCCGGCCGAACAAGATGCGCATCCTCGTCCACCAGCTGCCGACACGTGAGCAGATCACGATCGACGTCGCCGAGCAGCTGATCGTCGAGCTCTACTCCAAGTGAGCAATCGACCGCCCGGGTTGTCGCCCGGGCGGTCGCTCCGCTTGGACCACCCGCCTGCCCGGGGACGTCCCGGGCGTCAACTCACACCGTCAAATAGCGGGCGGTGGGAAGGAATCAACACCACATGCTCATCGCACAGCGCCCGTCCTTGACCGAGGAGCCGCTCGACGAGTTCCGCAGCCGGTTCGTCATCGAGCCGCTGGAGCCCGGGTTCGGCTACACCCTCGGCAACTCGCTGCGCCGCACGCTGCTGTCGTCCATTCCGGGCGCGGCCGTCACCAGCATCAAGGTCGAGGGCAACCAGCACGAGTTCTCCACGCTGCCCGGCGTCGTCGAGGACGTCACCGAGATCATCCTCAACCTGAAGGGCCTGGTCTTGTCCTCCGAAGAGGACGAGCCCGTCGTGATGTACGTCCGCAAGGGCGGCCCGGGTGCCGTCACCGCCGGTGACATCGCCCCGCCGGCCGGGGTCGAGATCCACAACCCCGACCTGCACATCGCCACGCTGAACTCCGACGGCAAGCTCGAGATGGAGTTGGTCGTGGAACGCGGCCGCGGTTACGTCTCCAGCGTGCAGAACAAGAACGCCGACGCCGAGATCGGCCGGATCCCGGTCGACTCGATCTACTCTCCGGTGCTCAAGGTCACCTACAAGGTGGAGGCGACCCGAGTCGAGCAGCGCACCGACTTCGACAAGCTCATCGTCGACGTCGAGACCAAGCCCGCCATCCGTCCCCGCGACGCGGTGGCGTCCGCCGGCAAGACGCTGGTCGAGTTGTTCGGCCTGGCCCGCGAGTTGAACGTGGACGCCGAGGGCATCGAGATCGGCCCGTCGCCGGTGGACGAGCAGCTGGCGGCCGACCTCGCCTTGCCGGTTGAGGATCTGAACCTGACGGTGCGGTCCTACAACTGCCTCAAGCGCGAGGGCATTCACACCGTGAGCGAGCTGGTCAGCCGCTCGGAGCAGGATCTGCTCGATATCCGCAACTTCGGTTCCAAGTCGATCGACGAGGTCAAGCAGAAGCTGGCGGAGATGGGGCTGGCGCTGAAGGACAGCGCGCCGGGATTCGACCCCCTGTCCGCCATCGGCCGTTACGACGGCGACGCCGATGACTTGAACGACTTCGCCGAGACCGAGCAGTTCTGATCGCAGGAGATATCCGATGCCTACACCAACCAAGGGTCCGCGCCTGGGCGCCAGCCCGACCCACGAGCGGCTCATGCTGGCCAACCTGGCCAGCCAGCTGTTCGAGCATGGCCGGATCACGACCACGCAGACCAAGGCCAAGCGCGTCCAGCCGCTGGCCGAGTCGCTGATCACCAAGGCGAAGAAGGGCGACCTGGCGAACCGTCGTCAGGTGCTGCGCACGATCACCGATGCGGGCGTGGTGCACGTCCTGTTCGCCGAGATCGCGCCGAAGCTGTCCGAGCGTGAGGGCGGGTACACCCGCATCACGAAGGTCGGCAACCGCAAGGGTGACAACGCGCCGATGGCCGTGATCGAGATCGTCACCGAGACGGTGGAGGAGTCGCGCAAGCGCAAGGAGAAGCCGGCCGCCGCGGCGAAGAAGGCTCCCAAGGCCGCCGCCAAGCCGACGAAGAAGGCAGCCGCCAAGGCCGAGCCGGTCGCCGAGGCCGAGGAGTCGAAGTACGGCGCGGGGTCCTACGTCGGGGAGAACCCGCCGGAGGGTTTCGACATCAAGGGCAACGAGAACTCGATGAAGTTCCACGAGCCCACTTCCCCCTGGTACGACCGGACGGTCGCCGAAGTGTGGTTCGACTCTGCCGATGCCGCCGAGAAGGCCGGGTTCGTCAACGCTCATGCACGCGACGACGAGCCGGCCAACGACGCCGACGATGCAACCGACGCTCAGGAAGCGGCAGCGCAGGACGACGCCAAGAGCTGACGTCCAGCGCCCGCGAAGCCGGGGCAGCGATTCGTTCGTTGCCCCGGCTTTCGCATGCGCCGTGGGCCGTGGGCCGTCGGCGGCTGGCCGGGTCGAGCCTGCCCGGCACAGCCTCGCCTGGGGCGGCCACCGTGATGGGCGCCGGCAACACGGTGGGGCTGCTCGCGGCCGGCGTCCCGGGACGGCCGGCGCGTCACGTCGATCGGTTGACCCGCCGCCGGATTCGAAGTCTTCGTCGAATGGTCTGGAAGGCGTCGGTAAGAGCGGTTGGAGTGACGTCGGCCAGGTCGCTGTCGAAGGTGATGAACAGGCCGGCGACGCCCGCCCATGACCAGGCCCCGATGGTGAGGCGGCAGTGTTCGGCGTCGACGGGGGTGACGACCGATCCACCCGGTGCCCAGCGGGCGACCACATCGGCGGGCAGGTCCACGGTCGCGCTGCCGACGCACGGCCATTGGCCGGGGGTGTCGCCCCGATCCGGGTTTTGGACGACGAGCCGGTTGATGTCGGCCACGGTGAGCGGGGTCGGCGTGAACGCGGCGCCGAGCGCGGATTTCGGACGGATCCGGTCGACCCGGTAGGTCGCCCAGGTCTGTTGTGGGCGGTCCTTGGAAACGAGATACCAGCGGCCGGCCCAAACCACGAGCTGATGCGGTTCGACCTCCTTTGGCGGGTGGAAGCCGGCCGCGCCCGGAACGGGCAGGCGTCCCTCGGGATCGGCGTAGTCAAAACGCAAACTGCGGCTGGTGCGGATCGCCGAACCGACGCTTTGCAGGGTCGTCACGTCTACGGGCGGCGCGGAGAACTCCCAGTAGTTGCGCAGGCTGGTCACCGCGAACGCATCGCTGGCGGCGCGAAGCCGAGCGGGCATCACTCGCCGCAGGGTGGTCAGCGCTCGAGCCACCGCATCATCGATGCCGGTGACGGTCGCCGGAGCGGTCTGCAGGGCCAGGGCAATCGCGATGGCCTGATCGTCATCGAGCACCAGCGGCGGGAGCTTGCCACCGGCGCCGAGGCGGTAGCCGCCGTGCGGGCCCTTGACCGCGTGGACCGGGTAGCCGAGGACTCGCAGGCTCTGCACGTCTCGACGCAAGGTGCGCGAAGAGACTTCCAGCCGCTCGGCGAGCTCCAGCCCGGACCACTCCAGGCGGGCGCTGAGCAGGGAAAGCAGCCGCAGGATTCGCTGCGATGTGTCGGCCACGATCCCACCCTGGCAGCAATAGCGGTCACTCGAAGTCCGCTACCGAAGACACCGTAGGCTCATGACCTCATCGACACCGATCCCAACCCCACCCGTCCCAACCCCACCCGTCCCGGCCACACCCGTCCCTGCCGCGCCCGTCCCGGCCACACCCAGCGCCGCGTCCGCGCGGCTTGCCGGTCGTGCGGCGACCGGAGCCCTGCTCGTCGTCTTGTTCGCGTCCTTCATGGATCTGCTCGACGTCACGATCATCACCGTCGCGGCGCCGGACATCGCTGCCGACCTGCGGGCCTCCGAGG
>JBDHZK010000068.1:0-13612 GCA_039811865.1 Propionicicella sp. | reverse complement strand
AGCGGCGCTGATCGCGCTGATCAGACGCAATCCCCAATGGGCCGGAAAGGTGATCGTCTACTGATGGGCACTTTGCTCGAAGCGCTGGCGGCGCAGCAGTTGTACAACGATTCAAGCTGGACCAAGGGTGCACCGATCGGGTCCAACCCTCCCGGGCTCGCTTGTGTCGACCTTCGGGGGACGACCGCTTTGGCCGGGCTTGATCTGGCCGGGGCGCTGTTGTCCGATCGCGACCTCACCGGAGCCGACCTGAGTGGTACGGACATCAGCTACGGCCGTCTGAACAGCGCGATCCTGCGGGGCGTCCACGCGCGCGGCTTCTTCGCCAAGAAGACCGAGATGATCGAACTTGACGCCCGCGGTGCCGACTTCACGGGGGCCAGGATCATCAAGTGCGAGTTGTGGCAGGCGAGGCTCGACGGGGCGTGTTTCGATCGCGCGCTGCTGCAGGAACTCCCGATCACCAACGCGAGCCTCGCCGGTGCCGCCCTGACCGGCGCATCGCTTCGAAGCGTTCGGTTGGACGGGACCGACCTTTCGGGCGCCGACTTCACCGGCGCGTCCGGATCGGTCATCCGAGCCCGTGGCGCCCACCCGTCCTGGGCCGGGCTCGACCTGGTCGGCGCGCTCAACGCGCGCGGTGCGGACGTCCACTACGAAGGGGAGGAGCAGGCATGACACGGGTGCCGACCGAGCGGGAGTGGGTGGGGGTCGCAATGGACGAGCGTGTGCGCGTCGTCGTCAGCGGCGGACGCATCGCCGAACTTGCGCTGGACGCCCGCGCTCTTCGGGCGGGCAACGTCGAACTCGCCGAGGCGGTGATGGGTGCGGTCAACGCCGCGCTGGACTCCGCGGCAGCCGAGCTGACCAAGGACCTACCAACGGTCGAGGACGCGCGCGCCCGGCTTGCCGAGATCCGCGAGGTGCACGCCGAGCGGATGCGCGAGGCGTCGGCCGCCGCCAAGCAGAACCTCGACCAGGTCGCCGCCTTCTCGGCGCTGCATCTGGGTCGCCACTACGGGTAGGCAGCCTCGCCCAAGCCGTGGGCGCGGTGCGCTCATCCGGTGCATCGGTCAAATACGGCGTCGGATCTCATTTCGGGCCCGGCTTTGGCCACCGGGCGGGCAACTGACGTCGTACCTGACACATCGGCCTGGATCGAGGCCCCTGAGTTGTCGGGCTAGGCATTGCGGCCCAGCACGATCAGGCCGTCGAGGTCGGCCTCACGCTCGATCCGCGCGGCCAGCCCCGCTGCGACCAACAGCCCGGCTGTCTCCGCGGCCTGCCTGCGCGAGGTCTCGACCAACACACTTCCTCCTGGCCTCAGCCACCCGACCACCTCGGCGGCGATCCGGCGGTGGAAGCGCAGCCCGTCCGCGCCACCACTGAGCGTGTGGATCGGCTCGTGCTCGCGCGCATCGCGGGGCATGAACTGCAGTTCGTCGTCGGGCACGTAGGGCGCGTTGGCGGCGACCACATCGACGCGTCCCAGCAGATCGAGGGGGACCGGTTCGAACAGGTCCCCGACCAGCACCGTCGCCCTGGGCAGATTCTGCCTTGCGTAGTCGGCCGCCGCCGGGTCGAGGTCTACCGCCACGACGGTCGCGTCCGGCTTTTCCGCCAGCACCCGGGCCGCGACCGGCCCGACCCCGCAGCACAGATCGACGACGACACCGTCCGGCGGGGTCAGCTCGGCTGCCCGCCGGGCCAGCAGCCGCGTTCGCTGCCGGGGGACGAACACGCCTGGCCCGACCGCCAACCGAAGGCCGTCGAACTCGACGAACCCGAGTAGCTGCTCCAGCGGCGTCCCCGCCTCCCGGGCGGCGACGTTCGCGGCCAGGCGTCCGGGAGCGGACTCTCCCAGCAACAGTGCCGCCTCGTCCTCGGCGAAGACGCAGCCCGCCGCGCGCAGACGGGCGACGATGGTTGCGCGGTCCACGCCGCGAATGTAGCTCTGCGGGCGTTGCCGGGGGTCGCCAGCTACCCGTGGTGAGCGGCCCGGATGCCGCCTAATCTGGGAGGACGACCACGAGGGGGTCCGATGCCACGAGTGCGTCCGCCCGCAGTCGCGGGCTACTTCTACCCGGCCGATCCCGTGCGGTTGCGCGCCGATGTGGACGGCTACCTCGCCGCCGCCAGGACGGCCCTCGCGGCGCGGGGGGTGGCGGTTCCCGGCACCCAGACCGGCCCTGAGTTGCGCCCCTCGGCGCACGGGCGGACCGAGACTCGGGACTCTTCGACAACCTCGGCCCCTTCGAAAGGCTCGGCGTCCGAGAGCGAATGGGCGCCGACGAGTTCCTCCGTGGCGCCGCCTGCAGCTCGCGCCGAGGAGACCGCCGGCCCGCGACCCAAGGCGCTGATCGTCCCGCACGCGGGGTATCGCTATTCGGGGTCGACGGCGGCGCTCGGCTACGCCGCCATCGACCCGAGGGGCATTACCCGGGTCGTCCTGCTCGGGCCCGCGCACCGCGTCCACGTGGACGGCTTGGCGCGCGCATCGGCGGACGCCTTCGCCAGCCCGCTGGGGGATGTCTTGCTGGGCGTGCTCGGCGACGACGTGCCCAACGTGGTCCGGGTGGATGCCCCACATGTCGAGGAGCACTCGCTAGAGGTCCAGTTGCCCTTCCTGCAAAGGGTTCTCGGCGATTTCGAGCTGATCCCTCTGGTCGTCGGGGGCGCCGAGCCAGACCAAGTCGCCGACGCCCTGGAGGCCCTTTGGGGTGGACCGGAGACCCTGATCGTCATCTCCACCGACTTGTCGCACTACCTGCCCTATGCCCAGGCCCGCGCCGTCGACGCCAAGACCATCGAGCAGATCCTCGCCTTGGACGGACCGCTCGCCCATCGCCAGGCGTGCGGCGCCACACCGCTGAACGGACTGCTCGTCGCGGCCCGGCGCCGCGGGCTCGTCCCGACGCTGCTGGGCGCCTGCAACTCCGCAGACACCGTCGGGGACGCGGCCCGCGTCGTCGGCTACGCCGCTTTCGCCCTGGGGGAGGCAAAATGAACGCTCACAGCCCCGGAACGCCGTCCGCACCACCGTCAGCGAATGCAGTGACGCCGTTCGCTTCAGACAAATGCGGCGCGGAGGTGCCGCTGTCCATCCCCGGCATGGACGGCCAGTTCAGGCGGGAGGCCGCCGAAGCGTGCGGCGCCTACTCCCCGCCGCGACCGGCCGGCCAAGCCGAGCGCCGCTCACCCCCGGAGCGGGGCATCGAACCCGGGACGCCGCCCCAACCGTCCCCGCCCAGCGACGCCGGGCGCGTCCTGCTGCCGCTGGCCCGGGCTGCGATCGCGCGTCGTCTCGGCCGGGTCGCCCCGCCGGTCGACACCAGCCCGGCTTGGCTGGATGTGCCGACCGCGTGCTTCGTCACGCTGACCCTCGGCGGCGAGCTGCGCGGTTGCGTCGGCTCGCTGACACCCACGCGCTCGCTCAAGGACGCCGTCGCGCACAACGCCTGCGCCGCAGCCTTCGAGGACCACCGGTTTCCCCCGCTCACCGACCCCGAGCTGGACCGCGTCGACCTCGAGGTCTCCGTCCTCTCCCCACTCGAGCCGATGTCCGCGACCAGCGAGGCGGACGTCGTGCAGCGGCTCCGGCCTGGAAGCGACGGCCTGGTCTTCGAAGCCGCGGGCCGGCGCTCCACCTTCTTGCCGCAGGTCTGGCAGGTATTCCCGGACCCACGCGAGTTCCTGGGGCGCCTGCGGACCAAGGCGGGCCTCGCCGCCGACTACTGGGGCTCGGACGTCCGGCTGTCCCGCTACACCGTTCGCGTCTGGGAGGAGAGATGACGACCGCCGCCGACCCGAGCGTCCCCGAAACCCAGCACCCGGGACGGTGGTGGCACGCCCTGCCGGACGGCCGGATCCAGTGCGACCTGTGTCCGCGCGATTGCCGCCTTCGCGACGGCCAGCGCGGTTTCTGCTTCGTCCGCGCGCGGGCCGGCGACCAAATCGTCTTGACCACCTACGGACGCTCGTCCGGCTTCTGCATCGACCCGATCGAGAAGAAGCCGCTCGCCCACTTCTACCCAGGGACGTCCGTGCTGTCGTTCGGTACTGCGGGCTGCAACCTCGGCTGCAAGTTCTGCCAGAACTGGGACATCAGCAAGTCCCGCGAGATGGACCGTCTGGCCGACCGCGCCACCCCCGCCGGGCTGGCCGCCGCCGCGCGCGCGACCAGTTGCCGCAGCGTCGCGTTCACCTACAACGACCCGGTGATCTTCGCCGAGTACGCCCTGGACGTCGCCGCCGCCTGCCGGGCCGCCGGCGTCGCGACGGTGGCGGTCACCGCCGGGTACATCAACCCCGAACCCCGCCGGGAGTTCTTCGCCGCCATGGACGCCGCGAACGTCGACCTGAAGGGGTTCACCGACGACTTCTACGAGCGGATCACCGGCGCTCGGCTGGCTGTCGTCCAGGACACGCTGCGCTACCTCAAGCACGAAACCGACGTTTGGTTCGAGATCACGACGCTGCTGATCCCCGGCCACAACGACTCCACCGCCGAGATCGAGGCAATGAGCCGCTGGATCGTCGCCGAACTCGGCCCGGACGTCCCACACCACTTCACCGCGTTCCACCCCGACCATCGCATGCGGGACGTCCCACGCACGAGCGCCGCAACCCTCGTCCGGGCGCGCGAGATCGCCCTGGCCGCAGGGGAGTGGTTCGTCTACACCGGCAACGTCTCCAACCGCGCCGGCGAAGTAACCTCCTGCCCCGGCTGCGGCGCGAGGTTGATCGCGCGCGACCGATACTCGATCCTCGACTACCGGCTCACCGCCGAAGGGCGCTGCCCCGAGTGCGCCATGAGCATCCCCGGACGGTTCGAGGCCGAGCCGGGGGAGTTCGGGCCGCGTCGAATTGCCATCCAGATCGCACGCTGAGCCGATTTGGAGAACGGGCCAACCCCAGGCAGATTTGGCCGGATGGACGCTCAACAGCTCGCCTGGGCGAAGGACTGGTCGCTGGCGCGCCTGCAAACCCGCTTCGGCGCGCTGACCACCGCGCGCGGGGTCGACTACGCCAACAGTGGCCATGTCCAGGGCGTCACCGTCGGCGGGGCCGGGACGCTCGTCCTGGCGACCGTGCGCGGCAGTCGCAACGTGCCTTATCAGACCGTGATCAACCGCCAGACGGAGTCGCTCAAGACGCGCTGTAGCTGCCCGATGCAGGGGGAGTGCAAGCACGTCGTGGCCTTGCTGGTGCACCTGCGCGAAGGGCTCGCGCCACCGGTGCCGCGCTGGCGCGCGGTCCTGGAGCCGACGAGGCGCGTCTTCCCCGACGATGTGGACGGAACCCCGCTCGCCCTGGAGTTTTCCGGCCGCTCGGCCGACCTCAGCCTGCGCCCGCTGGTTTGGGGACGCTCGGGGCGCTGGGTCCGCACGGGCGCGACCTGGGACGGCCTGGAGTACGCCGGCAGCGGACACCGCCACTCGCATCGCCGGGCGTTGCGGGCGATCAAGGACGCCATGCGCCGCGACGGCCACTCCTTCTACTACGGTCGCAGCTCCGACCTGCAACTGAAGGAGTTGACGGCCGACGTCTGGCCCGCCCTCTCCCAGGCCGAGGAAGCCGGGGTCGGGTTCGTCCACGCGGACGGCCTGCCGGTGCGGTTGCTGCGCGAGCCCGCCCGTCCGATCGTCCATCTGGACGCCGCCGCAACTGGGCTCACCATCACCGGCTTCGCCATCATCGAGGGCGAGCAGGTGCGCGTGGGACGCAATCAAGTGGTCGGCAACCCGCCGCACGGCATCGTCCGGGCGGGGGAGGACCTGGTGCTCGGGCCGTTCGTCCGTCCGCTGAACGAGGCGGAGTCGGCCACCGTCGTCCACAGCCCGAAGCTGTCGATCCCTGCGGCCGAGATCCTGGAGTTCGCCACCGGCTACCTGCCCGCGCTGCGCCGCCAACTCGAGCTCGTCATCGATCCCACGATCGAGTTGCCCGAGGTGTCGGCGCCCTGGCTCGCCGTCCGCGTCACGTTCGGCGCTGACGCGCTCACCGATCTCTCCTGGACGTTCCGCTACCGGGCAGCCGGCGAGGTCACCGACGTCGAGTTGCTGACCGGCGCTCAACCGTTCCGCAACGTCGAAGCGGAGCGTGCGCTGGTTGCCGCGATGCCAGCGGGCCCATGGCTGTACACCGACCCGGCGCTCGGGCGCGGCCTGATCGCCCACAACCAGCTCCGGGGACGCGAGTCGATCGCCTTCGTGACCGAGTCGCTGCCTCGGCTGCAAGCCGCCGACGACATCGAGGTGATGATCGAGGGGGACGTCCCCAGCTACCGCGAGGCGGCCGAGGCGCCGGTGATCGAACTTCGCGTCACCGAGCCCGAAGGCGGCCCGACGGACTGGTTCGACCTGGATGTCCAGGTCAGCATCGAGGGCCAGGTGATCGAGTTCCGGCGCATGTTCACCGCGCTGGCCAAAGGGGAGGACCATCTGATTCTGCCGAACGGCGTCTGGTTCTCCCTGGACCGGCCCGAACTGGACCAGCTGCGCGACCTGATCGCCGAGGCCGCCGTCCTGGGCGACGCGGAGATCGGCAGCCTGCAGTTGCGTCCCGAGCATGCCGGATTGTGGGAGGAACTTGTCGAGCTGGGCGTCGTGGCCGAGCAGTCGGCGGCCTGGGCGGACGCCGTCTCGGCCCTGCTCAACCTGGACGAGTTGCCCGCCGTGGGCGTCCCCGCCGGGCTGGCGGCCACCCTGCGTCCCTACCAGGAGGTCGGGTTTCGTTGGCTGGCGTTTTTGTGGCGGGCGCGACTGGGCGGCATCCTCGCCGACGACATGGGCCTGGGCAAGACGCTGCAGGCCCTGGCCGTCACGCTCGCCGCGCATGAGGCGGGTGAACTGGACCACCCCGTCCTGGTGGTCGCGCCGACCAGCGTGGTGGGTACCTGGGCGGCTGAGGCCGCCAAGTTCGCCCCCGACCTGCGTGTGGCGACCATCACCCAGACTGGCCGCAAGCGGGGGACGTCCCTGGCTGCGGCGATCGCCGACGCCCAACTGGTCGTTACCTCATACGCGTTGGCGCGCCTGGACGAGACGGACTACGTCGAGCAACCGTGGGCCGCGGTCGTCCTCGACGAGGCGCAGTTCGTGAAGAACCGGCAGTCGAAGGCGTATCAGGCGGTGCGGAAGCTGCGGGCGCGGGTCAAGTTCGCGGTGACCGGTACGCCGCTGGAGAACAACCTGATGGACTTGTGGTCGTTGCTCTCGATCACAGCGCCCGGGCTGTTCGCCGATCCTGAAGTCTTCACCGAAGCCTACCGGCGTCCGATCGAGAACGGCGGCGACGCCGAGGCGCTTGGCCGGCTGCACCGGCGCGTCCGTCCGCTGATGCTGAGGCGGACCAAGGAGGCGGTCGCCGCTGAGCTGCCGCCGAAGCAGGAGCAGGTGGTGCGGATCGCTTTGACACCCGCGCACCAGCGGATCTACGACCGGCAGTTGCACGCCGAACGCCGCAAGGTGCTGGCGCTCGTCGACGACCTGCGGCACAACCGGATCACCATCTTGCGTTCGCTGACGCTGTTGCGGCAGCTCAGCCTGTCGGCCGGGTTGGTGGACCGGGCCAACTCGGGCGTGCCGTCGGCCAAGCTGGACACGCTGGTGGAGATGCTCGGCGAGGTCGCCGCGGAAGGCCATCGGGCGCTGGTGTTCAGCCAGTTCACCACCTTCTTGACCATGGCGCGCGAGCGGTTGGCGCGCGAGCAGATCGGCACCGTCTACCTGGACGGCCGGACCCGCAACCGGCCCGAACGGATCGCGGAGTTTCGGGAGGGCTCCGCTCCGGTCTTCCTGATCAGCCTCAAGGCGGGAGGCTTTGGCCTGACGCTCACCGAAGCCGACTACGTCTTCATCCTCGACCCTTGGTGGAACCCGGCTGCCGAGGCTCAGGCGGTCGACCGCACCCATCGAATCGGCCAGGACAAGCGCGTTCACGTCTACCGTCTCGTCTCGCAGAACACCATCGAGGAGAAGGTCGTGGCCCTCCAGGAGCGCAAGAAGGATCTGTTCGCGAAGGTGGTGGGCGCCGACGGTGAGTTGTCCGCGCCCCTGACCGCCGCCGACATTCGCGGTCTGCTGGCTGATTGAGGCGTGCGGGTCACACCTCGGGTTGGGGGTTCCGGGTCAGGCGGACTCGACCAGTCGAGGCTGCGGAGCCGGTTAGGCGCACAGACATACCACCGAAGGGGCACGTTGGGCTGCTGCCGATCCCGAACGACCCGTCAGCGTCGGATCTGTGCGGCTACCGGGTCAGCGAGCCTCGGGATCAGGCTGGTGGATGCCGAAGGTGTTGCCTTCGAGGTCTAGGTAGTAGCCCTGCCAAGCCATCCCCGTGAGCGCGTACTTGGGCAGGGCCACGATCCCGCCGGCCTCGACGATGCGGTCGTGCACGGTGTCGTAGTCGTCCACGGCCATGGTGCAGACGAACGCGTTTGTGCCCTGCTCGGGTGCCGGCGCGGCACAGGGGCGCTGCAGCAGCCCGCCGTTGATGCCGGGCTGGTCGTCCGGACCGGTGATCACACCGAAATAGGGGGCGCCGACGAACTGGCTGTAGTCCTCGAACGCCCACCCGAACACCGCCCCGTAGAACGCCTTCGCTCGTTCGACATCGTCGGCCTGGATCTCGAAATGCACCGGACGTGACATGCGCTCTCCCTAGTGGTTGCTGGTTTGGCCACCCTAACGGCCCGCCGGCGACTAGCGCACGCGGTCACCGGTCACCCCACCCCGGCGTCCGCCGCGGACATGGTCAGCACGCAGAACTCGTTGCCCTCGGGGTCGGCCAAGACGGCCCAGCCGCGCTCGGGCTCGCGCAGGTCGTGCACCATGGTCGCGCCCAGATCGAGGAGGCGTTCGACTTCCTCGTCCCGGGTGCGGTCCACCGGCCGAAGGCACATGTGCATGCGGTTCTTGACCACCTTGTCCTCTGGCACGCGCAGGAACAGCAGCCAGCGTCCGTCAGGCCCCTGCAGCCCGGCCTCGTCAGGATCTGGGTCATCCCCGGGGTCGGGATCGGGGACGAAGTCGTCCAGGACCTGTGCCCACCAGCCTGCCTGGGCAAGGGGTGCGCTGGCGTCGATGCAGAAGTTGGCGACTCGGCAGGTCATACCTCAGGCTCGCACTCCGGGTAGCTAAGCGCCAACGATCAGGCCGCCTGCCGAGTCGCGGGCCGCAGCCCCACGGCTCTACCGGGGCGATCGGTGACGGGCATCGGCGCGAAGTTGTACGGCTCCCGCTGCCCGGCCTCCAGTCACGTCGGGCAGTAGCATCGCGGCGTGTCCAGACGCGCCCACCAGCCGCAGCAACGCCAACTGGAGCGTTGGTTTGGAGCCCGCGGGCTCACTTTGCTGCTGCGCGGCACTGGCGTCGGCGGCGGGACGTCTGTGCGCGCGATGCCGGCGATCATCGCCGCGTTCTTGTTCGCGATGGTCGGCGCCGTGCCGGGGATCACCGATATCGACTGGTGGTCGACGCTCGTCACCAGCTTCGTGCTGATCTTCGTGGTTTGGGTGGGCGCCAACCTGCTCCGCAAACGCCGGCCGTTCGCGCGCCTGCGGCACTTCGGGGTGATCGAGGCAATCGCCTTCGTCCTGGCCCCCGTGATCGCGATCGGCGGCGCTCCCCAGCTGGACGACGCGGTCGCCGAGTTGGGTGAGTCCGCCTGGTTCCTGCGCCTGACCGCGATGGCGGTGGTCGCGGCCTGGCAAGTGGTGGTGCTGGTGACGATCCTGACCGTCGTCACCTTCGGGTTGATTTCGTTGTTCGCATGGCTGTGGCGGTCGCTGCTGCGCTCGTTCTCGAGCGCCGGATCGGGGCTGGCCACAACGCTGCCAGTGCTTCTCGGGGTGGTGTTCTTCACCTTCTTCAGTCCGGGATTATGGGTGACGGTGGGTCGGCTGACGGTGCCGTCCTTCACGGCGGCGGTGTTGTTGCTGCTGGTGCTGGCCGGCGCCTTCCTGGGGAGCCGCCGCCAAGTGGATGTCGACGGTCTCGCGCGCTTCGAGACCACCGAAGCCCTCCGCGAAGCACTGGAGGGGACCCCGCTCGCGAACGAGCCCGTGCTGCTCACCGAGCCCACCACCTGCCCGATTGATGCCCGGCAGGAGACCAGCATTCGACTGGTCACGATCATCTCCCGCTTGGTCGTGGCGGTAGTGATCGCGCTTGCCGTGTTTATCTTCTTCGTCGTTCTCGGCTTCTTGGTGGTCGACTCCGATGCCCTAAAGGGCTGGATCCACGCCGACCCCGGGGTACTGATCCGGTCGTCAGGAGACAAGCACACCTACATCCTCAGCTTCGAACACCTTCGGGTGGCCGGCTTCCTGGCCACCTTCGCCGCCTTCAACTTTTCCGTCGCGTCGGCGTCCGACGCTCGCCTGCGCCACGACACACAGACCGGCGCCGACGAGGTGGTCCGCCAGGCCTGCGCATTGCGTTTGGCCTTGTTGCTCCGCGATTCGGCGGTGATGGCCAGCTCTTCGACGCCTGCCACCGAAGTGGGGCCAACCTCGGCCGGAGCCGGCGACTCGTCAGCGCAGTAGGCCTCAACGTCGGGGACGGGCGCGTTCAGCCCGGCCACACCTGTCGTTGGATCAGCCAGTGACCCGGTCGGTCGGCGGCGCGGCCACAGGGGCATCGAGTCAGCGTGTGGATTTGTGCGGCGCTTGGGCCGCTCACGTCGCGCTGCCGCCTGCCCGGAGCGCGCCGCGCACCAACCGCCGCACGTTTCCACCTTTTTCTCTCGAGGCCCGCGCAGGTCCGGCCCGGCGGCGCGACCCTGGCGCCGCGGCGCTCAGGGCCGGGTCGACGATTCACCTTTCCGCCTGAGCCGACGCACAGGAACTTCATAGCGGGCGGCTCGACGGTAATACCGAACCTCGCGCGACCGGTGCGAGGGTGAACCTAGGAGTTCCGATGACCCCAACCGCTACCGCCGTCGCGGCGCCGCCCCCCGTGCGGGCGCGCGGCCGGGGCGACGGCCTTGAACCCGATCTGCCCGCCGCCCACGCGAGCGCCGGCGAGGTGGGTCCAGGCCCGGCTCACCCCGGTGTCCGCACGCTCAAACCGCGCAACGCGGCCACCCGCCTGCTGCTCGGCCCCGAGGACGACCCGCGCTGGGCTCGTCCCGCGCTTTGGGCCCTCCTGCTGGCGACCGCGGCGCTGTACCTGTTCAACATCACCAACTCCGGCTACGCCAACGAGTTCTATGCCGCGGCGGTGAAGTCCTCAACGCAGTCCTGGACGGCCTGGCTCTTCGGCGCTTTGGACTCTGGCCTTTCCATCACCGTCGACAAACCCCCGGCTGCCCTCTGGGTGATGGGGCTTTCGGCCCGGCTGTTCGGCTTCTCCAGCGCCTCGATGCTGGTGCCACAAGCCCTGATGGGTGTAGGGACGGTCGCGCTGACCTACGGCGCGGTGCGGCGGGCTTCCGGGCACGCCGCTGGACTCATCGCCGGAGCGCTCGCGATGCTGACTCCGGTTGCGGCCCTGATGTTCCGCTTCAACAACCCGGACGCCCTGCTCGTGCTCTGCCTCACGGCGGCCGCCTACGCGGTGGTTCGGGCGATCCAAACGACCCGGAACGCACCCTCGCTGGTGTGGCTGGCCGGCGCCGGGTGGCTGATCGGGCTCGCGTTCCTGACCAAGATGCTCCAGGGCTTGTTGGTGCTGCCCGTCCTCGGGCTGGTGTATCTCCTGGTGGCCCCGCGTCCGGTCCGGACGAGGCTGTGGCACCTGCTCGTCGCGACCGTTTCGCTGATCGTGAGCGGCGGCTGGCTGATGGTGCTGGCGCAGCTATGGCCGGCCGCGTCGCGTCCCTACATCGGCGGCTCGACCAACAACTCGCTGTGGGAACTGGCCCTCGGCTATAACGGACTGGCAAGGATCTTCGGCGGCGCCGGTAACGGTGGGGGCGGCGGCATGGGCGGCCAGAACACCGGCTTCGGTGGGACGGCCGGCCTGCTGCGCATGTTCAACGCCGCGTTCGGACCCGAGATCTCCTGGGCGCTGCCCGCGGCCCTTCTGCTGTTGGTGGCCGGGCTGATCGCCGCCGGACGCCGTCCGCTGGGCGATCCGCAGCGCGCGTCCCTGGTGCTTTGGGGCGGCTCGATGCTAGCGACGGCGGTCGTGTTCAGCTACATGAGCGGCACGGTCCATCCCTACTACGCGGTGGCGCTGGCCCCCCTGATCGGCGCCACGGCGGCGATCGGCGGCAAGCTGGTTTGGGATCGCGTCCAGGCCGACGGACGCTTCGCGCTCGTCTGGCGCGGTGTCTTGGCCCTCGCCTTGGCCGGGACGGCTGCCTGGGGCTTCTACCTGATGGCCACCTACGCGGCGTCCTGGCTCCCGGTCCTGCGCTGGACGGCCCTGATCGCCGGCGTCGGCGGCGCCCTGGCCTACGTGCTCGCCGGGCTCTTCGACGGCCTGACTTGGCGCCGGATCGCGGCGGCCGGCCTGATCGTCGGGGCTCTCGGCGCGGCCATCCCCATGGCGTCCTGGACGGTAGCGACCGCCGCGTCCGGACACAGCGGCTCGATCCCCACGTCCGGTCCGGCGGGCGTCGTGACGTCCGGCATGGGCGGCGGCCCCGGGCGCGACGGCGGGACGATGCCCGGCGGTCCGGACGGCACCACCGGCACTCGTTCGGACGGCGGCACCGGCACCCAGACCGACGGCGGCCCCGGCGGCGGCGCGTCCACCAGCGCCGAGCTGATCGCGCTGCTGGACTCTGCCGGCACCAAGTGGTCGGCGGCCGTCATCGGCGACCAGAGCGCGGCCGGGCTGATCCTGAACACCGACACCGCGGTGTACTGCATCGGCGGCTGGAGCGGCTCTGACAACAACGTCACGCTCGAGCAGTTCAAGCAACTCGTGGCCTCGGGCCAGATCCACTACTTCATCGCCGGTGGGCAGATGGGCGGTGGACCAGGTGGCGGCAACGCGTCGTCCTCGGCGAGCGAGATCAGCTCGTGGGTGACCTCCACGTTCAAGTCGACCACGGTTGGGAACTCGACGGTCTATGACCTGACGCAGACCGCGTGATTCACCACGATTGGGGCTCGGCGATTCTCGCCGGGCCCCTTTCACGTGCGTCCGGGCGTCACTTGGCTATGCCTGCGCTGTGCGAAGTGTAACGGCCGTGTGCCAATCCGCCCCGGGCGTTACAGCCATGTTCCGAGTGGTTGGGACGCTCGTTCGCCCTAGTCGCGTCCCAATACGGTCGCTTGCACCGCCGGAGCCGGGCCAAGCCCACCGGGCCTCGACAACGACCGGCGGATCGATTCGGCGCCCTTCAAAGGAAGGCCACATGAATACCGCACGCTGGAAGAGATTCCTCACCGCCGCGATCACCGCCGTGATCGGTGCCGCCCTGGTGCTCGGACCGGGGGCTGCCGTGGCGAGGGCCGACCCGATGCCCGCTCAGGGCCGCAGTTACATCATCGGGACCGACACCACCTACGCCCCGTTCGAAATGCGTGACGAAACCACGGGCAACATGGTCGGCATCGACATGGACCTGATCGCCGCAATCGCCAAGGACCAGGGCTTCACGATCACGATCAAGGCGCTCGGCTTCGATGCGGCCGTCCAGGCCCTGCAGGCCA
>JBDHZK010000067.1:0-13683 GCA_039811865.1 Propionicicella sp. | reverse complement strand
GGCTCGGACCGGGACCGGATGCGATCGCCCAGGAGTGACGGAGTTTTCGCGGCCTGGGGAGCGGCCAGCACGAATCGCCACAGCCAGGCAGGCCAGAAAAGCGATCGGCAGATCGAACCAGAACATGCCCCCGACGGTGTGCCAGCTCGCCGATGGTCCGCAGCGGGAGCAGGAACTCACAAAGTCCGGCCCCATCGCCCCGATCGACAGCGCGGCACCCGACAGGCACGCGATCCGGCTTCCCGCCAGGGCGACTACGGGGTGGGCGAGGGTGAACGGCACAACGCCAGCCGGCAAGTCGCCCCGGGGTCTCGGCAATGCACCCCGTCTTGGACGCCCTACCCCGAAGTCCGAGACGGCGTCCGCGATGAAGGTCACCGAGGGTGCGCACTGGCATGCTGAGGGCGTGGAAAACCCCTTCGGACGATGCGTCCTGGTCGCCGGCAGCGAGGCGTTCTTGCTCGACCGTGGAGTCCAGGCGGTGCTCACTGCGGCGCGGGCCGCGCGACCGACAGCGGAGGTGAACTCCGCGAACGCCGCCGGCCTGAGCGCGGGAGCGCTGGCTGAGTTGAGCGGGGGATCCCTGTTCGCCACCTCGGCGGTGGCGATCATCACCGACCTGGGGTCGCTCCCAGCCGAGCTCGTCGAACCGCTGCTGGCACTGGCGAAAGACCCCGGGCCGGAGCTGGCCCTGGTCTGCGTTCACCACGGCGGCCAGAAGGGGAAGACGGTGCTCGACCGGGTGCGCAAGGCCGCGCACGAGATCGTGGACGCCGCCCCGGTCAAGACGTGGGAGCTGCCCCAGTTCGTGGTTGCCGAGGCGCGCTCGGCCGGGACGCGGCTGGACCAACACACCGCCTCGGTGCTGGTAGATGCGGTGGGATCCGACCTCGGAGCCCTGGCCGGGGCCGTCCGCCAACTGCTCGCCGACTCGCCGGACGCCATGATCACCGAGGACCTGATCGCCCGCTACTTCGAGGGTCGGGCCGAGGTGACCAGCTTCGCCGTCGCCGACGACGTGATGGCCGGCAACGCGACTGCGGCCTTGGAGAAATTGCGCTGGGCCCTGTCAACCGGGGTCGCGCCGGTGCTGATCACCAGCGCGTTGGCGGCCGCGCTTCGAGGGCTCGGCAAGTACCTGGACGCCAGGGACACCCGGGTGCGAGAAGCGGACCTGGCCCGGCTGGTTGGCGTCCCGCCCTGGAAGCTGCGGGATCTGAGCAGGCAGGCGCGTAGCTGGTCACAGCGGGGGATCGCCGCCGCGATCGCGCGCGTCGCGCAGGCCGATGCGGCGGTCAAGGGCGCCGAATCGGACGCCGGTTTCGCCCTCGAGCGGATGGTGCTGGCGGTCGCGGCAGCCCGCGGCTGACGTCATGAATGCGAAACGCCTCGCCCGAAGGCGAGGCGTCAGCGGGTTGGCCGACTCAGAGAGCGGCGGCCTGCGAGGCGATCGCGGACTTGCGGTTCGCGGCCTGGTTGGTGTGGATGACGCCCTTCGAGGCGGCCTTGTCGAGCGCCCGACAGGCGACCTGAGCCAGCTCCTGCGCCTTGGTGGCGTCGCCGGCGGCCGCAGCCTCGCGGAAGTGGCGGATGTGGGTGCGCAGGGCGGACTTGACGGCCTTGTTGCGCAGACGCGACTTCTCGTTCGTCTTGATCCGCTTCATCTGGGACTTGATGTTTGCCACAAGCAGCCTTCGTTACTCACGATTGACAGGGTTCGGCCTCGTTCGGAAGCCAGAGGATGCGCCCAAGGGCGCGGTCGTTCACACTAGCAGCGCGCTGAGGGTCCACCCAAATCGGCGGACGACGGCGGAGGCGTCCAGGCTGGGGCGCAGTTCTCGGGTTCCAGCCAAACGTGCCGTCCGCGCGACCGGCAAGCTCGCTTGGTGAGCGTGAGAAGATGTCTCGTCCCAGACCCACGAGGAGCCATGCCCGCACCCAGTCCCGGCCGGACCGACCCGGCGATCATCCGCAACTTCAGCATCATCGCGCACATCGACCACGGCAAGTCCACCCTGGCCGACCGCATGCTGCAGTTGACCGGCGTGGTCGACGAGCGGTCGATGCGGGCGCAGTACCTCGACCGGATGGACATTGAGCGCGAACGCGGCATCACGATCAAGTCCCAGGCCGTGCGCATGCCCTGGAGCGTCGCCGGCACCGACTACGTCCTCAACATGATCGACACCCCTGGCCATGTCGACTTCACCTACGAGGTGTCTCGGTCTTTGGCCGCCTGCGAGGGTGCGATCCTGCTGATCGATGCCGCCCAGGGGATCGAGGCGCAGACCCTGGCGAACCTCTACCTCGCGCTGGGCGCCGACCTGCACATCATTCCCGTGCTCAATAAGATCGACCTGCCGAGCGCTCAGCCGGACAAGTACGCCGCCGAGATCGCCCACCTGGTGGGTTGCGAGCCACAGGACGTCTTTCGAGTTTCGGCGAAGACGGGCGTCGGCGTCCGCGAGCTGCTAGACGAGATCGTCGCGCAGGTCCCCGCGCCGTCCGGGGACCCGAAGGCGCCGGCTCGGGCGCTGATCTTCGACTCCGTCTACGACACCTACCGCGGCGTGGTCACCTATGTCCGAGTGGTCGACGGGGAACTCACCCACCGCGAGCGCGTCTTGATGATGTCGACCAAGGCGACCCACGAGACGCTCGAGGTCGGGGTGATCTCGCCCGAGCCGATGAAGGCCAACGCCCTGGGCGTTGGTGAGGTCGGCTACCTGATCACCGGAGTCAAGGAGGTCCGCCAGTCCCGCGTCGGCGACACGGTGACCTCCGCCGGGCGACCCGCGACCCAGGATCTCGGCGGTTACCGGCAGCCGCACCCGATGGTGTTCGCGGGGCTCTACCCGATCGAGGGCAACGACTTCCCCGAACTGCGCGAGGCACTGGACAAGCTTCAGCTGAACGACGCCGCCTTGACCTATGAGCCGGAAACGTCCGGCGCCCTCGGCTTCGGCTTTCGGGTCGGCTTCCTCGGGCTGCTGCACATGGAGATCGTCCGGGAACGGCTCGAGCGCGAGTTCAACCTCGACCTGATTTCGACCGCGCCCAACGTCGAATACCGCGTCGTGATGGAGGACGGCACCGAGCACGACGTCACCAACCCGTCGGAGTACCCCAGCGGCAAGGTAGCCGAAGTGTATGAGCCGACGGTGCGCGCCACGATCCTGGCGCCGGCGGAGTACATCGGCACGATCATGGAGCTTTGCCAGACCCGCCGCGGCGTCCAGCAGGGGCTGGACTACCTCTCGGAGGACCGCGTCGAGATCCGCTACCTGCTGCCCCTGGCCGAGATCGTGTTCGACTTCTTCGATGCGCTGAAGTCGCGGACCAAGGGGTACGCCAGCCTTGACTACGACGAGGCGGGGGAGCAGGCGGCCGAGCTGGTCAAGGTCGACATCCTCCTGCACGGCGAACCCGTGGACGCCTTCAGCGCAATCGTCCACAAGGACAAGGCGTACGGCTACGGCGTCGCCATGGCCGAGAAGCTGCGCAAGCTGATTCCGCGGCAGCAGTTCGAGGTGCCGATCCAGGCCGCGATCGGGGCGCGTGTGATCGCGCGCGAGACCGTCCGGGCGATCCGCAAGGACGTCCTGGCGAAGTGCTACGGCGGTGACATCACCCGCAAGCGCAAGCTGCTCGAGAAGCAGAAAGAGGGTAAGAAGCGCATGAAGATGGTCGGTCGCGTAGAGGTGCCGCAGGAGGCATTCGTGGCCGCGCTGAATACCTCCGAGCCGCCGAAGAAGTAGGGTTCGGGCCTTCGCGGGCTCGGGGTCGAACGCCTGGCGGAGCTCAGCGGCGAACGTGGGACAGCTTGAGACCGTCAGCGCTCGCAGTAAGAGTCGAGTCGAAGTCGGGGTCGCTGAACTTGATGGTCCGGGTGCCGCCACTGGTGGTGTCGGACGTGATCCGCTCGCCCCAGTCCGCCAGGCCCTCGGCGAAGAACTGGGCCACTTCGGCCGGTGGGCGACCGGTCAGGTAGTAGGACGCCCCGGCGTCCCGATCGGCGATCTGCGTGGCAGACGTCCCCGCGGGGTAGCGCAAGCCCTGGGGCACGTTGACCAGGCCGAAATCCAACGGCGTCTGGTCTTCCTTGGCCGGTCGTTGGGTCGCGTTTCCCCTGGTGAATGAGATGATCCCGCCGGACTGAATGGCGCCGGTGTAGCCCCGTCCGGCCCACGCTATCGACTGCGGGGTGTCCCCCACGATGCCGAAGCCGCCGATCGGGAGTCGACTCCGGTAGAAGGCGAGCAGCGTGTCGTTCAGCGGAGCCGCCAACTGCACGACCCCACCGGACTCGGTCGTGCTGGAGGTGGTGACCACCACGTCCGGCGGAAACTCGAATCCGGCCGGAACCCCGCGGATCACTTGTCCGGACACCGTGACGGTGTGACCGGGCTCGGTCGAACCCTGGGGTCCGGCGGATACCGGCGCGGTGGCGGTGCTCTGCTGCTGCGCGGCTGGTGCGGCGCCGGTACAGCCGGCCAGGCCGCTGAGCACGAGCAGTGCGCACACCGGGGCCCATCGATTCCGCACGCCCTAATCTTGCCGCATGCGTTCGGCCCAGGCGCCCGGCGCCGCGGTCGCTAGCGATGGGAGTGCGATGTACGCCGACACCGATGTTCGCCGGGAGGTGCCGTGGCCGGCCGTCGCCGGATTCGTGCCGTCTTCGTCCGGCTCGCAGTCCGCGCCGGAGGCGACCTGGCGAACTCGCGTCGCGGCCAACCTCGCGACCGCCCTCGCCGACTGGCCGGGTGCTCGGACCAGCGAGATCGAGATCCCGATCAATCAGGCCGGCGACCTGGAGTCGCTGGGGATGAGCGCCTACGACCTGGACGACGCCGGTTCCTACATCAGCGATCAGCTGGCTTTGGGCGACCCAGGGCACCTCGGCACCGACGGTGGGCCGGCGGCACTGCTCAGCGTCTGGCTCGATCAGCGCGCCATCCGGTTCACCCGCCGAGACGCTGGTCTCCCCGATTCGTGCCGCGCCCGCGACGCCGCCCTCGACCGAATCTGTCAGGTCTTGGGCTGCGACCGAGAACTGTTGTGGCAGGGCCTGCCCGACCCGGCTGGGCAGGTGGTCGTTGGGGCGTCCGCCGCGGAGCGGATCGCCGAGGGCCTGCAAGGGGCGCTGCGGGCGCTCGACCCGCGTCCCCCTGCCGCGGCAGCGATCACCGGCGTGGGCCGAATCGCCGAGCGCGGACTGATCGAGTCGGCCAAGGATCTGGGCGAGCACATCGCCACCGCGACCCACGACGGGCTCGCGCGGTGGCGCCGCTTCGAGTTGGAGTTCCTGGACGAGCATCCCCAGGTGGGGGAGCAACTGCACTGGACGCCGAGGCTGCGCCGCGTGCACAACCAGGTGGAGTGGGTGCTCCAGACCCAGTTCGGCACCGCCGAGCAGTGCCCCGATTTCGAACGGCCGCAGGCGCGCGCCTTCCTAGACGCCTACCTGCCGATGTTCGTGGACCTAGCTCGCAAGCATGGCCGCCCGTTCTCGCTCGCCCTGGGGCACCGGCGCCGCAGCGAGGGGTCTTGCCCGGACGTGATCGCGGCCGAGGCGCAGCGCGTATTGGGCCGCGCCCAGGTCGAGCCATGGGAGCCGATCGGGCGCCCGCTGGGCCTGCTGTTGGACGCCTCGCGGGACGACGTCTCGCTGCGGTTCGTGTTCGACCGGCCGGTCACCGAGGTCCTCGACGTGCCCACCGAGCCGAAGCTCGTCCTGGCGCCGCACATGCTTGGCGAGATCCCGGCGATCGCCCGCCGAGATCCGTCCTTTCAACCGAGGTGGCTCGCCGCAGCCGTCGCCTTGCTCAACTCCCATGCCGACTGGGAACTGCCGATCAATGCCGAGTCGCGAGCCGAGGAGATCGCGGCGATCCCGCCGCACGCGGCGCGCCTCGACCCCCGAGCGCCGAGGACGTTGGCCGAGGCCCAGGCGCGCCCGCGGAGGTAGGGGTTCGCCCCTTGGCCGGGCGCAAGGGCGAGGTGGGGTTCACCGCTACGACGGGCTCGAGAGTCGACCGCCCGGTCGCCCACCGAGCGGGTCTCTAGCTCGCCTCGGTCGGAGTCGGGGAAGCCGGAACTTCCCGCGGCGCGGTCGGGGTCGTCCCGGACGCCGCGGCCAGCAGCCTGCGGCGCACCCAGGCCGGCTGGACGAGCACCTTTCGCTTGACGATCAGCCAGCCGACCAGGGCCGAGCTGGCGGCCAAGACGACCAGGGTGACGACGCTGGCCTCCATCCCGAATGGACCGCCGGAAAGCCACTCCGGCCCCAAGGTGCGCGACACCAGGAAGCCCGAGCCGGTCTGGCTGGTTCCCGAGACCACCACGCCGAACACCGGGCCCTGGACGATGTTCCACGCGGCGTGCAGCCCCATCACCAACCACAGGCTGCGCGTAAGGGCGTACAACACGCCCAGCAGGACGCCCGCCAGCGCGACGCACACTGCCCCGATCACGGTGCCGTTCTCGTTGGTGAGATGGACGGCGCCGAAAACCGACGCGCTGATCGCCAGGGCACCCCAGGTGCCCAGGCCCTCCTCGACGAGCCGGAACATGACGCCCCGGAAGGCGACCTCCTCGAAGACGGCGGCCTGCAACCCCGCGGTCAGCATTGGGATGCCCCACTCGTAGGCAGGGTTCGTCCCGGTCACCTGGAAGGCGCCGAGGAGCGCCATGATCCCCAGGCAGAGCGCGTTGAGCCCGCCGCCGATGAGTAGTCCGGTCAACAGGCCGCCGGCGCGGCGGGGCGCCAGCTCGATCGGCGGGCGGCGTCCCTCGAACACCAACGTCAACGCGAGATAGGCGAGCAAGCTAGCGACGATCAGGACGAGCGTCACGTAGACGGTCGCGGTTGGGGTCATCGGGCCCAGGGCCACCAGGCCGGTGACCCCGCCGATGAAGCCGCCGAGCATGGTCAAGAAGAGCCAGACCAGCACCGTGAACAAGAAGCGGATGCCGGCGTTGTGCCACCACCGGCGCGGCTTTGGCCGGGGCGCATCGGCGTTGAGCAGGTCCGGTTGGAGCGGTTCGACCGCGCCCAGGAGCCTGGCCAGCTTGCCGTCCAAATGCGCCGGGGCGGTGGGGTGGGTAAGTTCGGTCACGACGACACGCTACGGACGAGCCCTTGGGCTTGCGTGCCGGGGTCGAATCCCGGACGCCACCAACTGGTGAGGACGAGAGGTTGACCTGATACTTTCATTTTGAAAGTATCTACCCATGAGCCTATTCATCACCTGCCCCGTCGAGAGCGTCGAGCGCGCCACCGCCTTCTACGCCGCCCTCGGGTGGACCCTCAACCCTGCGATGTCCGACCACAACGTCTCGTGCTTCGCGATCGCGCCCGAGCAGTACCTCATGCTCGGCAGCCGCGAGATGTACGCCAGCGTCGGCGGCGCCGAAGAGCTGGTCGGTGGACCAGACACCCCGTCGAAGGTCACGGTCTCGTTCGACCTCGCCAGCCGGCAGGCGGTGGACGAACTCGTCGAGCGCGCCGGCGCCGCCGGCGGGCGGATCGGCGAAACCGACGACTACCCCTTCATGTACCAGCGTCAGTTCGACGACCCGGACGGCTACCACTACTCGCCGTTTTGGATGAATCCGGACGCCGAACCGAACGCGTGAGCGACCTCGCCGCGGCCCTCGACGTCGTCGGCCCACGGTGGGCCCTGCTCATCGTGGAGCGGCTACTCGACGGGCCGCAGCGATACGGCGACCTGCAACGCGACCTCGGTTTGGGGACGAACATGCTCGCCATCCGACTGCGAGAGCTTGAGGCGGCCGGCGTCCTGCGCCGGTTGCCGTTGCGGCACAACACCCGGGCATATGCGCTTACTGAACGCGGGTTCGCCCTGCGCGAAGCGATCGTCGCCCTTGGCCGCTGGTACGCCGAGCAGGGCTTTGCGGTGGGGGAGGACGCGGATCCGCCCGGCTCTTTGGTGGGTGCCAGCCAGCCACGGGCCGAACCCGAGCCGGGCGCCGTCGGATTGGCGGACTAGTCGATCCCGCTGCGCTCCACACCCTGGACGAGCCAGCGCTGCAGGAAGGCGAACACCGCAAGCACTGGCAGGATCGCGATCATCGCGCCGGTGAACAGTTCGGGGTAGCGGATGCCTTGAGAAGTCATATAGGAGCTGAGCGTCACCTGCACGGTGTACATGGACGAGTCCTGGGCGATCAGCAGAGGCCACAAGAAGGCGTTCCAGGCGCCGATGAAGGTGATCGTCGAGACCGCAGCGACCATCCCAAGCGAGTTGGGCGCGACCACGCGCCAAAACGTCGTCCACTGGTTGGCGCCGTCGATGAAGGCAGCTTCTTCAAGTTCGCGCGGGAAGCCGAGGAAGTGCTGGCGGAAAAGGTAGGTGGCGAACGCCGAGAACAGGGTGGGGATGATCAGGCCGCGATAAGTCGAGATCCAACCCAGGCTGGACACCATCACGAAGCTCGGCACGAACGTGACCGTGGCCGGCACCATCAGCGTGAACAGGGTCAGGCCGGTGACGACCTTCGCCGGACGCCCGGCGAAGCGGGCCAGCCCGTAGCCGGCGGTCATCGAGATCAGGACGGTGCCCACGGTCTGCAGCACCGAAACTATGGCCGAGTTGGCCAGGCTCGTCAGCACCGGGACGTCCGGGTTCGACAGCAGGGACGTCACGTTGGTCCAGTCGAGCTGGTTGGGCGACCATTGCCAGCGGGCGGAGGTGATCCAGGCCTGGGTGGAGAACGCGTTGCGCCAGATCACGTAGAACGGCAGCAAGAACATCAACGCCAACACCACCAAGGCGGCGTAGCGCGCGGCGCTTTGCCAGGCGGGGGTGCGCATCAGGCGTCCTTCTGGCCGATGGACAGCAGCCTGCTTTGCGCCAGCCCGAAAACGACGATCACGAGCGTCAGGATCATGGTTCCCGCGCTGCCCAGGCCCAGATCCTGGGTGCCGCCGTTGAGGCTGATCAGGTAGAGGTACACCAGGGGCGGCCGGGCGAAGTTGGGGTAGCCGCCGAGTCGGCTGAGCGTGTTCCAGAACTCGTCGAACGCTTGGAACGCGCCGATCAGCAGCAGCATGATCACCGCGACCGAGGTGGCCCGCAGTTGGGGCAGCGTGATGTAGCGCAGCACCTGAGCGCCGGACGCCCCGTCCAACGCCGCGGCCTCGTAGGTATCGGTGGGGATGCGGTTCAGTCCGGCGATGAACAAGATCATGTAGAAGCCGACCTGCAGCCACAGCCGCAGGGTCACCAGAACGAACCAGTACCAGTAGTTCTCCCCGGAAAGCCAGTTGATCGATTCGCCGCCCAGCGAGCGGACCAGCGTGTTCGCCATGCCGAACCGAGCGCCGTGGAAGAACGACTGTGACCACACCATGGACGCGATCACGTACGAGCAGGCCGTCGGCAAGAAGAACACCGAGCGGAAGAAGCCGCGCATCACCTTGGCCCGATTCAACAACAGCGCCAGACCGAGCGAGCAGACATAGGTGACCGGGACGATGAACGCGGCGAACGCGATGAACGTCCCCATGCTGGTGAGGAAGGCTGGGTCGGTCAGCAGGTAGGTGTAGTTGCCGAGCCCTACGAAGTGCTCCGGGGTGACCGTGTTTCGCGCGTCGAAGAACGACAGGTAGGCGCTCCAGACGATCGGCACGTAGACGAACAGCAAGAGCCCGGCCAGGAACGGGGCCACGAACACCCAGAACCAGCGGGCGTTCCGGGCGGCGAGGCCATTGGGGGCGACGTGCTTGCGGGCGGGGGCGCCGCCGACGATGGTGCGGCGCCCGATCGCGGGAGTCGTGTCGGGCGCCGCCATTGTCAGCCGTTGACGCGCTTGAGCTCCGCGGCCACCTTGGTGACGACGGGCGCGAACTCGCTCTTGGCGTTGGCGCCCTTCTTGACGACGTTCTCGAGGGCGGCGGAGAAAGCCTGGCCGATCGGGTCGGTCCACATGATGTCGGTCGTCTCGCCGTTCTCGGCGACGTACTTGGCCGCCTCGGCGCCGGCGCCGGAGGCCAGCTTGTCGGCCTTGGCGACCAGCTTCGTCTTCGCCGGGATGTGGGTGCCGTAGCTGTTGGCGAAGTCGACCTGGTCGTCCTCCTGGTCGACCCACAACCACTTCACGAACGCCTTCGTGGCATCTACCTGGGGGCCCTTGGCCGCGACGCAGGCGCTGAAGGCACCGAAGGGGACGACCGGCTTGCCGGTCGCGCCGATCGTCGGGAACGGCAACACGCCGAAGTCGTCACCGTGGGCCTTCTTGATGTCCGGCAGCGACCACAGGCCGCCCCACTGCATCGCGGTCTCGCCGTTGACGAACGCGGCGCCGTCGTACCAGTCGGCCGACGCGCTGGCCAGCACCGCTCCGGACTTGTAGAACTCGGCGTACTTGGTGGCCGCCTCGAAGAACGTGTCGCTGTTGAACCCGGCCTCGGTCTTGGCCTCGTTCAACTGGGTGTTGCCGCTGGCCCAGATCAAGATGTTGCCCAAGACGCCCAGGCCGCCGTCCTTGCCGGCGTAGAAGCCGCCGACGTCGTTGGTCTTGACCTTCTTGGCGGCGTCGATCAGGGCGTCGAAGGTGGTCGGCGGCTGCACGTTGGCCTTCTGCAGCAGCGACTTGCGGTAATAGAGCAACTGCATGTCGATGGTCTGGGGAATCGCCCAGATCTTGTCCTTGTAGGTGAGCCGCTTGATCACGCGCTGCTCGTACTCGGCCTTCGCGTCGCCCAGGACGTCGGTGACGTCGACCACCTGGCCGGCCTTGATCATGTCGAGGGTCGGGCCGTTGGCGTACTCGAACGCATCGGGGACGTTCGACGTGAGCAGTGCGGCGGCGACGGCCTTCTCGAACTCGCCCGGCTTCCAGGTGACGGTCGCCGTGGCGGCGGAGTAGGCGGCGAAGTAGCGCTTCAGGGCGTCCTGGACGCCCTTCTCGCCGTACTCGTGGAACCACTGGGTAAGGGCAACCTTGGCTCCGGTGGCCGAGGCATCGGGGCTGCGTCCGGTGTTGGTCCCACAGGCGGCTAGGGAGGCTGCGGCGGCGATCCCGCCACCTAGTGCGATTAGCTGACGACGGCTGAAGTCCATGCCCGGCACCCTAGTTGAAAATGGCAGGAAGCTCGCGGCGTCCGGCCCGCGAGTCTGTGGGCGGTAGGGGCGGAAAACTGTCGGAGCGGCTGCGTATCTTTCGGGGCATGATCACGACGCTGGCGGTGCGGGGCTTTCGATCCTTGCGCGACGTCGTGCTGCCCCTCGGCCCGGTCACCGTGGTCACCGGTGCCAACGGCGTCGGCAAGTCGAACCTGTACCGAGCGTTCCAGCTGCTGTCCGACACCGCGAGCGGGCAGTTCGTCGCGTCCTTGGCTCGAGTCGGCGGGCTGGGTTCGGTGCTGTGGGCGGGCCCGGAGGACGTCAGTAAGGCGATGCTGCGCGGCGAGCAACCGGTGCAGGGGACGGGCTCGCGGCGCTCGCCGATCAGCCTCGCGCTCGGCTTCCAGACCGGCGAGCTGGGGTACCTCATCGACATCGGGCTGCCGCAGCCCTCACGCTCGATGTTCGACCGTGATCCGGAAATCAAACGCGAACATGTGTGGGCGGGCCCCGTCCTGCGTCCGGCGGCCGCTCTGGTGGAGCGGAAGCGGCTCGCCGTCCGGGTGCGCGAGGACGACGGCTGGGCCGAGCTCGGCTTCCAGGTCTCACCCGTCGTCGGCCTGCTGGACGAGTTGTCCGACCCGATCGGGTATCCGGAGGTACACGAGCTTCGGCGGCTGGTGCGGCGCTGGCGCTTCTACGACTCGTTTCGGGTCGATTCCCAGGCGCCCGCCCGCCTGCCACGGGTGGGTACCCGCACCGAGGTGCTGGCCGCCGACGGGCACGACCTCGCCCCGGCCGTGCAGACGATCTTGGAGTCGGCGTGGGCTGAGGTGTTCACGCAAACCGTCGCGGATGCTCTGCCCGGTTCTTCGGTTGGTGTGGTTGAGGCGGGCGGGCGATTCGAGTTGGCCCTCACCCAGCCCGGGATGCTGCGTCCCCTCAGCGGTCTGGAACTCTCGGACGGCACGCTCCGGTTCTTGTTGCTGGCTGCTGCGCTGCTGAGCCCGCGGCCGCCGGGACTGCTGGTGATCAACGAGCCGGAGACTTCGTTGCATCCAGGTGTGGTCGACGTTGTGGCAGAGCTGGTGGTGCGCTCGGCCGAGCGTTCGCAGGTGGTCGTGGTCACCCATTCGGGGGTCCTCGCCGACCGCTTGGAGCAGGCTGGGGCCCTGCGGCACGAGCTGGCCAAGCGGCTTGGCGAGACCTACCTGCCCGAACAGGGGCTGCTGACCAGGCCGCAGTGGAACTGGGGGACTCGATGAACCCGTCGGTCTTGCCCGAAGGAGATGTGGCGCCGGCCGACGGCAGCCTGCCCGAGGTTGCGCGCACTCAGTTGGCCGCACGACCGTTCGGGGTCTACGTGCATGTGCCCTACTGCCGCAGCCGATGCGGTTACTGCGACTTCAACACCTACACCACGGCCGAGCTGGGCAGCGAGCCAGGAGCCGGCCGGGAGGCCTACCTGGCCGCGATCGCGGCCGAGGTGCGGCTGTCCGGGGACGTCCTGAGGGGCGTCCCGGGAGGTGCGGCGCCGGCCGGCCACGCAGCGCCGCCCATCTCCACGGTGTTTTTCGGGGGCGGGACGCCGACCCTGCTGCCGGCCTCGGCGATCGGTGGCCTCCTGGCACGACTGGGCGATGAGTTCGGTCTTGCGGCGGGCGCGGAGGTGACGATCGAGGCGAACCCAGAGACGGTCGGTCCCGCTTCCCTGGCCGCCTTGCGCTCGGTGGGGGTGAACCGGATCTCGTTCGGAATGCAGTCCGCGGTCGGGCATGTCCTGGCTGTCCTGGACCGCCAGCACACCCCGGGACGCGCGCTGACCGCCGTCGAGCAGGCCCGGGCGGCCGGGTTCGAGTCGATCAGCCTCGACCTGATCTACGGGACGCCGGGGGAGAGCGCCGCCGACTGGGGCACGTCGCTGGGCGCGGCGGTGTCGTCCGGAGTGGACCATGTCAGCGCCTACTCGCTGATCGTCGAGCCAGGGACGCGGCTGGCCGCCCGCGTGCGTCGAGGAGAACTGCCCGAACCCGATCCAGACGAGTTAGCCGACAAGTATTTGCAGGCGGACGAGGCGTTGGTCGCGGCGGGATTCGCGGCCTACGAGGTGAGCAACTGGGCGCGTCGCGGCCATGAGTGCCGGCACAACCTCGCCTATTGGCGGGGCGACAACTGGTGGGGGTTCGGGCCGGGGGCGCACTCGCACGTCGGGGGCGTCCGCTGGTGGAACGTTCTGCACCCGCGGACGTACTCAGCGCGCCTGTTGGCCGCTGCCCGGGCGAGCCCCGCGCACGCGCGCGAGCTGCTGAGCGCCGGGGAGCGCCGAGTGGAGCGAGTCCTGCTGGAGCTGCGCCTGGCCGAGGGGCTCGACCTGGCCGTGCTGACAGCCACCGAGCGCGCGAGGGCGGGCGAGGTGGTCAGTTCGGGGCTCGGGTTCGTGCGCGGCTCTCGGCTGGTGCTCACCTTGCGGGGACGCCTGCTCGCCGACGCGGTCATTCGCGATCTGTTGGACTGAGACCGTGGCCTGCGTCATCGCTGGCGCGAAGCGTCGCGACCATGTCGTGGGCCTCGCCGGAGTGGCGGATCCGCTGCG
>JBDHZK010000066.1:0-13769 GCA_039811865.1 Propionicicella sp. | reverse complement strand
GCGCCGGCCCGCTCAACCGAAGATCGCGACCGTGGTGAACAACGTCAGCGCGAACAGGACCACGATCCCGGCCGTCAGGGCGAGGTAGAACGCGGGCGAGTGCCGCGCCTGCGCCGGCGCGATCGCCGATGAGCCGCCGTTGACCAGCGACTGCGGGCTTTGCGGCGGGCTGTACTGGCCCGGGGCAGTGATCAGGCTCTGCGGCGAGCCGGACGGCGACGCCTGCAGGAGCCCGGAACTGGCCGGCAGCGGCCGGGGTTGAAAACTGTCCGCCCCGGGCATGCCGTCGGCGACCTGGTCCAGGGCGGCGGCGAGGATCTCGGCGGTCTGGGGACGGCGTCCCGGCTGGGGCGAGAGGCCTGCGGCCAGCAGTTCGTCGAGCATCGGCGAGGCGCCGATCTGAGCCGCGATCGGTGCGGGCGGCTCGGGGTTGGTCGCTCGGTTGAGCAGGTCGGCCAGGGTGCGCACCTGGAAGGGTGGGCGGCCGGCGAGCAGCGCGTAGGTGACCGCCGACATCGAATAGACATCCGCGCGCTGGTCGAGCGTGCCGACCCCGGTGGCCTGTTCCAGGGCCATATAGGCGGGCGTTCCCGCGGTCATCGTGGCGCCCTGCTGCCCGACCATCATCTTCGCGACGCCGAGGTCGGCCAGCAGCACCTTGACCCCGCCGTTGGGTGTGCGGCTGAGCAGAATGTTCCCCGGCGTGACGTCTCGATGGATGACGCCGTTGCGGTGCAGCACCTCCAGCGCCCGCGCGGCCTCCGCGCAGAGCCGCAGCGTGCGTCCCGGGGGGATGGGGTTTCGGCGGATGTCGTCCAGCGAACCGCCGTCGGCGAAGTCCATGACGAAGTACGGCCGGTTGTCCGGCAGAGTGCCGATGTCGTAGACGCGGACGATTCGTTCGTCCGCGATCTTGCGGAGCAGCCGCGCCTCGGCGAGGAATCGGCCGCGGACGTCGGCGTTGTCCGCCCAGTTCTCCGCGAGTACCTTGACGGCGACCGGAACGTCCAGTTCATCGTCGTGTCCACGCCACACGGTCGCGAACGACCCGGCGCCCAGGCGCTGGGTGAGGCGATAGCGACCGATCTTCTCCATGACAGCCATATTGTTGCTTACCGACGCGCCAAACCCCGATTCGGCTCCCGCCGGGATGCTTCGACGTCGAGTATTTCGAGGAATAGGGTTTGGCCATGTCGGACGCCGCTGACGAGGTCGATCGCATCGTCGCGGCCTGGCGCCGGACCTCCCCGGATCTCGACGTCACGCCGCTGACCGTGTTCTCGCGAGTGGCCCGGCTGGCCCGACACCTGGAGCTGGCCCGCCGGGAAGCGTTCGCCGGGCAGGGGCTGGAAGTCTGGGAGTTCGACGTCCTCACCGCGCTGCGCCGTACCCCTGGGCGCGAACTCTCACCGGGCGCACTGGTGGAGCAGACCCTGAGCACCAGCGGCACGATGACCAACCGGGTCGACCGGCTGGCCGCCCGAGGGCTGGTGGAGCGCTTGCCCGATCCGCAGGACCGGCGCGGGGTGCGCGTCCGGATCACAGCCGCCGGCGCCGAGCTGGCCGACGCGGCGCTGCGCCGCCTGCTGGACTCCGAGAGGGCGACTCTCGCCCGCCTCACGCGGGCCGAGACCGAAGCCCTGGCCGGTCTGCTGCGGCGCCTGCTCGGAGATTTCGAGGCCGGCTGAGTTCCCGGGAATCGGTCACCTCGCTTGAGTGAAAACGTGCGGCGCTTCGGCACGCGGGCGGCGACCCAAGGCGGGCGCGGCGCACAGCCAACCGACTGGCCGCACGAAACCGCGGCCGGGCCGCGCCGACTGGCGTCGAGCCCCAAGGACGCGGCAGGTCGTCGGAACTGACGGCGCGCAGTGGATATCGTTTCTCCAGCCCAAGGTCAGGAGTCCACGATGCCGTTGAGCGACACGCCGGTCGCCGAACTTGCGCGCGCCTACGGGATCGCGACCCAGTTCTGGGATTGGAAGGGACGGCAGGTCGACGTCGCCGAGTCGACGATCGTCGCCGTGCTCAGGGCGATGGACGTCGACGCCGCCAGCCCTGAGGCCGCCGAGGCGGCGCTGGCCGACCTGCGGCTGCGTCCCTGGCGGCGTCCGCTGCCACCCTGCGTGGTGATGGAGCAGGGGAGCGGGCGCACCGTCGAGGTGCACGTGCCCGCCGGGTCGCCGGCGGTCCTGCACGTCCGGCTGGAGGACGGCGACACGTGGTCGCTGAACCAGGTCGACAACTGGGAGCCCGACCGTGAGGTGGACCAGACGCTGGTGGGCGAGGCCAGCTTCTGGCTGCCGGCCGACCTGCCGCTCGGCTACCACCGACTGCACCTCGCCTACGGCGACCGAGGCGCAGATTCGACCCTGATCGTCAGCCCGCACTTCCTCGGGTTCCCGGCCTCGATGGGCGACCGGCGCGCCTGGGGCTATGCCGCCCAGCTTTACAGCGTGCGCTCGGCCGAGTCGTGGGGGATCGGCGATCTGGGCGACCTGGCCGACATTGCCACCTGGTCGGCGACGCAGCAGTTCGCGAGCTTCGTCCTGATCAACCCGCTGCACGCCAGCGTCCCGCGCCCCCCGCTGGAACCGTCCCCCTACCTGCCGGTCAGCCGCCGCTTCGTCAACCCCATCTACATCCGGATCGAGAACGTCGCAGAGTACGCCCGACTCAGCGACGCCGACCGCGACCGGATCGCGCAGCTCAAGGTCGATCTCGAGACCGAACTTGCGGGAACGACGCAGTTGCAGCGAGATCAGGCCTGGTCGGCCAAGCTGCACGCGCTGCGGATCGTCCACGCCGCCGGGCTCAGCCCCGCCCGGCTGATGTCGCTGCAGGACTTCTCCCGGCGCGAAGGACGTGGCCTCACCCAGTTCGCGACCTGGTGCGCACTGGTCGACCGCTACGGGGTCAACTGGCGGTCATGGCCGGCTGAGTATCGGCGGCCCGCGTCGCCGAAGGTGAGCGAGTTCGCCGCCGAGCACGCCGAGGAGGTCGGCTTCTACGTCTGGCTGCAGTGGCTGGCCGACGACCAGTTGCGCGCGGCCCAATCGGCGGCCAAGAACGCGGGCATGCGAATCGGCATCATGAACGACCTCGCCGTCGGCGTCGGCGCGATGAGCGCCGAGGCGTGGTCGTTGCGCGACGTCTTCGCCACCGGCGTCAGCGTCGGCGCGCCGCCGGACCCCTTCAACCAGACCGGCCAGGACTGGGGCCAGCTGCCCTGGCGCCCGGATCGGCTGGACGACTTGGCCTACGGCCCGTTCCGCGCGATGGTCTCGGGGATCCTGCGCCACTCCGGCGGCATCCGTGTAGACCACGTGATGGGTCTGTTCCGGCTGTGGTGGATCCCCGAAGGCGGCTCACCCAAGGAAGGGACCTACGTCCGGTTCAACCATGAGGCGATGGTCGGCATCCTGGCGTTGGAGGCGCATCGCGCGGGTGCCTTGGTCGTCGGCGAAGACCTGGGCACCGTAGAACCCTGGGTCCGGACATACCTGCGCGATCGCGGCATCCTCGGCACGTCCATCCTGTGGTTCGAAAATGGACCGGACGGTCAACCGCTGCCCCCAGAAGAGTGGCGCGAGTACTGCCTGGCTTCGGTGACGACCCACGACCTGCCGCCCAGTGCCGGCTACTTGGCCGGCGACCACGTGCGGCTGCGGCACCGGCTGGGACTGCTCACCGAATCGCTGGAGGACGAACTCGCGCACGCCGAGGCAGAGCAAGCGGCCTGGTTGGAGAACCTGCGCTCGCGAGAACTACTCGCCCCCGGCGCCGATGACGTCGAGGACATCGTGTTGGCCCTGCACCGCTTCCTCACCTTCACGCCGGCGCGCGTCCTGTGCGCCGCCTTGACCGACGCGGTCGGCGACCGGCTGACCCAGAATCAGCCCGGCACGGTCAACGAGTACCCAAACTGGCGCGTGCCGCTGAGTGGGCCGGATGGGCTGCCGATGTCGCTGGAGCGGGTGTTCACCAGCGAACGCGCGCTGCGGCTGTCCGCGGTGATGAACCGCTTCCACGCACCGCCGATCAAGCCTCGCGGCGCCAAGGAGGAGCCGAAGGGCCCGTCCGCCGACGAGGTGCGTGCGGCCAAGGTCGAGAAGCGTCGTCTGCGTTCGCAGTTGCGCGCGCGCCGACGCGGCTGAAGGCATCAGCCGACGGACGACCTTAGGCGAGTCAGTGCCAATGAGGGGTGGGCCCGGCAGCCTGGCGTCCCCGTTCGCAGTTAGGGGACTCCGGGGCGGCCAGTACTTCGGGTCGGGGAGGACGCTTTGACGGGTTCACGTCCCGAAGGGGTCCCAGCGGGAACTCTCGGCCGCGATGCCGATGGAAGGGGCGACTTTCGGCGCTCGTTGCGTGGGGTCAAGACTGGCCCGGAGGTTGTCGAAGGGTCCACAGGCAACTCCCTGAGTCGCTCGCCACTCCTATCTCCGGCGGGCGCGGGCCGGCGCTATTCCTGGACGGCGACCCCGGCTTCGGCGAGGGCGACGAGGGTGTCGTCCAGGCGGTCGGGGGCGACGGCGGCGGTCAGCTCCACCAGGACGGTGGTGGGGTAGCCGAGCTTGGCGGCGTCCAGCGCCGTCGCCTTCACGCAGTAGTCAGTGGCGATGCCGCAGATGTCGACGCGGCCGACCTCCAGGCGAGCGAGGAAGTCGCCCAGCGGGATGCCGTCGTCCGTACCCTCGAAGCCGGAGTAGGCAGCCGCGTATTCACCCTTGTCGAAGACGCCGTCGAAGGCCCGGAAGGCCAGGTTGGGGTGGAAGTCGGCGCCGGGCGTCCCGGCGACGCAATGCCGCGGCCAGGAGTCCACGAAGTCGGGGTGATCGGAAAAGTGGGCGCCTGGGTCGATGTGATGATCTCGAGTCGCGACGACGAACCGGTACGGATGCTTCCCCTCGAGCAGATCGCTGATCCTGGCCGCCACCGCGGCGCCGCCGGCGACCGCCAAAGAGCCCCCTTCGCAGAAGTCGTTTTGGACGTCGACGACGATCAGGACGTCGCGGGCGTCGGCATCGCTGTGGGTCATCCATCCTCCAACAGGTCGGCCTCGTCGAGGCTGCCACCGGGTCGGCAGCGGCGGTCTGTGGTGCCCGGGCTCACGGGCGCGTTTGGTACGGATTGAGCACCTCGGCACCGTCGGGTTCCACCAGGATCGTCGGTACGGCCGGCTCCCCCTTGGACATCTTCAGCGCCGCCAGCGGCAACTCCGAGCGGACGCGGGCGTGCCGCTCGCGGGCCGCAGCCAATGGTTCGGCGCCGACCGGCTCGCCGCCCGCGACCAACTGCACCAGCAGCGGGCGGTCGTTGTAGTCGCCTTCGGGCGGCGCGCCCACGCCCACCACTTCGGCCTCGGCGACGCCCTTGTCGTTCAGGCGCCGAAGGGCATACTTGCGGCCACCGATCGAGGACTTGTTCTTGCTTCGTTTGGCGACCGGCTCCAGCGGCGCGTCTACGTCCTCGGAGTCGGCGCGAGCCACGAGCTTGTAAACGAACCCGCAGGTCGGGGCTCCAGAGCCGGTCACCAGAGAAGTCCCGACGCCGAAGCCGTCGACGGGGGCTCCACGCAACGCGGCGATCTGCCACTCGTCCAGATCGGAGGTGACCACGATGCGCGTCTTGGTGGCGCCCAGCGAATCCAAGAGCATGCGCACCTGTTTGGCCACCTGCGCGAGATCGCCGGAGTCGAGGCGGATCGCACCGAGGCGTCCCTGGGTAAGCTCGACCCCCGTCCTGACGGCCTGCTCGATGTCGTAGGTGTCCACCAGCAAGGTGGTGTCCTCGCCGAGGGCCGCCAGTTGTGCAGCAAAGGCGTCCCGTTCGGAGTCGTGCAGCAGGGTGAACGAGTGCGCGGCCGTCCCGCGGGTGGGGACGCCGTAGCGCTTACCGGCCTCGAGGTTGGACGTCGCGGCGAAGCCGGCGATGTAGGCCGCCCGCGCCGCGGCAACGGCGGCGATCTCGTTGGTGCGTCGGGAGCCCATCTCGATGCACGGCCGGTCTTCGGCCATCGCGGTCATCCTGGACGCCGCCGCGGCGACCGCCGAGTCGTAGTTGAAGATCGACAACAGCAACGTCTCGATGATGCAAGCCTCGGCGAACGAACCCTCGACCACCATCAGCGGAGAGCCCGGGAAGTAGACCTCGCCCTCGGGGTAGCCCCAAATGTCTCCGGTGAACTTGAACCCCGCCAGGAAGTCGGCCGTTGGGCCGTCCACGATCTTTTGGTCGACCAGGAACCGCATCGTGTCGTCGTCGAACCGGAACGCGGCCAGCGCCTCGAGCGCCCGGCCGGTGCCGGCGACCACCCCGTAGCGGCGTCCCTCAGGCAGCCGCCGGCCGAACAGTTCGAAGATGCTCCGGCGAAACGCCGTGCCCGATCCGATCGCGGCCCTGACCATCGTCAACTCGTAGTGATCGGTCAACAACGCGGTGTTCGCGAAATGGCAAGGGGCCGGTGCGCAGCCGCAGTCTCCGGTAGTCATGGGTGCAACAGTAGTGACGGCGTCTGACAGAATGCCCCTCATGGCTGGAAGCACCATCGGCACCCCAGCCCCGGCCGGGGGCGCGGCCGTGGCCGAGCGGCCCGCGGAAGAGGCCATCGCGACCAACAGTTGGGTCTGCATCGTCTGGGACGATCCGGTCAACCTGATGAGCTACGTGACCCACGTTTTTTGCACCTACTTCGGCTATGCCAAACCGAAGGCCGAGAAGCTGATGCTGCAGGTGCACAACGAGGGCAAGGCGATCGTGGCCGCGGGCACGATGGAGGAGATGGAGATCGACGCCAACGCGATGCACGACTACGGCCTTTGGGCCACGCTGGATCGGGCTGCATGAGGCGATTCCGCCGTCGCGGGAAGCAGCTCACCGCCCAGTTGTCGCCGGCCGAGGTCGGCTTGCTGGCCGATCTGGTCCGTTCCTACATCGCTTTGCTGGACGTCCCGGAACGTGCGGCCGAGCCGAAGGCCGACCCATTCGCCCGCTGGGAGGCCGAGCTTTCCGCCGAGGCGGCGTTGGACTACGACGACCCCGCGATCGCACGGTTGTTTCCCGCCGCGTTTCCGGACGATCCCGGTGCCTCCGCCGAGTTTCGTCGGCTGACCCAGGAGCGGCAGCGAGCCGAGCGCGTGGCCGCGGCGGAGGACGTCCTGGCCGACCTGGCCGAGACCGCCGACGGCGCCTATCCGCTGATCGTCGCCGTGGAAGACGCTCCGGGCTGGATGAAGACGATGAATGCGCTTCGATTGACTCTGTCGGTGCGCCTGGGGATCGAGCGCGCCGAGGACACGGCGCAGTTCGCCGACCTCGCCGCGGAAGACCCGCGGGCATTCTGGTTCGAGGTCTACGAGTGGTTGGGCTTCGCGCTGGAGACGATGCTCTCGGCCCTTTAAAGCTCTCGTCCCCCAGATGTGCATCCGGGGGACGCTCCACAGATCGAACATATGTTGCGCCGGGCGGTCGATCTGATTAAGGAAACGACCTTGTTCTCAAAATGGTCACGGCTGGGCTAGCCTTTCCCCATGCGCGAGGAGCTGACCCTGGCGAGCGCCCCGGTGGGCGCGCCCTTGGTGCTGGTCCGGGTCGATGGGCCGCCGGAGTTGGTCCGACGGCTGGCCGCCCTGGGTTTGCGTCGCGGCGTCGGGTTGCAGATCAATCAGTCCACGGCCGGTCGCGGCCGGATCGTCGCGGCCGCGGGTTCGCGAGTCGCGCTGGGGTCAGACGTCCTACGCCGGGTGATCGCCGAGGCCGTGTCGTGAGGGCGGACACCCGTCCGGCGCCGGCCCAAGCCAGCCCCACGAACAAGCGCAGCTTGCCGCTGCTGGTGCCCGGCGCGTCCGCGGCGCCGTCTTGCCATTCACCCGCGGCCGGTCCTCCGGCGCGTGCGGGCAGTCCGATTGTCGCGCTCATCGGTGCGCCCAACGTCGGCAAGTCGACGCTGTTCAATGGACTTACCGGTGCCCGCGTCACGATGGGCAACTGGCCGGGAACCACGGTGGAGGTCGCGAAGGGCGTTTGGCGTACGCGTCCCGACCTGAGCACCTGCGACTGCGAGGTGTGCGACTGCCCCAAGAGCCCCCACGAGATGACGCTGGTGGACCTGCCCGGCGCGTACAGCCTCGAACCGCATTCTCCGGACGAGGCGCTGACCCGCGACCTGCTTGATGCCCCACCCGGCGAGCGGCCGGACCTCGCGGTGATCGCGGTGGACGCAGCCCAATTGGCGCGCAGCCTCTACCTCGTCTCGCAGGTTCGCGAGTCGGACGTCCCCGTGGTCGTCGCGGTCACGATGTTGGACGTGGCCCGGGTTCGAGGGATCGAAGTCGACACCTACGCGCTGGGGGAGTCCCTGGGCTGTCCGGTGGTGGCGTTGGACCCGAGGCGGCGAGTCGGCCTGGACAACCTGAGCCGAGCGGTCGTCCGCGCCCTGGAGAGTCCCGCGATCGCGCCGCGTCCCCGGGGGGCGCTCGACCCGAGCGACGAGTTGGCCGCCGAGGACGAACGCTTCGCTTGGGTGGAGCGGGCGGTCGCCAGCGGCACCCGGCGTTCCGGGCAGGCCCGGGTCACCTGGTCGGACCGGATCGACAAGGTCGCGACCGCTCCCGTGCTCGGCCCGCTGTTGTTCCTGGGCGTCATGTGGTTGGTCTTTCAGGTGACCACAACCGTGGCCGCCCCGCTGCAGGACCTGCTCGACGGCCTCTTCTCCGGCCCACTCAGCGAAGGCGCGCGCTGGCTGTTCGCCGCCGTCGGCCTGGGCGGAAGCTGGGTCGAGGGCCTCGTGGTCAATGGGCTGATCGCCGGTGTCGGAATGCTCCTGACGTTCGCGCCGCTGATGGCGCTGATGTTCTTGTTGCTGGCGATCCTCGAGGATTCCGGTTACATGGCCCGGGCGGCGGTGGTCACCGACCGGCTGATGCGTTCGATCGGACTGCCGGGCCGGGCCTTCTTGCCGCTGGTCGTCGGCTTCGGGTGCAACGTCCCGGCGATTTCGGCCACGCGCATATTGCCGGATGTGCGCCAACGGATCCTGACCGCGTTGCTCGTCCCGTTCACGTCCTGTTCGGCTCGGCTGACGGTGTATGTCCTGGTCGGGACGACGTTCTTCGGCCAGTACGCCGGCACCGTGGTGTTCGCCATGTACTTGGTGTCGATCCTGCTGATCGTGGGGGTGGGCCTGATCCTGCGCTCCACCCTGTGGCGGACCATGGGCGCGGACCCGCTCGTTCTCGACCTGCCGCCTTACCAGCGGCCGACGCTGCGCCTGACCGCGTCGGTGACGTGGGTGCGCCTTCGCGGGTTCTTGCAGACGGCGTCCGGGATCATCGTCGCGACCGTCTGCGCGGTGTGGCTGCTGCAGTCCATTCCGGTGACGGGGCAAGGTGCCTTCGGCGATGTCGCGGTCGAGGACTCGGCCTACGCCGTGGCGGCCAAGACCGTCACTCCGGTGCTAGCTCCGGCCGGGTTCGGCCAGTGGCAGACGACCTCGGCGCTGATCGTCGGGTTCGTGGCGAAAGAGGCGGTGATCTCGTCCTGGGCGCAGACCTACGCCATCGACGAGCCCACCGACGGGCGCGACCCGGGCCGCCTCGGGGAGCGCATCCGCGCCGACTTCGAGACGTCCTCGGGCGGTCACCCCGTCCCGGCCGTGCTGGCCTTCTTGGTGTTCTTGCTGGCGTACACCCCCTGCGTGGCGACGTTGGCGGCGCAGCGGCGCGAGGTGGGCTTGCGCTGGACGTTGTTCGGCATCGGCATGCAACTCGTGGTCGCTTGGACGCTCGCGGTGGCCGTCTTCCAGATCGGACGGCTGTTCTGGTGAGCCGCGGACCCCTGCGCGCCGTCCTGGACGCGTTCGAGGCCGGGGCCACCTCCTTGGCCGAGGTGGTTGAGCACACGGGACTCGACGCGGGCGTGGTCAACGCGGCAGTTGACCACCTGGTCCGCTCCGGTCGCCTGGACGCCAAAGAATTGTCGATGGGTTGCCCAGGCGGCGGGTGCGGGACGTGTGCGTCCGGCCGCTCGGACGGGACGGCCGGGTGCGGGGCCGCGGGCCCGTCCGCCCAGCGACGTGGGCCGGTGCTCGTCGCGCTCTCCCTGCATCGCCGCTGAACCAAGGGCCCAGGCGTCCCCGGCCGGGCTGGCCGGTCGCCGCACCGCACTGCCACACGCTGCCATCGGACGCGGTTCAGACCCCCGGGATGTGGAAACGTGCGGCGAGTCTCCTCCATGCTCGCACCGGCAAGCGCAAATGCGCCAGCAAGTGCGGAGGCGCCGCACAGAACCACCGGAAATGGCAAGTCCACCAGCATTCGCGCACTGCGGACGGACGGGGGCGATGTTGGGCGACTTGCGTTGGTCGGGTCGTGGGGGATGCGACCGGGCTAGCCCCGGGAGGCCCGAGTAAGGTAACGCGTCGTGAGCCAGACCAGCGCGCCGATCGGCATCTTCGACTCAGGCTTCGGCGGTCTCACCGTGGCCCGTTCGGTGTTCGACCAGTTGCCCAACGAGGACGTCATCTACCTCGGCGATACCGCACGGGCGCCGTACGGCGACAAGACGATCCCGGAGGTTCGTGAGTACGCGCTCGAGTGTCTGGACCACCTGATCGGAGAGGGCGTAAAAGCGCTGGTGATCGCGTGCAACTCGGCCAGTGCGGCCGTCCTGAGAGACGCTCGGGAGCGCTATCACGTGCCCGTCGTCGAGGTGATCCTGCCGGCGGCCAGGCGGGCGGTGAAGGCCACCAGGACCGGCCGGATCGGCGTGATCTGCACCGACACCACGGCCAACTCGCTCTCCTACGAGGACGCGCTGGCGGCCGTCCCCGACGTCGAGTTGTTGACCAAGCCATGTCCGCTGTTCGTGGATTTCGTCGAGGCCGGCATCACCGGCGGCGATGACCTGCTGAACGTGGCGCGCCACTACCTGGCCCCGATCCAGGAGGCCGGATCGGACACCCTGATCCTGGGCTGCACCCACTATCCGTTGCTGACCGGCGTCATCTCATACGTGCTCGGCGACGAGGTGACGTTGGTGTCCTCGGCCGAGGAGTGTGCGAAGGAGGTGTACCAGACGCTGACGGATCTGGGCCTGGTCCACACCGAACCACGGGAGGCGACCAGACGCTTCCTCACCACCGGCAGCCCCGACAAGTTCGAGCGCCTGGGGCGCCGGCTGATCGGCGGCTGGGTGGACAACGTCGAGCAGGTCTACACGGTCTGAGTCGCCCGGACGCCAGGGGACGCCCCTGCTAGTGCCCGAACAGGCGACCGATCAGGCCTGGCTGCTTGGGCTCTGGCTCGTGGCCGCACCACTGCTCCGCGGGCACCATGCGCTGGACGGCGTCGACGTGCTGGCCGCAGCCAGCCCACGTGGTCTTACCGCACTTGCTGCACTTTGCCGGACGGCACATTTGGGCTCCAATCGTCGGTGTCTCGCACTATACCCGGTAGGGTATGACGAAGCGGCTCTCGGGAGTTGTCGTCGCGGCCCAGTAGGGTTTCGTCCGTGCCGACCTCAACCCCATCGATAGCCACCCGACCGGACGGTCGCGCAGCCGACGCGCTGCGCGCTGTCCGGATCTCCCGCGACTGGCTGGATCACGCCGAAGGCTCCGTGCTGGTCGAGTTCGGCGCCACGCGCGTCCTCGTCGCCGCCAGCGTGACGCCCGGCGTCCCACGCTGGCGCAAGGGTTCGGGGCTCGGCTGGGTGACCAGCGAGTACGCCATGCTGCCCCGGGCCACGAATACCCGCTCCGAGCGCGAGGCGGTCAAGGGCCGCATCGGCGGGCGGACGCACGAGATCAGCCGGCTGATCGGCCGCTCGCTGCGGGCCGTCATCGACTACGCCGCGCTCGGCGAGAACACCATCGTGTTGGACTGCGACGTTCTGCAGGCCGACGGAGGCACGCGCACGGCGTCCATCACCGGCGCCTACGTGGCCCTCGCGGACGCCGTTGCCTGGCTCCGTGAACGAAAGCTGCTGGCCGGCGAGCCGCTGCGCGACAGCGTCGCGGCGGTGTCGGTGGGCATAGTGGGCGGGACGCCGCTGCTCGACCTGTGCTACCGCGAGGACGCGGGCGCCGAGGTCGATCTGAACGTCGTGATGACCGGCTCAGGCAAGTTCGTCGAGGTGCAGGGGACTGCCGAGGGCGAGCCGTTCGATCGCGATTCCTTGGACGCGATGCTCGCCCTGGGTGCTTCTGGCTGTGCTCAGCTGGCCGAACTGCAACGGGCGGCGTTGTCGTCGTGAAGATCGTCCTGGCAAGCCATAACGCGAAGAAGCTGGCCGAACTGCGGCGCATCGCGACCCGGGCCGGCGGGTCGGTCGAGGTGCTCGGCTTGGACGACCTGCCCGCCTACCCCGAGCCGGAAGAGACCGAGTGGACGTTTGCCGGCAACGCGCTGCTGAAGGCGCGCGCATGCGCGGCCATCACCGGGCTGGCCGCGTTGGCCGACGACTCCGGCATCGAGGTCGATGCGCTGAACAACATGCCGGGTGTGCGGTCGGCGCGCTGGGCCGGGCCGGGGGCGTCCGACGCGGACAATCTGGAACTGCTGCTGCGCCAGCTTGCCGACGTGCCCGCGGGGCGCCGGTCCGGGCGGTTTGTCTGCGCGATGGCCCTGGTGACGCCGGCGGGGCGCGAGTTCGTGGCGCGCGGTGAGATGCCCGGACGGCTGGTGCACGCTCCCGCCGGAGGCAGCGGCTTCGGTTACGACCCGATCTTCGTCGCCGACGGTCAGGACCTGACCAACGCGCAGTTGAGCGCAGAGCAGAAGGACGCCATCAGCCACCGCGGCAAGGCGCTACGCGCGATCTGGCCTCGGGTCGCTGAGCTGGCCGCGCCGGCGGCCCGTGGGGCGGGTGAGTAGCGGTGCAGGCGTATCTCGATCTGCTGCGGCGGGTGCTGGACGAGGGCACGGCGAAGTCCGACCGAACGGGGACCGGCACCCTCAGCGTCTTCGGACACCAGATGCGTTTCGACCTGGCCGAGGGCTTCCCGCTGTTGACGACCAAGCGGCTGCACACGCGCTCGATCGTGGGGGAACTGCTGTGGTTCCTGCGTGGGGACACCAACGTGGGCTGGCTGCACGAGCGCGGCATCACGATCTGGGACGAGTGGGCCGACGAGCACGGTGACCTCGGTCCGATCTATGGGCACCAGTGGCGATCGTGGCCGACCTCGGACGCGGGCAGTGTCGATCAGCTGGCGCAGGTGATCGAAGCGATCCGGGCCAACCCGGATTCGCGCCGGCACATCGTCTCGGCCTGGAACGTCGCAGAGCTGCCCAAGATGGCACTTCCTCCTTGTCACGCGCTGTTTCAGTTCTACGTGGCCGAGGGCCGCCTGTCTTGTCAGCTGTACCAACGCTCGGCCGACATCTTCCTAGGCGTGCCCTTCAACATCGCCTCCTATGCGCTGCTGACGCATCTGGTCGCGCAGGTGACCGGGCTGGAGGTGGGCGACTTCGTCCACACGCTTGGAGATGCGCATCTGTACTCCAACCACCTGGACCAGGCGCGTTTGCAGTTGACGCGCTCACCGCGTCCGCTGCCGCGCCTGGTGCTCGAATCGAACGTCACCAGCATCGACGCCTTCGACCTGGAGCACATCGGCTTCGAGGGCTACGACCCACACCCCGGCATCAAGGCGCCGATCGCGGTCTGAGGAGGGCGAATGAGAGTCACGGCGATCGCGGCGGTCGCGAAGAACAACGTCATCGGCCTCGGCGGCGACATCCCGTGGAGCATCCCGGAGGACTGGCAGCGAT
>JBDHZK010000065.1:0-13786 GCA_039811865.1 Propionicicella sp. | reverse complement strand
GGCCCCGGAGACCCGGGCGGGCGTCCGCATCGCCGCGCTGGACTCGCTCGTCGTCGCCTTCACGCTCAGCGCCGAGACCATCCCGGACGCGGTGCTGTCGGCGGCCGTCCGCACCGACCTGCTCCGGGGCGAGCTGAGCGCGCTATGCCCCGCGGACGCCCTCGCCCGCCTCGACAACCGGCTGGACGCCGCCGGCGTCCCCGGCGAGTCGCTTACCGTCTCGCGCCTGGGACACGGCGTCTGGCACAACATCGCCGCCGTCGCCGGGCTGGCCAATCACCTCGGCACCCGCGCGCAGCGGCAGGGACAGGGCTAGCGGAACGCAGACCGCCACCGCCACGGCCATGATCAGCGCGGTCTCGTGCAGGCCCTGCACCGGACGTCCGGCCGTCGCCGCCTGGCCGTAGACCGCAAAACGGTCGTCCGCCTAGCCGATTCGGCTCGCCAGGGCGTCTCCACCGATGCCGGCGCAGCGTCGGTGAAGCAGGCGCTCGCGGCGCATGGACTATCCCCCGCCGACTCCGACGCGGTGGAGGCCCACCTCGAGGCCACCTGGACGCTGTTGCGCGACGCCTGAGTCCGACCCTTCGCCGCTGCACCTGCCACCGAAGTGCGAATCTCTGCCTAACAACCGCCAAAGGCTGCCTTCGCCGGCAGATCCGTGCGCGTAGACCGGCGGCGGCACCTACATTCGCTCGGGCGCCTCGATGCCGAGAAGGTATAGACCAAGCGCCAAAACGCGCTGCGTCGCAGCGCACAGCGCCAAGCGGGACGTGCGCACCTCGCCCTCGGAGCGCAGCACGGGACACTGCTCGTAGAAGGTCGCCAGCGCTCCCGCCAGGTCGTAGAGGTAGGCGCAGAGCCGGTGCGGCTGCAGGGTGTCGGCCACCTCGTCCACGACCTCGCCGAAGCGCGATAACAGCAGGGCGAGGGTCTGCTCGGCCGGCTCGCCCACGACGGTGACCGCGCCGAACTCGATCCCCTCGGCCTGCGCCTTGCGCAGGATCTGGCTCGCTCGGGCGTGCGCGTACTGCAGGTACGGTCCGGTGTTTCCGGTCGTGGCGACCATGCGATCGACGGCGAAGACGTAGTCCTTGTGCAAGCTGTTGGACAGGTCGGCGTACTTGATCGCCGCCATCGCGATCGGGCGGGCCGCGACGTCCTCGGCGGCGTCCAGCAGGGTGTTCAGGGTGACCGACGAGCCGTCCCGGGTGCGGAACGGACGGCCGTCCTCGCCGAGGATCTGGCCGAAGCTGACATGCTCGGCCGAAACGGTCTCGGGCAACCAGCCGGCCAGGCGTGAGACCGCGAACACCTGGACGAAGTGATGGGCCTGCGGCGCGCCCACGACGTAGATGATCCGGTCGGCGCCGAAATCGTCCACGCGGCGCCGGACGGCGGCCAGGTCGGTGGCCGCGTACCCGAAGCCGCCGTCTCGCTTGCGGACGATCATGGGGGCGTCGAAGCCCTCGACGAACACGCACAGCGCGCCATCGTCGACGACCGTGATGCCGCTGGCCTCCAGGTCGGTGACTACGCCGGGTAGGTCGTCGTTGTAGCTGGACTCGCCGTCCAGGTCGGCGTCGGTGAGCAGGACGCCGAGCCGCGCGTAGGTCTCGTTGAAGCTGACCAGCGAGGCCGCGATCAGCGCCCGCCACACGGCCAGCGAAACCTGGTCACCGCCCTGCAGAGCCACGACCCGGGCCCGCGCCCGGTCGGCGAAGACCGGGTCGGCGGCAAACCGCGCATTCGCCCGCTGGTACAACCGAACCGACTCGGCCAAGGTGAGCACGGTCGCGTCGGTGCCCTCGTCCAGGATCTGCTCGATCAGCATCCCGAACTGCGTGCCCCAGTCGCCCACGTGGTTCTGCGGGATGACCTTGTGCCCGACCGCCCGCAGCACGCGGACGAAGCAGTCGCCGATGATCGTGGCGCGCAGATGCCCGACGTGCATCACCTTGGCCACGTTCGGCGAGGAATAGTCGATCACCACGGTCTGCGAGCGTTCGGCGGCGGCGATGCCGGCCTTCGGGGCGTCCAGCACCTCGGTGGCCACCCGGGCCAGGACGTCCGCACGGATCCGCAGGTTGATGAACCCCGGACCCGCGATCTCGGGGGGCTCGCAGAGATCGGCCAGGTCGAGTTGCTCGACGATTCGGGCCGCAACCTCGCGCGGGGGACGTCCCTCCGCCTTGGCCAGGCGCAGCGCCACGTTCGACTGGAAGTGCCCGAACTGCGGCTTGGTGGCCGGACGCAACTCCGGGTCGATTCCGGCGACGGCTTCGATCCGGGACCCGATTGCGGCAGGCAGAGAAAGCATGCGGGCCATTGTTCCAGTTGCGTTGCGGCTAGCCACCCTGGCGAGCGTTCCTGAACCTGCCAGCTTGCTGTCCGAACCAGATACCTTGCATTACCTACTACCTGGCATTACCTTGTTGTTGTGGACGTCGAACTGGAGGCCTGGGTCTCCCAGCTACGCAAGGGCCTGGTCGAGTTGGCCGTGTTGGGGCTGCTCGCCGGCGAGGCGAAGTACGGCTCCCAACTGGTGGACGAGCTGGCCGCGCACCCACGGCTGGCGATCAGCGCGGGCACCGTCTACCCCCTGCTGTCGCGGTTGAAGAAGTCCGGTCTGGTCGAATCCGCCTGGCAGGAGTCGCCCCTCGGCCCGCCGCGCAAGTACTACTCGCTCACCGCCGCCGGCCGCGCCGCGTTCGGCTCGATGAGCACCGTGTGGCGGCTGGTGACCGCCGAAATCGACACCCTGTTGGAGGAGTCATGATCGGTTCCCTGCAAGACCTGTCCCCCGCCGCTCGGGATGCGGCGCGGGCCTACCTCGCCGCCGTGACCAAGGGCCGGGACGACGACGTCGCCGCCGAACTTATCGCCCATCTGACCGAGCGCTTAGAACCCGATGCAACCGCCGCCGACGTGGCCCGGATCGCCGCCGAGATCGGCCCGTTGGGCGGGGCCGCCGCGTCCGCCACGACGCCCCCCGACCCCTTCAGGGGAACGTTCCTGGGAGTGCCCTACAACTGGCACCTGCCCACCCTCGACCAGGTGACCGCCCAACTGTGGGAGCCCGCCGACCGGCGGCTGTGGCGTCCCCGCCTGTTCGGCGCGGGCTGGGATCTCAACTTCGGCGCCCTCGCGGTGCGCACCGGCCTGATCGAGCCCGACGCCGAGGACGTCCCCCTCGACTCCGCCCCCGACTCCGCCTTCGTCGCCGCCCTCGTCCCGGCGGCGGTCGCCGCGAAGCTGATCGCGGCGTCCTACCTGCTGCGCCGGGGCGCACTACCGGGCCGTGTGCCGACGCACTGGACGCTGTGCGGGCGTCCCGACAGGTTCACGACCAAAGGACGCGCCGCCGGGACGGCGTTCGCGCTCGCGGCGATCCCCGCGGCGGCGGCCGCGACGATGGTCGCCGCCCGTCCCGACAAACGCGTTCGAGCCACCGCGATCGCCGGGGCGACGGGCGTTTCGCTCGTCGCGGCGTCCTCGTGGGTGAGCACGCTGCTCGGCGCCCGACGGGGCCGAGTCTCGCCGACGCTCGGCCCCGTCGCCGCGCTGGTGCCGGCCGCCGGGATCTTCGCCGTCCTGGCCTGGCTCAGCCGCGTCGGGCGGGCGGCCGAGATCAGGCGAGACCTGGCAGGCCCGCGCCATGAGTGAGGTCGGATCGGGCCCCAACCCGGTGCGGGTCGCCTGGTCACGCGTCGGGCTCTTCTACGGGATCGCGTTCGGCGGCGCCGCACTCATCGGGCTGGCGTTCGCGGCTGCGCGCGTCAACCTGGGCCGCGGTGCCCCGTTGTGGACGCAGCTGATCGTCGCCTTGGTCTACATGCCCCTACCCATGATCGCGGGCCTGGCAGTCGAGCGCCGAGCCGGCCGGCGCCCGCTCCTGCGCGACCTCGGCAACGACATCTCGCGGCTGCTGGGCCGGATCGCCGTCGTCGGAGCGGTCGGGCTCGTCCTGATCTGGGCCTGCAGCCTGGGCTTGGAGTTCTTGGCCGGGAACCTGTTGCACCTGCCCGGCGCCGGCGCCTGGGCGTCGTCCGCCGCTGAACTCGAGGCGAACCTTCAGGCAATGCTGCCCGGCGCACCGTCTGCGGGTACGCCGCCACTCGGGCTGCTCTACCCCGCGACGCTGATTACTGGGATTACCAGCGGTTTCACCGTCAACGCGGTGTTCGCCCTCGGCGAGGAGTACGGCTGGCGCGGCGTCCTGGCCGATGAACTTGCTCCGCTCGGACCTGCCAGGTCAACGCTGCTGACGGGCGTGCTTTGGGGGCTGTGGCACGTGCCGCTGATCGTGCTCGGCTTCAACTTCGGCCCCCAGTGGGGCGCCGGAATGGCGGCGATGGTGGTGTTCTGCCTGGCCTTGTCGCCGTTGCTGCGGTGGGGTCGCGTCCAAACCGGTTCGGTGCTCGCCCCGGCCGTACTGCACGGTGGGTTCAACGGGATGTCCGGCCTGATGGTGCTGCTGATCAGCGGAGCCAGCCCGCTGATGGCACCGCCGGTCGGTTTGGTCGGCGCCGCGGCCGTGGGCTGCTCGTTCCTGCTCGGTTGGCGGTTCGGGCCGCGAAGGTGGGCGCGCGCCGCGGCACCGGATAGCGTGGAGCCGATCCCCCCGCCCGGCGTCCCGACCGCGCCGCGGCCCTCGCGAAGGAGCTGACCGTGACTGTGCCAACCATCACCCTCAACGACGGCCAGGAGATCCCGCAGCTCGGCTTCGGCGTCTGGCAGGTCTCGACCCAGGACATCGTGCCGACGCTGCGCACCGCCTTGGAGGTCGGTTACCGGCACATCGACACCGCCGCGATCTACGGCAACGAAGAGGGCGTCGGGCAGGCGATCCGGGAGTCGGGTGTGCCCCGAGAAGAGATCTTCGTCACCACGAAACTCTGGAACGACATGCACGAGCGAGTGCCGATGGCGATCCGGACGTCGCTGGACAAGCTCGGCCTGGACCACGTCGACTTGTACCTGATCCATTGGCCCACCCCGATGTTCGGCACCGCCGTCGCCGCCTGGAAGGCGATGGAAAGGGTGCGCGACGAGGGGCTGGCCACGTCCATCGGCGTGTGCAACTTCCGCGCCGAGGACCTCGACGAGATCATCGCCGCCGGTGACACCGTCCCGGCGGTCAACCAGATCGAGGTCCACCCGACCCTGACCCAGTTGCCCCTGGTCGCCGCGAACTCAGAGCGTGGCATTCACACTCAGTCCTGGACGCCGCTCGGCAAGGGCGATATCGAGCTGCCGGAGATCGTCGAGTTGGCCGCCGAGCACGGCAAGACCCCTGCTCAGGTGATCCTGCGGTGGCACATCCAGCGCGGCCTGATCACCTTCCCCCGCTCGGTCACCCCGTCCCGGATCGCGGAGAACTTCGACATCTTCGACTTCGAGCTGAGCGAAGCCGCCATGGCCACGATCGACTCACTGGACGCCGCCCGGCGCTGCGGGCCCGACCCCGCCACGTTCGACCGCCGCTGAGTCGAGGCAACGCTGACCTGGCGCCGCATGGGTTGATCCGTGACCATCATTCGGCACCGGATCAACCCATGTTCAGGGCTCGCCCGGATCAGGCTTTGATCGCCTGATCGAGGCTGGTCTCCCGGGGGCCGAGGATCGGCTGTCGGCGCGACACCACGTCCCAGATCATCTTGACGTTGGCCAGCCACTCACGAAACGAGCCGTAATTCCACACCTCGTGGTAGCCGCGGACGCTGTCGTCCCCGACTCCCCAGGCGTCGATCCCGACCGCGCGACAGGTCGCCACAGTTCGCGGTAGGTGATAGCTCTGCGTGACCATCGTGGCGGCGGAGACGCCGAAGATGACCTTCGCCCGGACACAGGTGTCGTAGGTGTCGAGCCCGGCATAGTCGGCGACCACCTTGGCCGCTGGGACGCCGGCCCGGATGAGGTAGTTGCGCATGCCGTCCGGCTCGTTGTAGTGGTCGGCCCGGTTGTCCCCGGAAACCAGAATGGCCTGGACCTTCCCGGCCTCGAACAGCGCCTTGGCCACCTCCAGACGCCCACGCAGGAATGGCGACGGCGTGCCGTCGGGGTAGATCTCGGCACCCAGGACGATCGCCACCGGCGTGCCCGGGACGTCCGCCACGGTCGAAACCCGCTCCGCCGACGCGGCGACGGCGTAGCCGGTGCAGCCGGCGAAACCCAGCGCGGCGGCCGCCGCAACCGCGAGGCCGCGAAGAACCCACCGTCGGCGTCCGGCGCCCTGCTTGGCCATGCCCGCCACCCTACGCAAGGAGCCCTCGGCGAGGACCTCCGCAACGCATCGAGGGCCTCCCTTTAAGGGAAGCCCTCGAGCGATCAGGGAGGTCTTCGGCGAGGGCTCTGGTGCCCCCGGCCGGCCGGGACGTCCCCGCGGGCGGCCCGGCGCGACCGCCGGTCAGTTGCTGCGGTGGTTGTGGTAGTAGGTCACCAGCGACTGGGTCGAGGAGTCCTGCTGCGCCAGGACGTCCGCGTCGCCGGCGACGGCGGGCGCGATCCGCATGGCCAACTGCTTGCCCAACTCCACGCCCCACTGATCGAAGCTGTCGATGCCCCAGACGACGCCCTGCACGAAGGTGATGTGCTCGTAGAGGGCGATCAACTGACCGACGACCGACGGGGTGAGCGCGGGCGCCATGATCGACGTCGTCGGCTTGTTGCCCTTGAAGACGCGCGCCGGGACGATTGCCTCGGCGGTGCCTTCGGCCCGAACCTCCTCGGCAGTCTTGCCGAAGGCCAGGGCGGCGGTCTGGGCGAAGAAGTTCGCCAAGAACAACTCGTGGACGTCGGTCTCGCCGTCCTTCAGCGGGTGCGCCGGGTTGGCGACCGCGATGAAGTCCGCCGGGATCAGCAGCGTCCCCTGGTGGATCAGCTGGTAGAACGCGTGCTGGCCGTTGGTGCCCGGCTCGCCCCAGAAGATCTCGCCGGTCTCGGTGACCACGTCGCTGCCGTCGGAGCGGACGCCCTTGCCGTTGGACTCCATGGTCAACTGCTGCAGATACGCCGCGAAGCGGTGCAGGTACTGCGCGTACGGCAGGACGGCGTGGCTGGCGGCCTTGAAGAAGTTGACATACCAGATGTTCAGCAGGCCCATCAGCGCCGGCACGTTGGCCGACAGCGGCGTCTGGGCGAAGTGGTTGTCCATCGCGTGGAAGCCGGCGAGCAGATCGGCGAAGTTGTCCGGCCCGAGGGCGACGACCAGGGACGTCCCCACCGCCGAGTCGACTGAGTAGCGGCCGCCGACCCAGGACCAGAACCCGAACGCGTTCTGCGGATCGATGCCGAAGGCGGCGACCCGGTCCAGCGCGGTGGACACGGCCACGAAGTGCTTGGCGATGGCGTCGGCCTTCTGCGCGTCCGAGGCGTCGATCGCGCCCTGTTCGGCGAGCTTGCTCAGCAGCCACTCGCGCGCCATCCGTGCGTTGGTCAGCGTCTCCAGCGTCGTGAAGGTCTTCGACGCGACGATGAACAGCGTCGTCTCCGGATCCAGGTCGGAGGTCTTCTCCGCGACGTCGGTCGGGTCGATGTTCGAGACGAACCGCGCCTCCAGCCCGTCCTTGACGTACGGCTTCAGCGCCTCGTAAACCATGACCGGGCCGAGGTCGGAACCGCCGATGCCGATGTTGACGATGGTCTTGATCGGCTTGCCGGTGACGCCCACCCAGTCGCCCCCGCGCACCCGCTCGGCGAAGGCGTACATCTTGGCCAGCACCTCGTGGACCTGCTTCACGACGTCCTCACCGTCGACGATCAGCGACTGATCGGCGGGGCGGCGCAGGGCGGTGTGGAGAACCGAGCGGTTCTCGGTGACATTGATCTTGTCGCCGCGGTACATGGCGTCGCGGGCCGCCTCGAGTCCGACTTCTTCGCCCAGCTTCACCAGTGCGGCAAGGATGTTTTCGTCGAGGTAGTTCTTGGAGAGGTCCACATACAGGTCGGCGGCTTCGAAGGTGAACTTCTTCGCGCGCTCCGGGTCGTCGGCGAACGCACCGCGGAGATTCGGCTCAAAAGACTCGTGCAGCTTGGTCAACTCTGACCAGGCGCTCGTCGTCGTGGGATTCACGGGAGTCTGCATGTGGCCGAGCCTAGCGGCCCGGCTCGCCGCAAATGCCCGCTGAGCCAGCTTTCCCGCCGGCCGGCTCGGCGCCGACAGCGGCGCGCTCGAAGCATCGCACCAGGCAACGCGAGCCGGTACCCGCACCGAGGTGCCAGAGCACTTGGGCGCGCCGGGACGGTAAGGGGCCCACGATGCGGCGTCGCACCGGTCGGGGCCCCGACCGGGGTTCAGCCCTTGATGGTCACGTGGACGTGGTCATAGTGGTTGGCGGTGGCGCTGCCGCGATCCTCCATGCCTCGCCAGCCCATTCCCGGCAGCCAGATCCGCTGCCGGTAGATGACGTGGTCGACGTTGAACTCGCTGGCGTGCGCGATCACGTAGGCCGCGATCGTGTCCCCGATCGGGTCGCCGATGGCCGGCAGCATGATGTCGAGGGCGCGTCCGCTCGGGTGGTAAGGCATCGAGTCGGGACGAACGCCGCCGTAGTCCTTGATCTTGGGGAACAGCGCGCAGACGCTGCGATAGAGCAGCACGGTCTTTGGCTGCAGCCCGTTCTCGACCGCCGCACCCAGCCGACAGGCCGCCATCGTCGTCCCGCCGCTGGCCTTGGCCACCTGCTCCGCGGTCGGCTTGCTCTTCGACAGGCTCTTCGGGTTCACCCAGCCCGCATGTCCCTTGAACGAGACCTGGCGCAGCCCGTTCAGCGTGAGCTTGCCCAGCGCCACCTTGGTCCCGGCCGGAATGGTGCCCAGAACGGTCGCCTTGGCACTGGCCGAGCCCCGAACGTTGAGGTCGGTGAGCGCGAACATCGAGCCGGCAGACTGAACCACGTCCGGATCGATCCCCATTGGCGAGATGACGGGCGCCTTGACCGAAACGCCCTCTCCGGCGCGGCGCGCGTCGCGGTCGACCCGAGCCTCACGGACGGCCGAATGGTCCACCTTCGCGGTCGTGCTCAACGCCTTGGCCGAGTACTCGCCGGCGGCGGCGGTCGGAGCGAAAACGACCAAGCCGGAGGTTGCCACCAAGGACGCCGCGACCACCGCGGGTCCGGCGAAACGCTTACTGGCCTTGGCTGCGCGCACGGCGCGGCGAGGTTCGGTCACGGGGAGACACCTATCGAAGTAAACCTTCAGGAGTTTCTCAGCCTACGTTAAGTGATCGCAAGCACCAAAATCAGGTGGTGAGACCGCTCGGCGGCTGCGCGCAGCGGCGAACCACGGCACGGTAGTCGGCGCAGCGCACCCGCAGGCCGGCCAGGCTACCCCCGTCGAAGGCGTTCCCGGTCAGGACGCCCCCCAACACGAGCCCCGCGGCGCCGTGGTCCAACCAGCGTTCGGCCAGGTAGAGGTCCACCCGGCCGCCCACGAGCAGCGGCAAGCCGGGCAGTTCCTCGGCCAGGTAGCGGGGAAACTCGACCCCCAGCGCGTCCGCCGGCGTCACGAGCACCGCGTCCGCACCGCGGTCGGCGACACCCTGGATCTCCGCAGGGGTCATGGCCGAAACAACGAGCGCGAGCCCGTTGGCGCGGGCGGCCTCCTCGGCCGCGGCGTCGGGCAGCGTGAGGACGACGAACGTGGCACCCGCTGCGGCCGCCGCCTCGACCTGGGCAGGGTTGGGACGACCCCGCAACCCGAATCCGGCGCGTTCACCGAAGATGTCGATCAGCTCCGGCAACTGCCCCAGTCCCGTCGGGGTTACGGCCAAGGCCGAGATTCCTTCCTGGATCATCACCTCACAAGGTGCGATCAAAGCTGCCATCGCAAAGTCCGCGGCCAACTCGCCCAAGGCGACGACGATTCGCCCGCTCGCGAGTCCGGGGATGGGGGCCATGGCGTCATCATGCCCGAACCGACGCCGTCCGGTTTAGCCACGCACTCGAGCCGGCCCGCACGGCCAGCGGCCCTCGTGCGCAAGGCGGTTGGGCCAGTTCAGCGGTTAGGCCAGTTCAGCGGTTAGGCAAGTTCACCAGGACGCACCGCGGCCAGGTCCGCCAGCCAGGCCCGCGGTCCGAGGCGGGTACATCTCAGGGAGGCCACGGCGACAGCGGCTCGCAGTTGCGCCGCGAAGCCCGGCAGCCGCGTCCGGTAGTAGCAAAACGCCCCGTGCAAAGCGTCCCCGGCGCCGTTGGTGTCCACCGCATCGATGCGCGGCGGGATGATCAGCCCTTCACGCCCGCCCGCGGGTCGCCGTTCCCCCGCCGCATCGGCGCCCCCCGAGTCGGCCGAAGCAGCCGGCCACCCCCACCACCGCAGTGGCGCCCCACCGTTGCTGAACGCCACTTCACGAACCCCCAGCGCGCGCAGGTCGCGCGCGGTCGCTTCCTGGTCGGCGCAGCCGGGCCGCCGGAAACCGGACGAGCAGATGGCCACGTCGACCATCGGGAGCAACGAGTCGAACACCGGCTTGGGCCGTCCGACGTCGGCGACCACCTCGACCCCATGCGATCTGGCCAGCGCGGCGCAGGCCAACGCCAGATCGGGCAGGTGGCCGTCGACCAGTACTAGCGCGGCGTCCGCGATGACCTGCTCCAACTCGGCCGGGACCGGCGCGGATCGGCCCGGATCCTCCCGCGAGATGATGGCGCGCTCGCCGGTCGCGGCCTGGACGGCAACCGCACTCACGGGGGGTTCCCAGTCGAGCCCGGCAGCGACGTCTGTCACCCGGACGCCCCAACGCTGGAGTTCGGCTCGAATCAGACCGGCGGTCGGACCCTCGCCCAAGGCGGTGACCAGCACCGCCGGATCGCCCGGCTGGGCGAGGGCCAACAGAGCGCAGGTCACGGCTGCGTTCGCGGCGGGACCGCCGGCGGCCACCGCGTGCCAATCGGCGCTCACCTTCGCGTCGGCATCGGGAAGTCCTGCGACCCGGAACACCACATCCAGCGTTGCCAGGCCCACGAACACGGCGGGACGGGTCACAACGGCAGTGCCGTTCGCCGCCGCCGTCATGCGTCCCATTCGACCAACTGGCCCCTCGGCTGTCCACACCTTCGGGCCACCTTGGTCGGCGACGGGCGGCCCGCCGCGACCCCGTGCCGACCTTTGGGCCCGCAACCAGCGTTGTCCGGACTCGGGCGCGTGCCAGCAGCTACCGGCGGGCCAACGTATGGTGAGCCGGGGAGGCTTTGACATGAAACTGTCCAGTACGGCTATTCCGTCGGATTCGACCATCGGAATCACCTACGTCGAACGTTCCTGCGGCGGCGAGAATGTCTCCCCCGATCTGACCTGGTCGGATGCCCCGGAGGGCACCCGAAGCTACGCCATCACGTGCTTCGATCCGGACGCGCCGACCGGGAGCGGCTGGTGGCATTGGATCGCATTCGACATTCCCGCCGGGATCAACGCACTGGGTGCGGGGCAGCCCGTGCCGGCCGGAACGCGCGAGTGGGACAACGACTACGGCTACGCCGGCTACGGAGGCCCCTGCCCGCCGCCCGGCCCGGCCCACCGCTACATATTCACCGTGCACGCCCTCGACGTGGCCGAACTGGGTATCCCCGAGGGGCTGACCAGCGCGGCGGCCCGCTTCAACCTACTGGCGCACTCGATCGGCCAGGCCAGCTTCACGGCCCACTACGGGCGTGACTGAGATCCGATGAGCGCGTCGCGGCCGACGGGCCTGTCCCAGGTGACCTCGCTGGATCCGTGGGACGATGCCTACGAACAGTTGGGCTTGTCCGGGGAGGTGGAGTTGGCCGGAATCGGCTACCTGGCCTGGCCTTTCGACCTGTTCAGCGTGCGCAACCTGAGCCTGATCACCCAGGCCCACGAGGTTTGCGACCGGCTGGTCGTCGGCGTGTTCTCCGATACCGACCTTGCCGCGGCGATGGGCATCGACCCAGTTACCCCGGCACGTGATCGACGCGCGATCCTGCGTCGCGTCCGTGGGGTCGACAAGGTCGTCCGGCACGCCACGACCGAGTTGGACGCCGGGGACGATCTCGTGGTGTTGGCCCCGGCGGGCTCCAATCTGAACGGCGTCCCGGTCGGCAGGTATTTAGAACCCCTGCCCGCCCGCTCCCCGGCGAGTACGGCGCCACCGTCGACTCCTCGGCTTCCGGGCCAGGTCGTCGGGTACGTCCCCGGCGCCTGGGACATGTTCCATGTCGGCCACCTGAACATCCTGCTGCGGGCCCGCGAGTTCTGCGACTACTTGGTGGCCGGCGCTGTGACGGACGAGGCGCTGCTGGCGGCAAAGGGACATCTGCCGGTCGTGAAGCTGGCGGACCGCGCCCGGATTCTGCGCCATCTGGATTTCGTGGACGACGTGGTAATCGACTACTCCAGCGACAAGACCGAGGTCTGGCGGGCCCACCCATTCGACGTCCTATTCAAGGGCGACGATTGGCTCGGGACGCCCAAGGGAGACCGGCTTGTCCAACAAATGGCCACTGTTAACGCGACAGTGCATTTCTTTCCGTACACGAAGGAAACCTCGAGCACGCTGCTGCGCTCGCTCATGAACGCCCGCTGACGAGGCGCCGCGGACAATCGCCGAGCGCTCAGCCGTCCCAGCAGGCGGGCCCTCGAAAACTTCTCATGAAGTTCTCAACAAATGCGCAAACTGGGCCGTCACGGTAGGTACCGGAGGCGACGGCAGTGAGAGGCTGGGGACCCTACTGGCAAGTAGGGCAATCGTTGGCACGACACACCGCAAGCGTGCGGTTAAACTGAGCGGGCCTTTCGGTTTTCTGGGCGGAACCATCGCCATTGGGGGAGCAACACAAGATGTTCACAAAGCGGATCAAACGGGTACTAGGGGTGGTCTGTGCGGGGCTGCTGACCACGCTCGGCCTCAGCGTGACCAGCGCGCCGAACGCGGCCGCGGTGCTTGACAAGGTGCAGGAGAAGGGTTCTGACCATGTCACCGCCGACGCGCTGCCCACGGTGCAGATCAACCGGGGTGTGGTCTGGGAGACGGCCATCGCGGGCGACATCGTCTACGCCGGTGGCAGCTTCTCGCAGATCCGCCCGGCCGGGGCGGCGCCGAACACCAGCCTGTCCTCGCGCGGCAACATGGTCGCCTTCAACATCAATAACGGCGTGGCCACTTCGTTCAACCCCGCGTTCAACGGCGAGGTGAAGGCGGTCGCCGTCTCTCCGGACGGCAAGCGCCTGTTCGTCGGCGGCGCGTTCAGTTCCGCCTCGGGGCAGGGCCGGACGCGGATCGCGTCCTACGACCTCACCTCCGGCAGCCCCGTGCTCACCGGATTCGCACCCGCCGTCAACGGCCCGCTCTACGCGATCACCGCGACCAACACCACGGTGTATATCGGCGGCAACTTCACCCGGATCGGGAACACCCCCCGCTACCGCCTCGCGGCATTCGACTTCAGTGGCCGCCTGCTCGGCTGGGCTCCCTCGGCCGACGGCTCCGTGAGCGCGCTGACGATGAGCCCGGACAAGTCCAAGGTGATCGTCGGCGGCCACTTCGCCAAGCTGAACGGAGCCCAGACCAACGGCATGGGCTCGATCGGCGCCTCGAACGGCTGGAAGTACGGCTGGGCGATCAGCAACGTCGTCAAGGACTACGGCGCCACCGCGGCGATCCTGAGCCTGAAGGCCGATGGCAACACCGTTTACGGCGGCGGTTACAAGAACCTGACCAACGGCAACTTCGAGGGCGTCTTCGCGGCCGACCCCAACACCGGCGCCATCCGGTGGCTCGCCGACTGCCACGGCGACACCTACGACGTCGAGCCCATGAACAGCT
>JBDHZK010000064.1:0-14189 GCA_039811865.1 Propionicicella sp. | reverse complement strand
CGATGACCCACTGGGGCGCGGACGTGATCGTCGCCGACTTCCTGGCCTGTCTGCTGGCCGGATTGCTGCTCACCCCGGCGGCCCGCATCAAGCACGCCTCGTTCGCCGGCGTCGGGTTCGCCGCGGTGGTCGCGCTGGTGCCAGGGGTTTTCGTGTTCCGGATGATCGCCGGAATGTTCGACCTGGCGCACCACCCCAACACCACGGTGCTGCTCGAACTGTTCACCGACGGTTCGATCGCCTTCCTCAGCCTGATCTCGATGGCGATCGGGCTGGTGCTCGCGAACAGTGTCGTCCGGCAGATCTTCGCTTGGTACAACGCGCGTCAGTCCGCCCGTACCTTGGTGCCGGTCAAGGCCTGATCCGGCGGCGACGAGCGGCGCTCGTTACCCTCCTCGGGCTGCCGATTCGGGCTGAGGGTGGCCTGCTCACCGCCGTCGCGACGCGCTTCCGAGCGCCTCAAGCCAGCTCGGCGGGCCGGACGGATGGGGTGGGTCGGCCCCACCCCATCCCGAGCGACATCACCGGTGCAGATCGAACCGATCGTTGTCCATTACCTTCACCCACGCCTCGACGAAGTCAGCGACGAACTTGCCGGTCGCATCGTCGGCCGCGTAGACCTCAGCCACCGCCCGGAGTTCGGCGTTCGAACCGAAGACCAGGTCGGCGCGCGTCGCCGTCCAATGCTGCCCGGCCTTTCGGCCGGCGAAAGTCCGGCTCTGCGAGTCGCTAGCCACCCACGTCGTCTCGAGATCGAGCAAGTTCACGAAGAAGTCGTTCGACAACGTGCCGACTCGGTCGGTCAGCACCCCCGCGGTGGAACCTTGGGTGTTCGCCCCGAGCACCCGTAGCCCGCCGACCAGGACGGTCATCTGCGGCGCGCTCAGGCCGAGCTGATTGGCGCGGTCGACGAGCGCGAACTCGGCGGGCAGGTGGGCGTCCGGGCCCTCGAAGTTGCGGAAGCCGTCGGCCGCCGGCTCGAGGTAGGAGTCGGCCTCGACGTCGGTCTGCTCCTGGGTTGCGTCGACGCGTCCCGGGCTGAAGGGCACCCTCACATCGAAGCCCGCCGCCTTCGCCGCCTGCTCGACACCGACGTTGCCCGCCAGCACGATGACGTCGGCCAGCGATGCGTTGGACCCGTCCCGGACGCCTTCCAGCACCTCCAACACGGCGCCGATCAGTTCGGGCTCATTGACCGCCCAGCCCCGCTGCGGCTCGAGCCGGACCCGGGCGCCGTTGGCCCCCCCGCGGCGATCGCTCGAGCGGTAGGACGCGGCGGATGCCCAAGCGGTCTTCACCAACTGGGAAACCGACAAACCGCTGCCAGCGATCTTGGCCTTCAAAGCCTCGATCTCGGCGTCGGTCAACGGATCGCCGACGGCTGGCGGCAACGGGTCCTGCCACAAGAACTCCTGCGTTGGCACCTCGGCGCCCTGGTAGCGCGACACCGGACCGAGGTCCCGATGCGTCAGCTTGAACCACGCCTTCGCGAAGGCGTCGTCGAACTCCTCGGGGTGGTCCAAGAACCGCCGTGAAATCGGGCCGTAGATCGGATCGAAGCGCAGCGACAAGTCCGTGGTCAGCATCGTGGGGACGCGGCGGGGCGAGTCCGGCGCCGGACCGGGGATCAGGCCCGCCCCGGCACCGTTGGTCGGTTGCCATTGGGTGGCTCCCGCCGGGCTGGCCACCTGCTCCCACTCGAACCCGAACAGGTGCTCGAAGAAATCGTGGCTGTATTTGGCGGGGGTCTTGGTCCAGGTGACCTCCAAGCCGCTACCCATCGCGTCCGCACCCTTGCCCGAGCCGAAGGTGGAGCGCCAGCCGAGCCCAAGCTGCTCCATCGGCGCGGCCTCCGGCTCCGGACCCACCATGGCGGCGTCGCCAGCCCCGTGGGTCTTTCCAAAGGAATGCCCACCCGCGATCAGGGCCACGGTTTCGGCGTCGTCCATCGCCATGCGCTTGAACGTCTCGCGGATGTCGAAGGCGGCCGAAAGTGGGTCGGAGTTGCCGTTGGGACCCTCCGGGTTGACGTAGATCAGGCCCATCTGGACGGCTGCGAGCGGATTCTCCAGATCCCGTTCGCCGCGGTAGCGCTGGTCAGCCAGCCACTCCTGCTCCGGGCCCCAGTAGACGTCGTCGTCGGGCTCCCAGGCGTCGGATCGCCCGCCGGCGAAGCCGATCGTCTTGAAGCCCATCGACTCCAGCGCCACGTTGCCTGCCAGCACCATCAAGTCAGCCCAGGAAAGGCTCGCGCCGTACTTCTTCTTGACCGGCCAGAGCAGGCGGCGAGCCTTGTCCAAACCGACGTTGTCGGGCCAACTGTTGAGCGGAGCGAAGCGCTGCTGTCCGGAACCGGCGCCGCCGCGACCGTCCTGGATGCGATAGGTGCCCGCGCTATGCCAAGCCATCCTGATCATCAAAGGGCCGTAGTGGCCGAAATCGGCTGGCCAGAAGTCCTGCGAGGTGGTCAGCAGCTCGCTGATGTCTTGCTTTACCTGCGCCAGGTCGAGCGCGTTGAACGCGTCGGCGTAGTCGAACTCCGCGCCGAGCGGGTTGATCGCCGGGGGATTCTTGGCCAAGACCCGAAGGTTCAGCCGCTGCGGCCACCAGGATTGGTTGGACGCGGTTCGAGCCGGAGCGGCATCGTGAACCGGGCACGAGGCGGGGGCTTCTTCATTGATTTGGGCCAGTTTGGTGGATTCGTCGTAGTTCATGGCAGTTGCCTCCGATGGGGTGATGGGGTGGTGGCGCACTCGGGACACAGCCCGCGGTAGACGACTTCGGCCTCTTCGATCTCGAAGCCTTGAGTCTGCTCGGTGGTGAGGGTGAGACACGGGGCCACGCCTTTGGAACAAGCGACATCGATGACCACACCGCACTCGCGACAGACGAGGTGATGGTGGTTGTCGCCGGGACGGAGCTCATAGCGGGCAGGCGAACCGGCCAACTCGATGCGACGGATGAGCCCCGCGTGGGTAAGTGCGTCCAGGCAGTTGTAGACCGCCTGATGCGACACCCCGGGCAACGTTTTCCGAGCGGCCTCGATGATCGTTTGAGTATCCGCATGCGGGATGGCGTCGAGCGCGTTGAGGACGGCGAGACGGGGCTGCGTTACGCGCAGCCCGGCCTCGCGAATCGCCCGCTCGGTGGGGGTGAGCACAGGCCAAGAATCATCCCGTTTTCTTGAATATGTCAAGATTAGGTCAGCCTAACCTGCCTTGTTCGGGCTGGCCTCCCGCAATTCGGCAAGCAAGGAAGCCGGCGACTGCCAATCGATTGACAGCGAATTCACAGATTGCCTCACCCGAAAGGATGAGTTCGCGGCCGAACCTCCCGAGGGCTCCCGTCGGGCGGGCCCGGATGGTAGGAAGTTCCTGCACAGCTTGGCAAAACTTCCCCAGGAGGCAACATGGCAACGACCTTGGCCGACCAACTGATCGAGATCTTGATCGGTGCCGGCGTCAAGCGGATCTACGGGATCGTCGGCGACAGCCTGAACCCGATCGTGGACGCGGTTCGCAAGTCGGGCGGCTCGGCCAACGGCGGCATCGACTGGGTGCACGTGCGCCACGAAGAGGCAGCCGCCTTCGCCGCGGCGGCCGACGCGCAGCTCACCGGACAACTGGCCGTCTGCGCCGGCTCCTGCGGCCCGGGCAACCTGCACCTGATCAACGGCCTCTACGACGCCAATCGGACGGGCGCCCCCGTCCTCGCGATCGCGTCGCACATTCCGAGCGCCCAGATCGGTTCCACGTTCTTCCAAGAGACCCACCCCGAACGGGTCTTCAACGAGTGCTCGGTCTACAACGAGATCATCTTGTCGGGCCGCCAAGGCCAGCGGGTATTGCGGTCGGCGATCCAGCACGCGATCGGTCTCGGCGGCGTGAGCGTGGTGGCGATCCCCGGCGACTTCGCCGAACTCGAGGTCGCCGGACCGGCACCGGCCCCGGCGCCCTTCCGGCGGGGCGTCCTCGAACCGAACCCCGAGACGCTGGATCAACTGGTTTCGGCGATCGACCAGGCCGGGACGGTCGCCCTCTTCGTGGGCGCCGGCGCCGAGGGTGCGCACGACGACATCGTCGCGTTGGCCGAGTGGCTGCAGGCGCCAATCGGGCATTCCCTGCGCGGCAAGGAGTGGATCCAGTACGACAACCCGTACGACGTGGGCATGACCGGCCTGCTCGGGTACGGCGCGGCGTCCGAGGGCATCAACGACGCGGACCTGCTCATTTTGCTGGGCACCGACTTCCCGTACGACCAGTTCCTGCCCGACACCAAGACCGCCCAGGTCGACCGGAAGGCCGAGCACATCGGCCGTCGCACGGACGTCCAGATCGCGGTCAACGCCGACGTCATCCCGACGGTGCGCGCACTGCTCTCGCGGGTGCAGCGCAAGAAGTCGTCGAAGTTCCTGGACGCCACGCTGAAGCGGCACGACAAGCTGATGAACCACTCGGTGGGTGCTTACACACGCAAAGTCGAGAATCACCGCCCGATTCATCCGGAGTACGCGGCGTCGATCCTCGACCAGGTCGCCGCCAAGGACGCCGTCTTCACCGCCGATACGGGCATGTGCAACGTGTGGAGCGCCCGCTACATCAACCCGCTGGGCACCCGTCGGATCATCGGATCCTTCCTGCATGGCAGCATGGCGAACGCGCTCCCGCACGCGATCGGCGCGCAGTGCGCGTACCCGAACCGGCAGGTCGTCTCGATGTCCGGAGACGGCGGACTGTCGATGATGATGGGTGAGCTGGTCACCATCGCCACGCAGAAGCTGCCGGTCAAGGTGGTCGTGTTCAACAACTCCACGCTCGGCATGGTCAAGCTCGAGATGCTCGTGTGCGGACTGCCCGACTTCGGCGTGGACGTCCCGCCGACCAACTACGCGGCGGTCGCCGCCGCCCTGGGTATCCACTCCATCCGCGTGGAGGACCCCACCAAGATCGAGGAGGCCTACCGCTCAGCCTTCGACCATCCGGGCCCTGCCTTGGTCGAGCTGGTCACCGATCCCTTGGCGCTGTCGATCCCGCCGAAGGTGACGGCGGCACAGGTGAAGGGCTTCGCCACTGCGCTGACGCGCATCGTCATGAACGGCGGCATGGGCGAGGCGGTCTCGATGGCGCGCAGCAACCTGCGCAACATCCCGCGGTGACGCGGGCCTAGTCGTCGGCCTGGTCGGAACGGAGTCTCGGGGGCGGGATTGTTCGCACCGACGGGTCTCCATCTAGTCGGACCGCCAGACCAGGGTCGTCACCGAGCCGTTCTCGATTGGGATCTCCCAGTCGACATCGCGGTGGCTGCGGCCCTCGAACCAGGCGCGCAGGACGCGGATCGTATCGCCGTGGCTGACGAGCACCAGGTCTTGCGGCGCCGTGGGCAACACCCGGCGAAGGAACGTCCCAACCCGCTCGTGGACGTCGCGCACACTCTCGCCGCCGGCCCAACGGACCTCGGCGATGTGCTGCCCCGCCGGGGTCGGTTCGGCGTGCAGCTCCGCGGTCAGGCGACCCTGAAGCTGGCCGAGTGCCTGTTCTCGAAGGGCCTCATCGGTGCGCACGAAAACGCCTAGTCGGGAAGCGATTATCGCGGCGGTCTCCAGCGCCCGGGCCAGGTCGCTGCTCCACAGCGTGATCGAGTGCTGGATGCGCGCGGCGACGGCGCGGGCCGCGGCGTCCGCCTGGATTCGGCCTAGCGGAGTCAGCGGTGGGTGCGCCGTTTGACCCTGCAGGCGGCCGGCCAGGTTCCAGGTGGATTGTCCGTGCCGCACCAGGTGCACCCTGACCGATCCGCTGGACATCGGGCCAGTGTTGCGCCTTGCCGGCATGGAATGGCGCCGGGTCCGCGCCGGTAGCGAAGGGCCTTCGGACCGGTCTGGACGGGTAGGGTCCGCTGCGTGCCTGGGCTACTGGTGACCGGAACGAGCTCCGACGCCGGGAAGTCCCTCCTGGTCACCGGCCTGTGCCGGGCCTGGGCCCGGGCGGGCATCCGCGTCGCGCCGTTCAAAGCGCAGAACATGTCGAACAACTCCATGGTGTGCGCCAACGGCGACGAGATCGGACGAGCGCAGTACCTGCAGGCGCAGGCGGCGCGAGCCGAGGCGTCCGCCTTGATGAATCCGGTGCTGATCAAGCCTTCCTCCGATCGGCGGGCCTTCTTGGTGGTGAACGGACGGCCGGGCGGCCGGCTCGCGGCCGGCGAGTACGCCACCGGACGCACCCGCCTGGCCGAGGCGGCATTCGACGCCTACGAGCGGCTCGCGGCAACCTGCGACCTGATCGTGTGCGAGGGCGCCGGATCCCCCGCCGAGATCAACCTGCGCGCCGGCGACTACGTGAACCTAGGCCTGGCCAGGCGCTTCGCCCTGCCGAGCGTGATCGTCGCCGACATCGACCGCGGCGGCGCCCTGGCCTCGCTCTTCGGCACCTGGGCGTTGCTCGAGCCCGCCGATCAGGAGTTGCTGCGCGGGTATGTGATCAACAAGTTCCGCGGCGACCACGACGTCTTGGCCCCAGGCCTGGAGGCCGTGACCAGGCGGACGGGCCTGCCCTGGCTGGGCACGCTCCCCTGGCTCGCCGATGTCTGGCTCGACGCCGAGGACGCCGCGTCGCTGGGCGGCTGGGAGTCGCGCTCGGGGGCGTCCCTGAACATTGCGGTGGTCGCGTTCCCGCGGACGTCCAACGCCACCGACATCGACGCTCTTGCCGCCGAGCCGGGGGTGTCGGTGCTGGTGAGCTCCGATCCGGCGGCCTGCCGCGGGGCGGACTTGCTCGTCCTGCCCGGGACGCGCTCCACCGTCGCCGACCTGTCGTGGCTGCGCGAGCGCGGCCTGGACTCGGTCGTGCTGGAGCGCGTCGCGGCGGGGCGTCCCGTGCTCGGCATCTGCGGGGGCTACCAGATGCTTGGGACGGTCATCGCCGACGATCACGAGTCCGGGGCGGGGGATGTTCCCGGCCTAGGGGTGCTGGCCGCCCGGACGGCCTTCGGCGCCGAGAAGGTGCTCGCTCGGCCCACCGGCAGTTGGGCCGGGGAAACGGTGACCGGGTACGAGATTCACCACGGAGTCGTGACGGCGGAGCCGAACTTCCCGGGCGGGACGAGGTCCGGCGCGACCTACGGCACGATCTGGCACGCGACTCTGGAGAACGATGGGTTCCGCCGGGCGTGGCTGGCGGAGGTGGCCACGGCCGCCGGGTCGTCCTGGCGGGCGGACGCGAGTGCGCCGCCTTTCGCCGCACGCCGCGAGACGATGATCGATCGGCTTGCCGACGCGGTCAACGATCACCTCGACCTGGACGCGCTGCTCGCCCTGGCGGACCACTCGCCAAGCTCGGGAACCGGACCCTCAAGCCTCCGCCAAGCTCCCTCGGTGCCGCCCCTTGGGCCCGTCGAGAGCCACCAACGCACCCCACCCGGCCTGGACCACCACGGCGACGCGGAGGCGTCGCCGGGCCTGGTGAACCTCGCCGTCAACGTCCGGATCGAGCGTCCACCGGACTGGTTGGCGCGGGTCATCGTCGATGCGACCGGGACGCTGGGCGCCTACCCCGATCCAGCACAGGCCCGGGCGGCGCTCGCCGCGCGGCACGGCGTCGGTGTTGCGGCGGTGCTGCCCACGAGCGGCGCGGCCGAGGCATTCACCCTGGTCGCGCGCGCCTACCGCGGCCGAAGGGCGCTGATCGTCCACCCGCAGTTCACCGAGCCGGAGGCGGCGCTGCGGCGGGCGGGGAACACGCCCGAACGCCTCCGCTTGCACCCGGGTCAGGCCTTCGAGCTGCGCGCCACAGACGTCCCGGATGCGGCCGAACTGGTCGTGATCGGTAACCCCACCAACCCGACGGGGGTGCTGCATCGGCGCACGACGATCCGCGCGCTGCGTCGTCCAGGAAGGATCGTGGTGGTCGACGAGGCGTTCATGGACGCCGTCCCAGGAGAGCCGGAATCCCTCATCGGCGCGGACCTCGACGGGCTGCTCGTGCTCCGTTCGCTGACCAAGACGTGGGGGCTGGCGGGTCTGCGCGCCGGCTACGTCCTCGGCGACCCGCGCCTGATCGCGGAGCTGGCCGCGCAGCAATCTCCCTGGTCGGTGAGCACCCCGGCGCTGGCGGTGATGGTCGCCACCGCCCAAGCCGCGGCCCGCGACGAGGCTGTCGCCGCGGCGGCGACCCTGGCTGCGAACCGCGCTCACCTCTTCGCGGGCCTGCGCGACCTGGGCCTGAACCCCGTCGCCGGCGCCGCCCCGTTCGTCCTGGTCCAGGTCGGGGACGGCGTCAAGGACGCGCTGCGCGGGCGCGGGTTCGCCGTGCGTCGCGGGGACACCTTCCCTGGGCTGGGCCCCGAGTGGATCCGAATCGCGGCGCGCGATCCGAGCATCAGCGATGCGCTGCTGGCCGCGCTGAGGGACGTGGGGGGACGCCGGTGAGCGCGGCCGGCCCGGTCACGAGGACGGCTGCACTCGTCGGCGGCCTGACCCTCGGCTTCGTCGCCGATCGGCTGTTCGGGGACCCGCGCCGCTTCCACCCGGTGGCCGGGTTCGGCCGGGTCGCGCAGGCGTACGAGCGCCGCGTCTACGCACCGGGCCGCGTGCCGGGCATCCGCTTCTGCGGGACGCTCGTGGCTGGCACCGCCGCCCTGGGCGCGCTGGCCGGATGCCTCCCGTGGCCGAGCCGGACCCTGCTCACGGCGGCGGCCACGTGGGCCGTCCTCGGCGGCAAGTCGCTGGGCGGCGAGGCGATGGCGGTCCACCAACTCGCCCAATCCGGCGACCTGCCCGCGGCGCGACGGCGTCTGAAGCACCTGGTCGGCCGCGACACCGACATGCTCGACGAGGGCGAGATCGCGCGGGCGGTGATCGAGTCCGTGGCCGAGAACACCGCGGACGCCGTAGTCGGCTCGCTGTTTTGGGGAGCGGTGGCCGGCGTGCCGGGGCTGCTGGCGCACCGAGCGGCCAACACCCTGGACGCGATGGTGGGGCATCGTTCGCCCCGCTACGAGCGGTTCGGCTGGGCGTCGGCGCGGCTGGACGATCTGCTCGGCTACCTGCCGGCGCGCCTGACGGTCGCCTTGATCGCCGCGCTCGGGCCGTTGCCCGATCACTCACCAAGCCAACCAGACGAGAGCAACCATCGCCCCCTGATCTGGCCGAAGGGTGCGATCGCCTCCCGACTCGAGCATCGGCGCCGGGTGGCGGCGGCCGTCCGCCGGGACGCCCCCGCGCACCCGAGCCCGAACGCCGGCCCGATCGAGGCGGCCTTCGCGGCCGCCCTGGGACGCCGGCTGGGCGGGACGAACCGGTACGGCGCCACGGTCGAGAACCGCGGCACGCTGGGCGACGGTCCTCCGGCCGAACTGGCCGACATCCCGCGCGCGGTCGCGCTGGCCCGGCGGCTCGGCTGGGCCGCGCTGTTGAGCGTCACGGCCGCAAGGACGGCGATCTGCCTGCTGGGCGGCGTCCGCCGTAGATAGCGCCTGGTTGGGTGCGACCGGTCGCACCTGGCCGAGCTATCCTGCGCGCCCGCCGGAGGGCTTGCGTCACCACATGCCCAACAGCTTGGTCCAGGCCACCGCGATCCCGCAGAACGTGACCAGCATCGCCACACCCATCACGAAACCGACCTTGAACCACTCGTTCGAGGGCACGTAGCCCGAACCGAAGACCACGCCGGCCGGACCGGAGGCGTAGTGGGTCAGACCCCCGAAGAGGTTGCCGAGGAAACCCAGCAGCAACGCCGCGAACAGCGGCGGGGCCCCCGCGGCGATGCAGGCACCGAGGAATACCGAGTACATCGCCACGATATGGGCCGTGTTCGAGGCGAAGAAGTAGTGGGCGAAGAAGTACACGACGCACAGCACCAGCAGCGCCAACGGCCAGCCCAGCCCGCCTACGGATTGGGCCACGGCCGCCCCAACCCACTTGATCACGCCGAGTCCGTTGAGGTGATCGGCCATCCCGACCAGCACCGCGAAGAACACCAGCGTGGACCAGGCGCCGGCGTCCCCGGCGAGGTTCTTCCAGGTGAGCACCTTGGTGCACAGCAGCACCGCGACTCCGAAGAAAGCCGCGGCGGTCGCGTTGATCCCGAGTTGCGCCCCGAGGCACCACATCAGCAACAAGACCACGAACGTCACCGCCATGATCACCTCACCGCGCGTGAGCTTGCCCAGCCGGGCTAGTTCCTCACGGGCCTGGCGGGGGGCGTCCGGCGTCTTGGTCAAGGTGGGTGGGTAAACCCTGGCCATCAGCCACGGCACCAGCGCCAGCGTGACCAGTCCGGGGACCAGGGCCGCCAGCGCCCAGTTCCCCCAGGTGACCTGCGCGCCGAGCTTGATCGCGGCCGACTGCGCGATCGGGTTGCCCGCCATGGCGGTGATGAACATCGCCGCGGTTACGGCATTGACCTGGACCGACGTCATCAGCAGGTAGGAGCCGAGGCGGCGCCGCGACTCCTCGGTCTCCGGGTCGGAGTGCTGCACGTGCGATAGCGACCGGATGATCGGGTACAAGACGCCCCCGGCTCGCGCCGTGTTGGACGGCGTCGCGGGCGAAAGGACGAGGTCGGTGATGGCCATGCCGTAGGCGAGGCCGAGGCTGGAGTGGCCGAGTTTGGAAACGAACCACAGCGCGATGCGCCGACCCAGACCGGTGACCAGGAACCCCTCGGCGATGAAGAACGCGGCGACGATCAGCCACACCGCCCCGTTGCCGAATCCGACGAGTGCCTCGGTCGTGGCATCCATCGATCCGGTGATCATGGCCAGTGCCAACCCGATGAGGGCCACCGAGGCCGTCGGCAGCGGCTGCAGGATGAGGCCGACGATGGTGGCGACGAAGATCCCGAGCATGTGCATACCGCGTGGATCGACCCCCGCCGGCGGCGGAATGAAGTAGATCGCGAGACCGATCACCAAAATGGCGGAGATTTTCACGATCGTTGCGATCTGCTGCTTCACGCCGGACTCCTGGAGGGTTCGGAAAGCGGTTCGATCAGCCTATTCAAGCCCCCCTTCACCGGGGGGCGAACGGGCGGATTGCCAAGCGGCGAACGCGACCGCCCAAATATTCCGGCACGCGCGATACCACTGGTGGACGACTTCGCGCCGCTTTCGCAAACCCTCGCGCCAAAACTGGCGCCGGCCGTCCCTAATGGCCTTCCAACTCCGGCATGGCAGGATCGGGGATGTGAGTCCGACGGCCGACGCCCAGCGCCGCCGCGATCTGGTCACGCTCCGCCGCGTGAAGGATCGGCTCGACCGCGATTTCGCCCTGCCGCTCGATCTGCGGACCCTTGCGCGGGACGCCTACATGTCGTCGGGCCACCTCAGCCGCGAGTTCAAGCGTGCCTACGGCGAGTCGCCCTACAGCTACCTGATGACCAGACGGATCGAGCGCGCGATGGCCCTGCTGCGCATCGGCGAGTTGAACGTCACCGAGGTCTGTTTCGCGGTCGGGTGCTCGTCGTTGGGGACGTTCAGTACTCGCTTTCGCGAGCTGGTCGGGATGCCGCCAAGCGCCTACCGGCGCCTGAGCGCATCCTTGGCGACGGGCCTGCCGCCGTGCGTGGTCAAACAGGTGACCAGACCGATCAGGAATCAAGAAGCGCGCGATCCCAACCCCGACCTAGCGTGACCTCATGGACATCACGATTCAGAACAGCTTCCTTCCGCTCGATGACGCCGAGGCGTCCCTCGCGTTCTACCGCGACGCGCTGGGTTTCGAGGTCCGGCTGGACGTGGGCAAGGGCAACATGCGCTGGCTCACCGTCGGTCCGCCCAACCAGCCCGACACCGCGGTCGTCCTGTACCCGCCGTCCACGATCCCCAACCTCACCGACGCGGAGCATGGCCTGATCGCGGACATGATGGCCAAGGGCACCTACGCGATGCTCAACCTCGCCACCACCGACCTCGACGCCACCTTCGAGGCCCTACGCAGCAAGGCCGTCGAGATCGTCCAGGAGCCCACGGATCAGCCGTGGGGACAACGCGACTGCGCCGTCAGGGACCCCGCAGGCAGCCTGATCCGCATCCAGCAGCAAGGCTGAGCCTTCGCCGTCCACCGCCGGCCGCGACCTGGCGTGACTATGCGGGTCCGGCCTCGATCCAGTCGCAAAGCGCGGTCCTCCAGCACTCGCGGGGTTCGACCAGAGCCGGTCGAAAGCTCGATCCTCAAGCCTGTCGTAGGGCCGATCAGCCGCGCGGAGCGATCAGGACGTCCCACGCCGCCGCGATCGGCGGGCGGTGCCGGTTCACCGGCAAGGTGACCAGGTAAAGGGTGTTGATCGGGACGTCCTCGGGTTCCAAGAGAACGACCAGCCGACCGGCTGCGATGGCGTCCGCGCAGAGATAGCGCGGGACGACCGAAACCCCGGCCCCCGCCTCGACGAGCGCCTGGGCCGCGCGCAGGTCTGGGACGACCAGGCGCGGCTCGCCCGGCGGCGGCGTGCCCAGCACGTGCCGCCACCAGCGCCGGACGACCGACTGCTGCTCGTCGATCGCGATGCGCGGCAGGTCCCCGAGCACCCGCGCGGGCTCGCGCACGAGCGCTTCCTGGTCGATTCCGGAGGCCAGTCCTGGGCTGGCGATGAGGACGAACTCCTCGTCGTCGATCGCTTGCCAGGCGGTGCGGGCCGGGGGTTTCACGGTCGAGACGACGACGTCCACGTGGCCGGTGGCCAGTTGCGTCAGTAGGTCGTCGGCCAACCCGAGCGTCAACCGGACGCGCATTCGCGTCGCCGCCAGGCGAGCGAAAGCTGGCGCCAGGACCCGCTCGGTGAGCTCGGCGGGCGCTCCGATGCGCAGCGTCGCCTGCGAAAGATCGTCCTCGCCGCTCAACTGGGCGGCGATCGATTCCAGCTCCGCCAGGGGCGCCAGCAGGCGTCCGGCAAGCTCGTTCGCCGCTGCGGTTGGCCGGCAGCCGTAGGCCCCGCGGTCGAACAGGCGGCGCCCCGCCTGTCCCTCCAACTGCTGCAGCCGCGCCGTCACGGTCGGCTGGGACACGCCCAGCAGCGCCGCCGCCGCGGTCATCGAGCCGGTCCGGTGGACGGCGTGAAACGTTCTCAGGGCGTCCAGATCGATGGGGCCGGCCACGCTGCGACGCTATCAGAATCTCGATAGTTCCATCCCCTATTGGGGGTGGCGCCGATGGCCGGCACGCGCTGGACTGGAGTCAGGAGCTGTTCTAAGGAGAGACATGTCCAAGCAACACCGAGTGCTGATCGTGATGACGAGCCATGGCGACCTCGGCGGGCTCCGACCCACCGGAGTGTTCGTTTCCGAAGCGGCCGAACCGTGGGCCGAGTTCACGCAGGCGGGATGCCGCGTGGACGTCGCCACCGTGGCCGGTGGACGTCCGCCGTTCGACGGCTTCGACGAGCACGACGCCACGCAGCGCAGGTTCGTCGAGTCGGTCGATCTCGACGGCGCACCGGCCTTGGCCGATGTCCACGTCGGCGACTACGACGCCATCTTCTTCGCCGGCGGGCACGGCACCATGTGGGACTTCGTCGCTCCCGTCGTCGGCGAGGCCGCCGCGGCGGTCTGGGCGGCGGGGGGTGTTGTGGCGGCGGTTTGCCACGGACCCTCCGCGCTCGTCTCGGCGGTCACCAAGGACGGCCGTCCGCTGGTCGCCGGACGCCGCGTCACCGGCTTCACAAATGAGGAGGAACACCTCGTCAAGCTGGAAACAGTCGTGCCCTTCCTGCTCGCCGACCGGTTGACCGAGCTGGACGCGCGCTTCGAGGCGGGCGCCCCGTTCACCGAGCACGTCGTCATCGACGGCCGGCTGATCACGGGCCAAAACCCGCAATCGGCCGCGGCGACCGCCGAGGCCGTCCTGGAGGAGTTGGACGCCGAGGACGCGGCCAAGGGAGTCGCGTGAGCGGCGCCGGCGAATCAGCGGGGGACGTAGCCGAGGGCGACTGGCGCTCGCTGCCCACGGGCGGGGAAGCACTGCTGGCGATGCCCGGCGGTGAGTGCCGCGGTGGCGTGGTCGTCCTGGGAGAGCTCTACGGGCTGACCGACGTGGTGAGCGACGCCCTGGCCCGGCTCACCCAGGACGGCTACGCCGCCGCGGCGGTGGACCTGTACTGGCGGGCTGAGCCGCGACTGGCCCTGCCCTACTCCGACGGGGGTCGGCGGCGCGGGTTCGCTTTGCTGCGCGGGCTGGACTCGGACGAGGTGGTCGCCGACAT
>JBDHZK010000063.1:0-15216 GCA_039811865.1 Propionicicella sp. | reverse complement strand
CGGAGTTGCACGACGCCACCATCGTCGGCGACACCGTCGGTGACCCGTTCAAGGACACCTCCTCGGTTGCGCTCAACCCGGTGATCAAGTTCACGACGCTGTTCGGGCTGCTCGCGGTCGAACTCGCGGTGTCGATCACCGCCCAGGGCAACGCGACGCTCGTCCATGTCCTCGCGGGAGTGTTCTTCTGCATTGCCGCCTTCTTCGTGTGGCGTTCGTTCTATGCCATGCGCGTGAAGGAAACCGACGACTCCGAGCCGACTCCCGCCGTCTTGCTGCCTCCCGAGCCCGGGGAGGAAGCGGCTGCGATGAAGGCCGAGCGCGAGCCCGCCGGAGCACGCTGACTCACAGCCCGGGTGCCTCGGGGCCAAGCCGGTCCGGGGCACCCGGTTTTCGGGGCTGACCCCAGCCTGTACGCTTGGCAGCGTGCTTGGCAGCGGTTCGGCGTTCACCGACAACGAGAGTCGGGGGACCACGCGCAGGACGCTGCTCTCAGGAGCCGCGTGGGCCGTCCCGGTGGTCGCCACGGCGGTTGGCGCCCCGGCATTCGCGGCGTCACCGTGCCCAACCCAAACGCTGGCCTGGAACCAGGCGACCGGCACCCATTTCACGTCGGGCTCGTCCTGGGTCGTGGCCGGCGTGACCATCACGCTCACCTACACCGGCTCGGCCGGCACCGGCAACGCCAACGTGTCGACGAATACCTTCGGCGGAATCACCCCGAACCTGCGGTTCGCGCTGGGTGCCGGGGACAACCCAACCGAGACGATCCGGTTCGCTTTCAGCGTCCCGGTCTACAACGTCAAGTTCACGATCCTGGACATCGATTGGAGCCAAACCGGCAGCAACGTGGCCTACGACGACGAAGTGGTGATCAACACCGCCGGGTACACCCAGACGCACGGCAGCAACGTTCAGGGGACGGGCTCGAGCGCGACACCGTTCATGGCACCAGACGGACTGAACGGCACCCCGACCGCCAATACTTCAACCGCCGGTAACGCTGACCTGACCTGGGCCGGCCCGGTGAGCGCCACCGAGTTCACCTACAGCCAGAACAACTCGACGGTAAGCGGAAATCCTCAGATCGGTGTCTCGGCGATCACCTTCACGCTCTGCTAGCTCGACGGCACCCCAGCGCTCACTGGATCGGATCGAACCCTCGCTCCGCGGCCAACTCGCCTACCCGGCCGGCCAAGTCGACGTCTAGCCGCGTGATTCCGCCCGCTTCGTGGGTGGTGAGGAGAATGCCGATGCGCGGGTAGGTCAGGGTGATGTCGGGGTGGTGATTGGCGTCGTCGGCGGCCACCGCGATGGCAGCGACGAACTCGGCGCCGTTGGCGAACGATCTGGTCTCGAACGTCGCGACCAGCGCGTCGCCCTGCCGGCTCCAACCGGGCGGCACAGCGGCCGCGATTTCTGCCTCGGTGAGTTTGCACATCTTCCCATCATGGGCGCCGGCGGCGGTGCCGAGCTATAGCCGGGCCAGCACCTCGTCCAGCATCTCCTCGGTGAGCTTGCCGGTGAACGTGTTCTGCTGGCTGACGTGATAGCTTCCCAATAGCCGAACCTGTTGCCCATCGCCCCTAGTCAGCGCAGTTTCGGCGCCGTGGGTGAACTTGGGTTTCGGCTTCTCGACGCCCCACCCAAGGCGCACCGCCGCCGCGAGCGTCGCGTTCCAGCCCAAGGCGCCCAGAGCGAGGATGGAGCGCAATCGGGGAGAACTGAGCTCCAGGTCGCGGTCCAGCCAATGCCCGCACGTGCGGAACTCCGCGGGCGTCGGCTTGTTTGCCGGAGGGGCGCAGCGCACGGCGGCCACGATCCGGATCCCGGTCAGCACCAGGCCGTCGCCACTGTGCGTGGACGTTGGCTGGTTCGCGAAGCCGGCCCGGTGCAGCGCCGCGTACAGCCAGTCCCCCGAACGGTCGCCGGTGAACATGCGGCCGGTCCGATTCGTCCCGTTCGCGGCCGGGGCCAGCCCGACGATCAGCCGGGTCGCTTCCGCGTCGCCGAAACTCGGGCCCGGACGTCCCCAGTAGGGCTGATCGGCGAAGGCTGCCCGGCGTCTCGTGGCAGCGACCTGCTCGCGCCAGCCGACCAGGCGTGGGCACGCCCGGCAGACGCTGATCCGGGCGTCCAAGGCGGCGAGGCTGCTCGCCGACGACGCCAGCCGCTCGACCGCTGCGGCATCGAGCGCGACCGGCGTGTCCGGGGTGGCCGGGTCGCCGGGCCAGCCGGTGCCCGGCGGCACCGGGGAATCGAACGGCGCTCCCGTGAGCGGATGCGGGTCGCCCATCAGCCGTTCTGTTCGTACGCCTGCGCGATGAGCGGCTCGAGCCAGCCGATCTCACCCGGGTCGGTGCCGGCTTCCAGGTGCACCCAGTGGGTGGCCTGGGCGAACCCCTTCGCCGCCGTCAACCGATCGTCGGCTGGCGCCTGCCGGTAGCGCAGGCCAACACGCAGCGTCCCGCGCGGGCCGGGGGCAACGGCCAGGAACTGCCGCTTGCGAACCACGGGCGTGTAGGTACCGCGCCCTTGGGGCTCGGCGTCGGATCCCATCGCCGTCGCCATCGCCAACACGGCGTCGCGCAGCGGCCGCAGGGCCGCCTTCGCTCCGCTGAACAGCGTGTCGGAGTACTCTCCCGCCGACGGACGCACCCAGCCGGCCGCTTCGGCGGCGGCGAAAGCGATCGCCCACTGCGAGTTCTGGGGGACGCCATGGACGTCGCGCAGCCAGTTGCGGACAGCGAGTTGGTCGAGCGGGTCGACTCCGCCGTCGGTTACCAGCCGGACCCACTGATCCACATCGCGGCCGGTGCGCTCCCGCATCGACGCCTGCATGGCCTGCGTCATCTCGTTCGGCTCCATGCCCGTGTTATAGCAGGGCGGCCCGGACGAGCCGCGCCTGCTCCGCGGTGACGCGATAGCGGCGAACCACATCCCCCGCCAGCGACTTCGCTCGGGACGGTGCCAGCACCGCCGTCCCGACCGAGACCGCGGCGGGAAGCAGACTCGGCGGATCGGCAAAGACCGGGGTCAAGACCTCTGCGCCGTACGCCCTCGCCTCGGCCAGCGCCGCCAAGGCCGCACGCCGACCGCCGCGCTCTGCCGCGCCCAACGCCATCGCGAGTGTGCTGCGAGTGCGGACACCGGGACGTCCCAGGACCAGCTCACCGGAGGTTTCGCCGCGGCCGACCGCGATCAGCCGCCCCACCAGATCGGCCCCTGCCGCGACCGCGTTGCCGGGCTCCACCTGGCGCGGATTGCATTCGATCAGGCGTGGCCCGTCCGGGCCGTCCACGAAGTCGAGGGTCAGACCGCCGTGCCACTGCAGGGACTCGCCGATCGCGGACAGGGCCGCGACCAGGTCGGGAAACGCCACGCTGAGCCGGGCCGACGCGGAACCGCCGATCCCCTCGAACGCGCCGACGCTGCAGTGGGCGGCGACCAGGCGTCCTCGGGCGAACACGCCTTGCGCCTGGCCGTAGCGCCCCTCGACGTGCTCCTGGCAGATCGCGTCGGGACCGAACTCGGCCGCCGCGGCCCGAGTCTGCGCCGCGGACGCCGCTCGCGCGACGCCCAGGCCAGCCGTGGCGTGGTCCGCCTTCACCCACCAGCAACGCGCATCCGGGGGTGGCGACTCCCCGGCCAGCCACCATCGCGGCTGCGGCAAGCCCAGGCGGTCAGCCAACCGGACGAACGCCTGTTTTCCCTGGACCTGGTCGAAAGCCGCCGCGCTGGCCAAGGGGATGGGAGCGGCGGCCGGTAATGCGGAACGTCCCAACGCCAACAGCCAGGACTGCTCGTGCGTCGGGAGGACTGCGTCCCAGTGCCCGTCGGCGAGGAGTCTGCCGACGCTGCGTACCCAGCCGACCGGGTCTTCGTGGACCGCCGGGCGGACGCGAACCAAGCGGTGGCGCCACCGGCTGAACGAGCCGACGCTGCCCGGCCCGCTGCTCAACAGGTCGGCAGAATGCCCGGCGCGACCGAGGGTAGTCAGCGTCTCGCGCGCGGTGAGGCTGGCGCTCTCGGTCAGCAACACCCGCATCTGCGCACCTCCATTCGCTCGATGAGCGCCAGCCGGGCACCCGCCACCGCTCGGCCGGTCCGCGCCCGCTTGCTTCGAGCCAGCAGCCGATCGCGGGCGTCGTGCTGAGCCCACGACCCCTTCGCGCGCCAACGCCATCGCCAACACTAAGCTGACGGCGTGCCCGCGTCAGCCCTCGTCCTGGACGAGGTGGTGGTGACCCTAGGGCGGCACCCCCGCATCCTCGACGGCCTCTCGCTGACCGCCGCGGCGGGGCAGGTGACTTGCTTGCTGGGCCCGAACGGCGCCGGCAAGACCACCGCCATCCGGGCCTGCACCGGACTCGTCCCGGTCGTGGGTGGGACGATCCGAGTCCTGGGCGCGGCGCCGGGCAGCAAGGACGCGCGCACTCGGATCGGGCTGATGCCCCAAACGACCGGCGCCTGGTCCGGGATCCGGCCCCTCGAACTCCTGCGCTATCTGTCCCGGTTGTACGCCAAGCCGCTGCCCGTTGACGTCCTCGCCGAGCGGCTCGGCATCGACGGCTTCGCCAAGACGCCGTATCGCCGCTTGTCAGGCGGCCAGCAGCAGACCGTCAACCTGGCCGCGGCCCTGATCGGACGTCCGGAACTGGTCTTCCTCGACGAGCCGACCGCGGGCCTGGACCCCCACAACCGCCGGGCCTCTTGGGACCTGATCGCCGAACTGCGATCCGCCGGTGTGGCCGTGCTACTGACCACTCACGCCATGGACGAGGCCGCTCGGCTGGCCGATTTCGTGTGGATCATCGATCGTGGCCGCATCGTCCTGCACGGGGACGTCGCCACACTCACCCGCGACGCCTCCCTGGAGGAAGTCTTCGTCAACCACACCTCGGGGGGCCGCCCGTGACCCTCGACCTGTCCCCTGCGCCAGCCGCCGCGCCCGCTTGGCGGCGGATAGTCGCCCACGGCCTCACCGAGGCGGGCATGTTGGCGCGCAACGGCGAACAACTGCTCCTAGCCCTGGTGATCCCGGTCGCCCTGCTGTTCGCGGGGCGCTACTTCGGCGAACGCTTCAACATCCCCTTCAACCTCTTCGCGCCGTCTGTGATGGCGCTCGCGATCTGGTCGACCGGGTTCACGTCCATCGCGATCACGACCGCCTACGAGCGCCGCTACGGGGTGCTGGAGCGCCTGGCCGCCACGCCGATCGGGCGCTTTGGCGTCCTGGCCGGCAAGGCGCTTTGCGTGCTGCTGATCATCGCCGGGCAGGGGCTCGTCCTGTCCGGTGTGGCCCTGGCGCTGGGCTGGCGCCCGCACCCGACCGGGCCGCAGACCTTGATCGTCGCGCTGGCCGTCCCCTTGGCAGTCCTTACGTTCGCCTCGCTCGCGCTCGCCCTGTCCGGAACGCTGCGCGCCGAGGCAACCCTCGCACTCGCCAATCTCGTCTACCTGGCGGCCGCGGCCGGGGGCGGACTCCTCGTCCCGCTCGAACGTCACCCGGCCGCACTGCAGCCGGTGGTCGCAGTCTTGCCGACGGCGGCTCTGGGCGAAGCGTTTCGCGCCTGGTCCGCGGGGTCCTCGGCCGCCTGGCCGCTGGGTGTCCTCGCGGTTTGGGCACTCCTTGCCTCCCTCCTAGCAGCTAAGGCGTTCCGATGGACATCCTGAGTGGGCCCGCCGCACTTCGTCGCTGGACGATCGCTTCGGTCGTGGCGAACATGGTCCTGGTCGTAACTGGGGCTCTCGTCCGGCTGACCAAGTCCGGGCTGGGCTGCCCGACCTGGCCCCAATGCGACTCGCGGTCGTACCTGCCCCATCCGGAGTTGGGCGTGCACGGTGCGATCGAGTTCGGCAACCGGCTGCTGACCTTCGTGCTGGCGGCGATCGCCATCGGGACGCTCGTGGCCGCCTATCGAGCCCGTCGGGTCGACAAGACCTTGCGGCGGCTCGCGGTCATCGCCGCGCTGGGGATCCCTGTGCAGGCCGTGATCGGCGGCCTATCCGTCCTCAGCCAGTTGAATCCTTGGGTGGTCGCGCTGCACCTGGTCGCTTCGGTCGCGCTGATCATGTTGTGCGTCGCGATGGCGCACCGGGCGTCCGCGGCCGCCCCCTCCGTGGTTTCCGTCCCGACACTCGCCCTGGCCAGAGTGGTCTTCGCCGTCGGCCTTTTGGTCTGTGCTCTTGGCGCGGTGGTCACCGGCGCCGGCCCTAACTCGGGCGATGGCGCGGCGCAACGCAACGGAATGAGCCTGGAGTGGACGGCCAAGACGCATGCCGTGGCCGTCTGGGTCCTCGTCGCCTTGACCGTCTGGCTGGTGATCCGGCTGCGGGGAAGCCGACCCGCCTACCGGGCCGCGCACATCCTCCTCGGCATCGAGTTGCTGCAGGGCCTGGTGGGGTACGTCCAGTACTTCACGCACCTGCCGCTGGGCATCGTGATCACCCACATGCTGGGTACGGCGCTGTTCTCCGCCGCGCTGATGCATCTACTCCTGAGCGTTCGGGGGACGGCCATCGGCGCCGGCTCCGTCCCGGCTCAGCCCATGAACAGCGCGTCGACCGCGGCAGCGACGAAGACCAGCGCGAGGTAACTGTTCGACAGATGGAACAGGCGCATCGGCTTCAGCGCGGCATCGGTCAGACCGGCCCGCGCCCGGCGCAGCAGGGCGATCGCCTCGGCCACCATCAAAGAGCCGGTGGCCAGCGCCACCGCCGGATACAGCCAGCCGGTCCGTGCGATCGGCCACAGCGTCAAACTGACGGCCACGGTAACGACGGTGTAGACGAGGATTCGCCAGGCCACCTTGGGGGCCGGCATCACCACCGGCAGCATCGGGACGTGCGCCTCTTGGTAGTCCTCGCGATATCGAAACGCCAGCGCCCAAGTGTGCGGCGGCGTCCAGAAAAAGACGATGGCGAACAAGACGATCGGGGTCCAAGCGATCGACCCGGTGACCGCCGTCCATCCGATCAGAGGCGGGAAGCACCCCGCGATGCCCCCCCAAACGATGTTCTGCGCCGTGCGGCGTTTGAGGGCGAGGGTGTAGACGAAGACGTAATACCCGTTCGCGACCAGCGCAAGGACGGCCGAAAGCCAGTTCGTGCCGAGCCCCAGCACCACCAGCGAGCCGACCCCCAGCACGACCCCGAAGGCGTACGCCCGAGGATTGGTGACCGCATCGCGCGGCATCGGCCGGCGCCGGGTGCGGCGCATGCGCTGGTCGATGTCGCGATCGATGACCGAGTTGAAAACGTTGGCGCTGGCCGCAGCCAGGGTGCCGCCCAGCATCGTCCACAACACAAGCCGCCAATCGGGCATCCCGCGCGCGGCGAGAAACATCGCCGGCACCGTCGTGACGAGCAACAACTCGATGATCCGAGGTTTGGTGAGACCCACGTACGCGCGAACGACGCCCATCCGGCCGCTCGCTGGCTCGGTGGACGACTGAAGCGGAAGCGTGTGCGTGGTCGCGGCCTTGTCTCTCGGTGTCGTCGCAGTCTAGACCGACGCTTCGATCCGCGGCCAAGACCCCGTCCGAGGTCAGAAACGACTGACTTCCCTAGCCCGGCTCTCACGTGACGGATAGGGTCGGCTGCAGCGCCAAAACGTACGTCGCTAGCGTCGGTTCGCCGGCGCCCCCTCTCTGAACCAGGAGAAATCCAATGAACCAACGTCTGAAGGCTCTGGCCGACGCGGGAGTGTCCATTTGGCTGGATGACCTGTCGCGCGGCCGCATCAAGTCGGGCAACCTGGCCACCCTCATCGCCGAGGACTCCGTGGTTGGTGTGACGACCAACCCCACCATCTTCGCCGCCGCCTTGACCAACGGAGCCGACTACGCCGAGCAGCTGAAGGACCTGGGCGACGTCGAGGTCGGCGAGGCGATCAAGCAGCTTTGCGCCACCGACGTCCGCGACGCCTGCGATCTGTTCGCCGAAATCTTCTCCGCCTCCAAGGGGTACGACGGCCGGGTCTCGATCGAGGTCGAGCCGGGCCTGGCGATGAAGACCGCGGAAACGGTGGCCCAGGCCGGCGAACTCCACGACCTGGTCGATCGCGAGAACGTCCTGATCAAGATCCCTGCCACCCAGCCCGGCCTGCCGGCCATCGCGCAGGCGATCGGCAAGGGCATCAGCGTGAACGTGACCCTGATCTTCAGCCTGGACCGCTACCGGGGCGTGATGGACGCCTACCTCACCGGCCTCGAGACGGCCGCGGCCGCGGGCCTGGATCTGTCGAAGATCCACTCCGTGGCTTCCTTCTTCGTGTCTCGGGTGGACGCGGAGGTCGACAAGCGACTGGACAAGCTGGGCACCGAGGCAGCAGATCAGCTCAAGGGCAAGGCGGCCATCGCCAATGCCCAGGTCGCCTACGCGGCCTTCGAGGAGGTGTTCTCCTCCGACCGCTTCAAGGCGCTGCGGGCCCAGGGTGCCAACGTGCAGCGGCCACTGTGGGCGTCCACCGGGGTGAAGACCGCCGGTTACCCCGACACGATGTACATCGATCAACTGGTCGCCGACGGGGTGGTCAACACCATGCCGGAGAAGACGATGCAGGCTTTCGGCGATCATGGCGAGGTCGCCGGCACGATCGCCTCCGGGGCGACCGGGCAGGCGGTCTTGGACCAGTTGGCCGAGGTCGGCGTCGACTTCGCCGACGTCGTCCAGCAGCTTGAGGACGAGGCCGTCGAGAAGTTCAACGTGTCTTGGGACGAACTGGTCGCCAGCGTCGAGAAGGCGATGGCTGAGGCGAAGAAGGGCTGAACGTAAGTGAGCGAACCGACCAACACCAATCCGCTGCGGGATCCCCAGGACCGCAGGCTGCCGCGGATCGCGGGGCCCTGCGCGCTGGTGTTGTTCGGGGTGACCGGCGATCTCGCTCGTAAGAAGCTGATGCCGGCCATCTACGACCTGGCGAATCGGGGGCTACTGCCCCCCGGATTCGGGTTGGTCGGTTTCGCTCGACGCGACTGGGCGGATCAGGACTTCGCCAAGATCGTCCACGACGCCGTGCGCGAGCGGGCCCGGACGCCCTTCCGCGAGGAAGTTTGGCAGCAACTGCTTGAGGGCATCCGATTCGTCGCCGGCACCTTCGACGACGACGAAGCCTTCCGCCGGCTGAAGTCGACTCTGACCGATCTGGACGAGGCGAAGGGCACCGGCGGGAACCACGCCTTCTACCTCTCCATTCCTCCGGGCGCTTTCGACACGGTCATCAGTCAGTTGAACAAGCACGGGCTGGTCGAGAAGCGAGCAGAAACCTGGAGCCGCGTCGTCATCGAGAAGCCGTTCGGCCACGACCTGGCCAGCGCCAAGCAATTGCAGCGCACGGTCTCATCGGTGTTCGACCCGCAATCGGTGTTCCGCATCGATCATTATCTGGGCAAGGAAACGGTCCAGAACATGCTGGCTCTGCGCTTCGCGAACCAGTTGTTCGAGCCCATCTGGAATCGCAACTACATCGATCACGTGCAGATCACGATGGCCGAGGACATCGGCATCGGTGGCCGCGCCGGTTACTACGACGGCATCGGCGCCGCGCGCGACGTCATCCAAAACCACCTCCTCCAGTTGCTCGCGCTGACGGCGATGGAGGAGCCGACGTCCTTCGAGGCGAGTCAACTGCGGGCCGAGAAGCAAAAGGTGCTCGCCGCGGTCCGCCCGCCGAAAGACATCGCCACCCAGACGGCTCGGGGCCAGTACCTGGCCGGCTGGTGCGGCGGCGAAAAGGTCAAGGGCTACCTCGAGGAGGACGGCATCCCGCCCGACTCGGTCACCGAGACCTACGCGGCGATCCGGGTCGACATCGAGAACCGGCGCTGGGCCGGCGTCCCCTTCTATCTGCGCGCCGCGAAACGGATGCCCCGCCGGGTCACCGAGATCGCCCTCAACCTGCGCCGCGCACCCCACTTACCCTTCACCGATACCGATGTCGAGGAACTCGGCACCAACGCGTTGGTGATGCGGATCCAGCCGGACGAGGGCATCACCATGCGATTCGGCGCCAAGGTTCCGGGGACGCTGATGGAGATCCGCGAAGTCAGCATGGACTTTGCCTATGGCGGCTCGTTCACCGAGTCGAGCCCAGAGGCCTACGAGCGGCTGATCCTGGACGTCCTGCTCGGCGATCCGCCGCTGTTCCCGCAGAACGAGGAGGTCGAGCTGAGTTGGAAGATCCTCGACCCCATCCTCGACTTCTGGGCCGAGTTCGGAAAGCCGCAGGGCTACCTTTCCGGCACTTGGGGTCCCCAGTCCGCGGTCGACATGCTCGCCCGGGACGGCTTCACCTGGCGCCGACCGTAGGGAGAAGACGATGATCACAACGCTAAAGGGCACAACCGCCCAGGCCATCAACAACGCCATCGTCCAGGCCCGGCGCTTCGTCGGCATGGGTGGCCTGGTGTTCACCATGATCGTGGTCGCCGACCGCGCCGACTACGACCGGGCGATGGCCGCCTGCATCGACGCCGGCCGGGAGCATCCCTCGCGGATCCTCCTCGTCACGGACGGAACGTCCAAGACGACCCGGCTCGACGCCGAGATCCGAGTGGGCGAGGGCGTTCCCGGCGAGATCGTTTCGTTGCGGTTCCAAGGCGAGCTCAGGCAACACCGCGACTCGGTCTTGCTGCCGTTGCTGCTGCCCGACTCGCCCGTCATCGTGTGGTGGCCGGGGTCGTCCCCGGCCGACCCCGGGCAGGACCCGATCGGGAAGTTGGGCAGTCGGCGGATCACCGATGCGATGGGCGCCACCGACCCGATCCATGCCCTGGAGATCCGGGCCGAGCACCACTCTCGCGGCGACACCGACCTAACGTGGACCCGGCTGACGCCCTGGCGGGCGCTGCTGGCGGCGGCGATCGACCAGTACCCGTCGCCGATCCAGTCGGTGCACGTGGCGGCGTCCCCGGACAACGCCGCGGCGACGCTGCTCGCGGCCTGGCTGGAGGCGAGGCTGAACGTGCCGGTGGAGCGTTCCGATTCGGTCGGCCCGGGTATCACCGGCGTCGTCATGAAAACCGAAAAGGGTGACATCTCCATCGTCCGCGAGGACGGCATGATGGCTCAGTTCTCTGCCCCGGGCATTCCCAAGCGAGGGGTGGCGCTGCGGCGCCGCGACATAAACGCCCTGATCACCGAGGAATTGCGCCGGATGGATGCCGACGACATCTTCGAACAGGCCACCCAGATGCTGCTCTCGCGCTGCCACCGCACCCCGGCGCCGAAACGTCGGCGCCGGACCGTACCGGCTCGCCTGCCCGAGTCCCCACAGACGCCTACGGTCAAGGCCCGCCGGGAGCGCACCGGGCAGTTGGCGGCCGAGCAGGAGATCGTGTGAGCTTGACCCGCGTCCACCGCTACTGCGGCCCAGAGTCGCTGTCGGACGAGGTCGCGAAGCGGCTCATCGAGCAGTTGGCCGGATTACAGCGAAACGAGCGCGTCGCCCAACTGTGCCTGACGGGTGGGCGTACGGCGCAGGCGATGTACGAGCGGTTCGCCGTTCGGGCCGCCGGCGCGATCGACCCCGCGCGGCTGGAACTGTGGTGGAGCGACGAACGCTTTCTCCCGACGGACGACCCGGACCGCGTCGCGGGCCCCGTCCTGGCCGTCCTGGCCGGCAGCCTCACCCTTAAACCGGCACGCATTCACCCGATGCCGGGCGCCGACGGGCTGGTGGAAAGCGCCCAGGCGGCCTTGACCTACGCCAAGGAACTGGGCGACACCGCTTTCGACCTGTGCATCCTCGGCATGGGGCCCGACGGACACATCGCGTCGCTGTTCCCCGGCCACCCCTCCGGGGAGCCGACCACGGCTCTGGCCATCGGCGTCACCGATGCACCCAAACCGCCGCCTGAGCGGATCACCCTCACCCTCCAGGCCATCAACCGGGCCAAACAGGTCTGGCTGCTCGTCACGGGTGCGGACAAGGCGCAGGCCTGCGCGCGCGCCCTGGCCGGTGAGGTCGGCCTGCCCGCCGCCCGCGTCCAGGGTCGAGAAGCCACCCACTGGTTCGTCGACGCCGAGGCGGCCGCGGGCCTCCCACAGCACATTTGCTCTCTGTAGCGTGAGTTAGGATGCACGGGTGCTGCTCGTCCCCCTTTTGACCTGGCCGATCCTTACGGTTTCGATCGTCCTGATCCTGACCAGCGTGGTGCTGTCCGCGTTCATCTTGTTGCACAAGGGACGCGGCGGCGGGCTCTCGGATCTGTTCGGCGGCGGCATGTCGACGTCGATGGGTGGGACGTCGGTGGCCGAGCGAAATCTCGACCGTCTGACAGTCATCGTCGGTCTCATCTGGCTTGCGTGTATTGTCGGCCTGCTGGTGCTGTACCGGTTCTTTCCGTCCGTCGGGACGATGGCCTGAGGCCCAGTATCAGGTTCGCAGCAATCTAGTCGCGCGAGGAGATCACGTCAGTGGCGGGTGGCAGTGCAATCAGGGGCAGCCGTGTCGGCGCCGGCCCGATGGGCGAGGCCGAGCGGGGCGACGCAGCCCCGAGGCTGTATGTCTCATACTTCTGCGCGAACCGGCATGAGACGCGTCCCGCGTTCGCCGCTGATGCCGCCATCCCCGAAACCTGGGACTGTCCCCGCTGCGGCCTGCCCGCGAACATGGACTCCGAGAACCCTCCACCCCCGCCCAAGATCCAGCCCTACAAGACTCACCTGGCCTACGTGAAGGAGCGCCGCTCCGACGCCGAGGCGGCGGCCATCCTGACCGAGGCGTTGGAGGAACTGCGCCTGCGGCGACAGCGCGGCGACGTCATCTACTGAGCGCCTTCCGAGTTGGCTACCTGCTCGCTGCTGAGCCGTCGCAGTTCGAGCGCCTTCTTCCCGGCCCACGTGGCCGTGGGTACCAGTGTCGTGACTGAGGTGTCACGATGATCACGCGGTAGGGCGGTAGGGAGGAACCATGGAGTTCACGAAACTGGGTCAGACCGACATCTCGATCCCTCGGCTGTGCATCGGGGGGATGAGTTTCGGCAAGGTCTTCTCGGATACCCACCAGTGGGTGATCGGGCAGGACGACACCCAGGCGGTCATCGAGCGCGCCATCGGCTTGGGCGTCAACTTCATCGACACCGCGAACGTTTACGCCCACGGCACCAGCGAGGAGTTCATCGGCGAGTCCCTGCGCCGGATGTCGCTCCCCCGCGAGGACGTCGTGCTGGCCTCCAAGGTCTACTTCAACGAGGGCCGCCTCTCCCGGGAAGCCATCGAGCGGGAGATCACCGCAACCCTGCGGCGGCTGGGCACGGACTATCTGGACCTCTACATCATCCACCGCTTCGACTACGCGACCCCGATGGCCGAAACGCTGGCCGCCCTCGACGGCCTGGTCCGCTCCGGCAGGGTGCGGGCGCTGGGCGCGTCGGCCATGTACGGCTACCAGCTCCACAACCTTCAGGCACTCGCCGATGCGCACGGCTGGACGCGCTTCAGCGGCCTGCAGAACCATTACAACCTGCTCTACCGCGAGGACGAGCGCGAACTCATCCCGGTGGCGCAGCAGTACTGCATGAGCCTGACCCCCTACAGCCCGCTCGCGTCGGGCCACCTCACGCGCCCCACCTGGGAATCCGACACGGTTCGCGCCACCACCGACGAAACCATGCGGAAGAAGTACGACCGCGGCAAGGCACTCGACCTGCCGGTCGTCGAGCGCGTCGCGAACCTCGCCGCGAAGCACTGCGTCCCGATGGCCGACGTCGCCCTGGCCTGGCACTGGGCGCGCGGCGTCGCCGCACCGATCGTCGGGTGCTCGAAGCCGGCTCGCGTCGACGATGCGGTGCGCGCGCTGCAACTGCAGCTCAGTGACGTCGAGGTTGCCTACTTGGAGGAGCCCTACGTGGCCCACGAACTCGTCGGGCTCGTGGCCCGTCCCGACGAGTTGGCGGCGGTCGGCACCGGTTCGGACACCCTTCGACCGTGACCCGAACCGGCAACACACGCCTTCATGCCGTCGCCGGGGCCATGACCCATCCCCGCCAGTGGGCCGGCAGAAGCTGCCGAGGGCTCCCTTGCGGACCAACGACGAAGGGCCCGGGGAACACCCCGGGCCCTTCTGTTGTCGCGTTGACCGACTTCGCTCTCAGGCCTTGGAGTAGAAGGTCACGATGTTCGCGAACTCCTCCGGGTTGAGGCTGGCGCCGCCGACCAGGGCGCCATCGATGTCCGGCTGCGCCATGATCTCGACGACGTTGTTGGCCTTGACCGAGCCGCCGTATTGGATGCGGGTGGCGTCGGCGACCGCGTCACCGTGCAGCTCGCGCAGCAGCCCACGGATCGCTCCGCAGACCTCTTGGGCATCGTCGGGAGTGGCGACCTCGCCGGTACCGATGGCCCAGACGGGCTCGTAGGCGATCACGAGCCCGGCGACCTGGTCGTCGGACAGGTCGGCCAACGAACCCTTCACCTGGTCAAGGGTGTAGGGGACGTGGCGTCCCTCCTTGCGGATCGGCAGGCCCTCGCCCACGCAGACGATCGGGACGAGCCCAGCCGCAAGCGCCTTCTTGGCCTTGGCATTGACGATCTCGTCGGTTTCGCCGTGGTACTCACGCCGCTCGGAATGGCCGATCACCACGTAGGTGCAGCCCAGCTTGGTCAGCATCGCTGCCGAGATCTCGCCGGTGTAGGCACCGGAGTCCTGCGTGGAGACGTCCTGCGCGCCGTAGCCGATGGGCAGGTCGTCGCCCTCGACCAAGACCTGCACCGTGCGCAGGTCGGTGAACGGCGGCACGACGACAGCGTCAGCCTTCGCGGCGTCATGCTTCTTGTCGGTCAGCGCCCAGGCCAGCTTCTGCAAGGTGTTCCCGGCCTCGACGTGGTCGAGGTTCATCTTCCAGTTACCCGCCATGATCGGCTTGCGAGCCATGGTCACTCTCCTCCCTCAAGGACGGCGAGCCCGGGCAGGCTCTTGCCTTCCATAAACTCCAGCGACGCGCCGCCGCCGGTCGAAATGTGGCCGAAGTCGTCGTCGGCGTAGCCGAACTGACGAACGGCCGCGGCGGAGTCGCCGCCGCCAAGGACCGTCAGGCCCTCGCAGTCGGCGATCGCCTTGGCGACAGCCTTGGTGCCGTTCGCGAACGCCTCCATCTCGAACACGCCCATCGGGCCGTTCCAGAACAGGCTCCTCGCGCCCGCGATCGCCTCGGCGAACAGCTTGGCCGACTCGGGGCCGATGTCCAGGCCCATCTGATCGGCGGGGATCGC
>JBDHZK010000062.1:0-15587 GCA_039811865.1 Propionicicella sp. | reverse complement strand
TGATCACCGACTGCAAACCGGTCGTCGAGATCTTGTACCACTGATACCTGAAGCTCACCGGCGCTGGTGCCCACCTGCCTGGGACGACCGCCACGGTGTAGCCGACCCTGAGCGTCCCGGTCAGCGAGGGCGTCTGGGGGACGATGGCGCCGGGGACGACCCTCGCCGTCACCACGGAGGTCCGCGCGGTCGTCGCGTAGCCCCACTTCGAGCCGGTCACCCTGACCTTCAGGGCCTGGTTCAGGTCCGCCGCCTGCGCCCGGTAGGACGCCGCGCTGGCCCCGCTGATCGCCGTCGCAGTGCCGGTCGCGGAGACGCGGTACCACTGGTACCGCAGCGTCACCGGAGCCGGGCCCCAGGCGCCGGGGTTCGCCAGCAGGGCGACCCCTACCCGCGGCGTTCCGCTCACCACCGGCACCGCGGCGCTCAGCGTCCCCGCCGCGACCCTCGCCGTCGACACGCTTTGCCGAGTGACGCTCGGGAAGAAGGGCCGGCTACCGGTCAGCGCGACCCGGATGGTGTGGTTCAGGTCGCTCGGGGCGACCAGGTAGGTCGCGGCGGTGGCCCCGGGGATGGCCGCTGCGGCTCCGGTCGAGGAAACCCGGTACCACTGGTATGCGAACGAGATCGGCGCCGGAATCCAGTTGCCCGGGGTCGCGGTGAGCCTCGAGGCGACCACCGCCCGGCCGGCGATGCTCGGCGTCGCGGCGGTGATCGTGCCGGTCACCAGCACGCTCGGCGCGGACGTCCTGGTCACGGCCAGGAAGCCGCTGGCCGTCCCCGTCACCACGACGCGGACGGTGGAGCCGGCGTCGGCGGGGGTCAGGCGATAGGAGGCGCCCGACGCTCCCGCGATCACGCTGACCTCCCCACCCTTGACCCGCTCCCAGCGATAGCTGAACGTGACCGGCTCCGGGCCCCAGACCCCGGTGTGCGCGTACAGCGTCCAGTCGGCTTTCGGGGTACCGGTCAAAGTGGGGGCTGGGGTCGGCCACAGCGGGGCCGGGGTGACGCCGCCGCCGGTGTAGAGGAGGCGGTTGCTCGAGTAGTTGTCCTTGACGACCCCTTGGGTGGCCTTGCCGAGCAGCTCGGCGCTCACCTGGGCCGGCGTCCAGTCCGGCTGCGCCTGCAGCACGAGAGCGGCCGCACCGGCGACATGCGGGCTGGCCATGGACGTCCCCGAAGCCGAGTAGGAGGCGGTCGGCGAGCCGGGCACATCCGACTCGATGTCAACGCCGGGAGCGTAGATATCGACGCACGGGCCATAGTTGGAGAAGGGTGCATCGACGTCCGTGTCGTCGGTGGCGGCGACGGTGATCGCGTCCGGCGTGCTTCCCGGCGAATAGCTGCAGGCCAAGTCGCCGTCGTTACCGGCCGCGACGACGACCGTGAAGCCGGCCGAGATCAGCGCCTGGACCGCATCATTGGATGCTTGCGAGAAGTCGGTGCCGATGCTCATGTTCACCACGGCCGGGCCACCCGGGTGGTGCGAGGTGATCCATTCCAGGCCCGCGATTACCGTCTCTGTCGAGCCCAGTCCTTCACAGTTGAGGACGCGCACCGGCACGAGCGTGACGCCCTTGGCAACCCCGTACTTAGCTCCGCCGATCGTGCCGGCCACGTGCGTCCCGTGTCCGGTGCAGTCATCGGTACCGCGTCCGTCTCCAGCGAAGTCTCCGCCGGCCGCCACCCGCGCGCCGAAGTCGGAGTGCGCGGCGTAGATCCCGGAGTCGACGACGTAGGCCCGAACACCCGCCCCGTTCGGACCGTAGGCGTAATCGCGGTTCAACGGCAGGCTGCGGTTGTCGACGCGGTCAAGCCCCCAAGAGGGCGGATCGGTCTGCGTCCCGGAGAACGCGCGCACCTGCTGCACCGGCTCGGCGTAGGCCACCTTGGAGTTGGCGACGAGCTGGTCGCGCTGCGCGCGCGTCAGGTGGACGACCAGACCGGGGAACACCCGCCGCAGCGTCCGCTTCACCTGATAGCCCTTTGCCTGCGCGCTCGCGGCCTCGGTGTTCGGGTTCGTCCCGCGCTTGAAGCGCACCAGATAGTCCGCGGGGCCGCTCGGCAGCACGACTGGCTTGTGCTCCTTGGGCTTCTTCGGATGGACGGCCGGCAGCGCGGGCGCCGCCGCCTGGGCGACGCCCGGGAACTGCGGGAAGGTGGCGGCCGCGAGAACCGCGGCTACGGCCAGGACAATGCTGGCCAGGGGGCGGGTGCGCATTAGTTCTCCCTTGTTCCTTGGGAACCTAACATCGGCGTTGGGTGGCCCCGGGGACGCCGTCCGCACGCCGGCGCCCGTGTCCGGCGTGCAGCCGCTTCGCCCTAGCCGGGTTCGCTTGGCGGCGCGCCGCCGGGAGTATCGTGACGCCGTGATCAGCGCCGCGCCCTCCGATCAGAGCGCGGCCGTCGCCACGCTGGTCCTGATCCCGGCCCGCGGCGGCTCGAAGGGCATCCCGCGCAAGAACCTGATGCCGGTTGCGGGGCGTCCACTGATCGGCTGGACGATCGGCCAGGCGCTCACCCTGGCGGACGCCGTCGTGGCCGTCTCGACCGAGGACGACGAGATCGCCGCCGTGGCCGCCGGACTCGGAGCACATGTCATTCAGCGGCCCAGCGACTTGGCGCGAGACACCACGCCAACCGAGCCCGTGGTGGAGCACGCGATCGCCGAACTGGGCCGGGACGGACGCGAGTTCGAGCGCGTCATGCTGCTGCAGGCGACCTCGCCGGTCCGCCTGCCGGGGACGCTGCGGCGCGCCATGGCCGAGTTCGCGATGAGCGCGGCCGACTCGATGGTGGGTGTGGTCGCCCAGGCGCCCTTCTTTTGGCGAGCCGGAGCGTCCGTGACGTCCGAATACGACTTCCGCGACCGTCCCAGGCGCCAGGAGCTGCGCCCCGAGCAGCTCTTCTACCGGGAGACGGGCTCGCTCTACCTCACCAAGACCGACGTCTACCGGCGCGAGCACAACCGGCTGGGCGGCGACATCGCGCTGTTCGTCATGGACGAGATCGAGGGCATCGACGTCGATACCCCGGCCGAGTTGGCCTTGGCCGAGCAAACCCTGCTGAACCTGGAACCGAGAACCGAGCGCGCATGATCATCGATCGCCAGATCACCCCGTACGTCGTCTTCGCCGAGGACTCGATCCTGGTCGCCCTGCAGAAGATCAGCGCCAACAAGGCGCGGCTGATCTTCTGCGTGGACGATCACGGCGTCCTCAAGGGCGCCATCTCGGACGGCGATTTCCGCCGCTGGGTCGTCACCCAGGCCGATATCGACTTGTCGCAGCCGGCCATCGAGATCGCCAACACCAGCGTGATCAGCGCCCGGACCGACGCCCCGACGGCAACCATCTCGGCCCTGTTTCGCCAGGGCGTCGATCGCATTCCGCTCACCGACGTACGTGGGCACCTGATCGCGATCGCCGTCCAGGGCTCCACCAGGCTGCGCATCGGACGCCACGAGGTCGGGCCCGGCCACCCCACCCTCACCATCGCCGAGATCGGCATCAACCACAACGGCTCGGTCGATCTGGCCCGGCGGCTGGTCGACCTCGCCGCCGAAGCCGGCGCGGACGTCGTGAAGTTCCAGTTGCGCGACCTCGACGCGCTCTACCGCAACGACGCGGCAAGCCTCGGCCAGGGCGAGGACCTGGGGCCCCAGTACACCCTCGACCTGCTTTCCCGCTTCTCGTTGCCCGCCGCAGAACTGTTCAAGGTGTTCGATCACTGCGCGGCCCGCGACATCGACGTCTTGTGCACGCCTTGGGATTCCCCGAGCGTCAAGGCACTGTTCGACTACGGCGTCCCGGCCCTGAAAATCGCCTCGGCCGACCTGACCAACCACATGTTGCTCAGCGACGCGGCGCGCTACCGCCTGCCGATGATCGTCTCCACCGGCATGGCGACCGAGGAAGAAATCGTGGCTTCGGTCGACCTGCTGCGCACGACCGGGACGCCCTTCGCGCTGCTGCACTGCCAGTCGACCTACCCGGCGCCGTTCAAGGACGTAAACCTCGCCTATCTCGACCGGCTGGCCGAGATCGGGCAGTGTCCGGTCGGCTACTCCGGCCACGAGCGCGGCTACCACGTGCCGATCGCGGCGGTGGCTCGGGGTGCCAGGATCATCGAGAAGCACTTCACGCTGGACCGATCGATGGAGGGTAACGACCACAAGGTCAGCCTGCTTCCCGACGAGTTCGCCACCATGGTGCGGCGGATCCGCGAGGTCGAGGAGGCGCTCGGCACGGCAGCGCCCCGCGTCGTCTCCACCGGCGAGATGATGAACCGGGTCAACCTCGCCAAGTCCCTGGTCGCCGCCCGCCGCATCGAGCCCGGAGACGTGATCGGCGCCGACTGGGTAGCGATCAAGTCGCCTGGACGCGGCCTGCAGCCCAACTCCCTGACCAAGCTGGTGGGCCGCACCGCGCGCCGGCCGATCGACGCCGGCGACTTCTTCTATGCCACGGACCTTTCCGACGATGTCGCCCGCGGCCGCGACTACACCTTTCGCCGGCCCTGGGGCCTGCCGGTCCGCTACCACGACTTCCCTCGCCTGCTGGAGGACTCGACGCCGGACTTCCTGGAGTTCCACTTCAGCTACGCCGATCTGGAGATCGAGTTGGGCACGGTCTTCGACGCGAAGCTGTCGATGTTCTACACCACCCACTCCCCGGACCTGTTTTCCGGCGACTTCCTGCTGAACCTGGCGTCCTTCGACGACGACCACTGGGAACGCTCCATCGCCGAGTTGCAGCGCGTCGTCGACATCACCCGCGCCATGCGGCGCTACTTCGACTGCCCGGTCGACCCGGTGATCATCGCCAGCCTCGGCGGATTCACCAAGGACGCCTTCGCGCCGCCCGAGGAGATCGGGCGGATGTACCAACGGGTCGCCGAAGGGCTGGCCAGGGTGGACGACGCGGGCGTGCGGCTGTGCGCGCAGACGCTGCCGCCCTTCCCCTGGTACATGGGCGGTCAACTGTTCTGCAACCTGTTCGTTCGGGCCGAGGACACCGCGGCATTCGCCGCCGCGCACCAGCGCAGCCTGTGCCTCGACATCTCACACTCCAAACTCGCCGCCAACTACGCCAAACGTCCCTTCTCCGAGTACGTCGAACTCCTGGCGCCGCACGCGCAGCACCTGCACCTGGTCGATTCGGTCGGCGTGGACGGCGAGGGCGTCCAGATCGGCGAGGGCGAAATCGATTGGGCGGCGCTCGCCGTCCAACTCGACCGGCTGGCGCCATCGGCCAGCTTCATCCCCGAGATCTGGCAGGGCCACGTGAACAACGGCGAGGGCTTTTGGACTGCCTTGGACCGGTTGGAGAAATGGTTCTGAGTTCGCCGCCCGCGCACGAACCCATCGCTTTGTGGGTCGTCCCGGTGCCCGACTTGGGCGGGGTCGCCCGACATGTCCTGGACGCCGCGGCGGTCGGCATCCCGGGTTGGCGGATGGTGACGCTGTGCCCTTCGGGCGCGTTGGCGCAGCGGCTCGGAGCGCAAGGCGCGGCCGTCTTGACGCCCCCGTTCGGGCCCGCTGTGGGGCTGCGCTCCTCCGCGTCCGCCCTCAGGCGGGTGATCGATCGGCTCCGTCCCGCCGTCGTCCACTCGCACCTGGCGTTCGCCGACTTCGCCGCCGCGGTGGGCACCGTGGGACAACCCGTGCGCCTGGTGTCGTCCGAGCACGGGATCGCGGCCGACGATCTGGTCTACCACGGCAATCCGGTCAGGTCGCGCGTGATGGCGGTCGCCCACCAGGCGCGCATTGCCCGCTTCGACGCCTTGATCGCGGTCGCGCAGGCCACCGCCGACGCGATGCACGCCAAGTGGGGGCGGCGACTGGCGATCAGCGTCGTCCTGAACGGTATCGATCCGCCGGTCGGGCCCGTCCGTGCCCCGGGGCTACGGATCGCCTCGGTTTCTCGCCTCGCTCCCGAGAAGCGGATCGACCGGCTCCTCGACGCCTTCGCCCTGCTGCGCACCGCACACCCCAAGGCCTCCCTGACGATCGCGGGTTCGGGCCCGCTCGACGCCGAGTTGCGCGCCCAGTCCGCCCGCCTCGGCCCGGCCGGGATTCACTTCGCCGGCTTCGTCGACGGGGCCGAACTGCTGGCCGAATCGGACGTGCTGGCGCAGCTGTCCCATTGGGAGAACTGCTCCTACACCCTGCTGGACGCGCTGAGCGCGGGGGTGGGAGTCGTCGCCACCGGCGTCGGCGGCAACCCGGAGATCCTGCCCCCTCGCTGCCTGGTGGACGCCGATGACACGGCTGCCGTGGCGGCCGCCCTGGAGGTTCAGGGGTTGCACCTGGACGCGCGCCCGAGGCTGCGCGCCGGCTGGCCGTCGCGCAGCGACATGACCGCTGCCATCGCCGACGTCTATCGCGGGCTGCGCCATGGGTGAGGTCTGGTTCGCGGCAGCGAACGGCGGCATGGGCGGCGGCGAGGTGATGCTGCTGCACCTGGCCGAGGCGGCCCGGACGATCGGCTGGCGCGTTGGCGTCCTCGCCCCGGCAAACCCCGGCGACGCCGCGGCTGCGGCACTCGCGGCGGGCCATGAGGTCGTCGTCCTCCCGAACTCAGGACGCCGTGACTATGCCTGGCAACTGCGCCGCTGGCGGTTGCGGCACCGCCGCCACCTCCTCTGGTGCAACGGCCTGCTGCCGGGTCTGGCTACCGCCGGGCTGCCAAACCGGGTGCTGCATCTGCACCGGGCGGTGTCGCCGCGTGGGCGGATCGCGGTTGCCGCCGCTCGTCTCGGGGCCCGCCGCGTCGTCGTCCCTTCTGCCTTCCTGGCCAGGCAGATCCGGGGGGCGCTGGTGCTGCCCAACTGGACCTCCGAGTTCGTCCAACTGCCGCCGCCCAGCCCATCTCGCCCGCTGCGGGTCGGCTTCCTCGGCCGGTTGGCTCCGGAGAAGGGGATCTTGGGGCTGCTCCAAGCGATCGAGCGGCTCGATGCCGCCGACCCCGGCAGCGTCCGCTTGGTGTTGGGCGGCGAACCGACCTTCACCACTCCCCGCGAGCGAGCTGAGCTCGACGATGCGTTGGCCGGCCTGACCGGCTTGGTTGATCGCCCGGGTTGGCTCAAGCCAACGGAGTTCTTCGGCCGGGTCGACGTCGCCGCGTTCCCCTCGCTTGGCCCCGAGTCGTTCGGGCTGGTCGCCGCGGAGGCGATGGCCTGCGGCATCCCGTTCGTGGTCAGCGACGCGGGCGCGTTGCCGGAGGTGGTGGGCCCGAATCACCCCTACGTGGTGTCGGCCGGCGACGTCGACGCCTTGGCGCAGGCGATCATGGCGGCGACCGAATACCCCCCGTCCACCATTGAGGCGGCCAGGATGAGGTGGGAAGCGATGTTCTCCCCCGCCGCCGGGCTGGCCGCCCTGCGCGGGGTTCTGGCCGACCTCGACTAGCCTTCGACCGCGCCAGCCGCCTGCCATGGCCCTTCCGGCGGCGAGGGACACGCCCGGGCCCGTAGAATGACGCCCGCACCGGGGAGAGGACGCGATGGCTGTCGGCAACGTCTGGGGGATCGAGCTCGATCCCCGTCCGGCGACCGACCGGAGTTCTCGCATCTCCGACTTGGTCTGTTTCCTCCCGATCCCATTCGCCACCCTTCAGTTCGGGCCCTACCCGCTGAACGAGTCGCTGGCGATCGTGAGCCTCTTCTTCGCGTTCACCCGCTCGCCCAGGTTCAGAAGCACGGCGGGCGTCCTGCAATTGCTCGCGGTGCTGTGGCTGTTTCTGCTCTATTCCGGATTGGCCAACGGCGACGTCGGGGTCAGGCGAATGGGGCACCTGGCACTTTACGTGGCGATCTTCCTGGCCTTCGCCCAGGAGCGATACGACCTACGGACCGTTTCGCGGGCCCTGGGTATCGGGGTGGTGATCGCCGCGATCGCCAGCGCCCCATCGGTGTTCGCCCAAGGCGGTTACGGCGGCCGGCTGGCGGGCCTGGCGGGTGATCCCAACCAGGCCGGGATGATGATCGCCACCTTGACGCCCCTGGCGCTGGCGGGGACGACTCACCGGGTTTGGCGATGGACCGTTGGGCTGGTCGGGATGGCCGCGGTCATCCTCACGCTCAGTCGCACAACCCTGCTCGCCCTCGCCTTCGTCTTGTTCTGGGTGCTGATCGGTCGCCGCTGGCACGTTCTAGTTGGCGCCGTCAGCGTCTACCTCCTCGGGCTGCTGGTCGTCCCGCAACTGGAGGCGCTGAAGCACTACGGGATCTTCAAGGAGCGGGTCGGCAGCGACGAGTTGCGCCTGCGGATCGAGGCGGCCGTCGATGCGAAGCTGACGAACATGCCGTGGTACGGCCACGGCCCTGGCTCGGCCATGGTGAACCTCACCGACGAACTCCGATTCTTCTTCCACGACTCCTACAAAGCCCTCATCTGCGAGGGCGGCTACGTCGCCCTCGCGCTCTTCCTACTGATCGTCGGCATCGTGGCCTACCGAGCCGCGACCGTTCCGAAGGGCTGGCGCAACCCCTGGCTGGAGGCTTCCCTGGGGGCCATCCTGATCTGCGCACTCAACCTCGGCGAGGTGTTGCTCGATCTGCCCATGGCGATCTGCCTGGGCTGGCTGGCCCGGCACGCCGCCTGGGCCCGCGCCGAAGCGCCGATCTTGGCCGCGAGGCAGCGGGAGAAGGCGGCTGCGGCGGCGCCGACTCGTCCGCAGCGGCTGCCGCAGCGAGCCATCGCCGCTTCGGCGGCCGATCCGATCGCTCAGCGCCTAGCCGAGCCCGAGTTGGTGGACGCTCAGGTGGCCCCTCGCCGCGCGCTTCCACCCGTCGCTGCCGATGTCGACGAGTCGGCCCGCTCCGACCCGGACCGATGAAGCGTTGCTCGACGAGCCGTGCCCGGCGAAGTTGAACCAACCGGTTCCCATACCCGCGCGCGTCGACACCCGATGGGTTCGAACTACCTGGCGGGGATGGGTACCGTATACCCGAGCAGTGCCAGCAACGCCTTCTGAGTGACCCCGCTTTCGAGGCATCGAGTCGAAGGGCGTGTATGAAGTCGGCCTTGATCACAGGGATCACCGGCCAGGACGGGCTCTATCTGGCTGAGTTGCTGCTCGCCAAGGGCTATCGCGTGCACGGCGTGATCCGTGGCCAGAACAACCCCAAGTTGCAGTTGGTCCGCAGCGTCGTGCCCGACGTGGTGCTGCACACCGGCGACCTGATGGACATGACCAGCCTGCTGCGCGCCCTGCAGGCGGCTCAACCCGACGAGGTCTACAACCTCGGCGCCATCTCCTTCGTCGCCTACTCCTGGGACAACGCGATCCTCACCTCACAGGTGACCGGCCAAGGAGTGTTGAATCTGCTCGAGGCCCTTCGCGTGTTCGCGGGTGGCGACCTCGGCCGCGTCCGCTTCTATCAGGCGTCCAGTTCGGAGATGTTCGGCAAGGCCCAAGAGGTTCCGCAGCGCGAATCGACCCTGCTGTGGCCGCGCTCGCCGTACGGGGTGAGCAAGGTATTCGGGCATTACATGACCATCAACTACCGCGAGTCCTACGGCCTGCACGCCAGCTCCGGGATCTTGTTCAACCACGAATCGCCGCGGCGAGGCATCGAGTTCGTGACCAGAAAGGTCTCCCAGTCGGTCGCACGAATCAAGCTGGGTCTGCAGGACGGCATCGTCATGGGCAACCTGGACGCCCGCCGCGACTGGGGATTTGCGGGCGACTACGTGCAGGCGATGTGGCTGATGCTGCAGCAGGATCAGCCCGATGACTACGTCATTTGTACCGGGGAGACGCACTCGATCCGCGACCTGCTGGCCACCGCGTTCAGCCATGTCGGCATCGAGAACTGGGAACCGCTGGTCACCCAGGACCCGCGGTTCATTCGCCCGGCGGAAGTGGACCTGCTGCAGGGCGATTGCTCCAAGGCCCGCGACCGGCTCGGCTGGGCGCCGACCGTGGATTTCCGACAACTGGTGGCCATGATGGTCGATTACGACCTCGCCGACCAGAAGGCGCTGGCGGAGCGGTAATGCCCACAGCCCTGATCACCGGCATCCTCGGTCAGGACGGGGGATACCTAACCGAGCAACTCCAAGCTGACGGCTGGGCCGTGCACGGATTGGCCAGTGCCACCGACAACGCGGCGGGGGTGGCTGGCGCCACCATTCACGGCGGCGATCTCACCGACGCCGCCGCGATGGCGAGCGTGTTGGCAAAGGTGGAGCCGGATGTGGTCTTCAATCTGGCCGGAATCAGTTCGGTGACCCGATCCTGGGCTGACCCGCTCGCCACCACGCGGGTCAACGCCCTGGGCGCGATCACGCTGCTCGAGGCGGTGCGCCGGCGACAAGACGAAGCTGGTAGGCAGATCCGGTTCGTTCAGGCGTCGTCGGCGGAGATCTTCGGCGATCCGAACATTGCGCCCCAGACCGAGAACACCCCGATCCGACCGATCAACCCGTACGGGGCGACCAAGGCGTTCGCGCATCAGGCGGTCGGCTTGTACCGGCAGCGTGGCTTGTTCGCCGTCAGCCTCATCCTCTACAACCACGAGTCCCCGCGACGGCCGGCGACCTTTGTCACCGGGAAGATCGCGGCTGGCGTCGCGGCGATCGCCGAGGGCCGGCAGCGCCGGCTGACGCTGGGCAACCTCGAGGCTCGCCGCGACTGGGGGTGGGCCCCCGATTTCGTTCGCGGAATGCGGCTGGCGGCGGCTGCACCGGAACCGAACGACTACATCCTGGCCACCGGCCAAACACGCAGTGTGCGCGATTTCACCCGGGCCGCCTTCGCGCACATCGGCGTTTCCGACTACGAGTCCTACGTGGACATCGACAAGGGGCTGTTCCGGCCGGTGGACAGCGCCGAACTGGTGGGTGACGCCTCAAGAGCACGGCACGAACTCGGCTGGGCGCCGACCAAGGCTTTCGGTGAGATCGTCGCCGCGATGGTGGAGGGGTTCAAGACCACATGACCCCACAGCCCGACCGTCCGATCAGGGTTGCGATCGCCCACGACTACCTCACGCAACGCGGTGGAGCGGAGCGGGTCGTGCTGGCCATCTCCCGGGCATTCCCGGATGCCCCGATCTACACCACCCTTTACGACCCCGAGGGCACTTACCCGGAGTTTCGCGAACGTCGGATCGTCGTCACCGGTTTGAACCGCTTCAGCTTCTTCCGGCAAAACCACCGCGCCACGCTGCCGCTCCTTCCCGGAACGGTCTCGTCGCAATTGATCGAGGCGGACGTCCTGATCGCCTCGACCAGCGGTTGGGCCCATGGCTTCCAGACGACCGGGGCGAAGCTGGTCTACTGCCACTCGCCGGCGCGCTGGTTGTACCTGACCGACGAATACTTCGGCCGGCCGGCAATGATGTCGTTGGCGGGAATGGGTCTGTTGGCGATGCGTCCTTCGTTGAAGGCTTGGGATCGTCGGGCCGCCTTGACCGGCGACAAGTACTGGGCGAACTCGCGCATCGTGCAGCGGCGCATCCAGCAGGCCTACGGGATCGAAGCCGAACTGTTCCCGCCCCCGCACGGCATGGACGCATCGCTGCCTCAAGAACCCGTGGAGCAGTTGTCGGCGTGGGCGGACGGGTACCACCTGGTCGTCAGCCGGCTGCTTCCCTACAAGAACGTCCACGTGGTGACGCAGGCCTTCCGGGAGTTGCCGCAGCACCGGCTGGTCGTCATCGGTCACGGTCCTATGGAGTCGGAACTGCGCCAATCCCTGCCCCCGAACGCGCGCCTTCTGTCCGGGCTGAGCGACGCGCAGATGCGGTGGGCGTACGCGCACTGCTCGGCGCTGATCGCGCCAAGCTTCGAAGACTTCGGCCTCACCCCGCTCGAGGCGGCGGCCTTCGGCAAGCCGACCCTTGCGCTTCGCGGGGGCGGCTACCTCGACACCGTTGAGGAGGACGCCACCGGGCTGTTCTTCGAACAGACCACACCGCAAGCCATCCGGGACGCGGTCGCAAGCAACTCCGGCCGGATCTGGGACGCACCGGCGATCAGGGCGCACGCCGACACGTTCTCTGAGTTCAGATTCCGGGAGCGGCTACGCGTCGCGGTGACGAGGTTCGGCTCTCTGGCGCGCGCGGCCAGGTAGGCCGAACAGGGGAAACCCGGGGGCGAGGCGCACCAGCACCAGTGGCCCTAACACCCCGGCGATCACCCCCGCGCCCAGGTGCCACCACGGGTCGTCCACGCGCAGTCGCAGCAGGACGATCCGGGCGCCGGCGGTGAACAGGATGTGCGCCAAATAGATCGCCAGCGAAAACCGGCCCAGGTATGCGAGCGGGCGCGCGATGGTCGGCCAGCGTCCGATCAGGACGGACGCGGCCAGCACACCGGCCGCACCCAGCAGCGTCCCCAGCACGCCCAAGGCAATCGTCTGGGGGGTGCGTTCCGCGTCGGCCGTCGTGGCGAGGGTCGCCCGCGTCCCCCACGCGGCCAAGGCCGCTCCCATGATCCCCAACCCGGCGACGCAGCCGAGCGTCCACGCGGAGCGGGCGACGGTCAACTCGTTCCAGCGCCGGGCGCCCACCAGGCCGCCGGCAAGCAGGAACGCCAGCATCGCGACGCCAGAGCCGCCGATGAGGGGGATCTCCACCCCCCAGGCCGCCAGCGCGAGCCCGATGAAGGCGACCAGGCACGCGACCCGCAGCCCCACCGGCTGAGCTCGGACGGCGGTCACGACGAGCACGCCGATGGCGAACAGGGGTAAGAACCACAGATGTCCCTGCGGCTGCCAAATCAGCACAGGCGACCACCACGGCCGGCGCAGATTCTTGGCGTCCCCGACCAGGACGGCGGCCAGCCCCATGATCACGGTCCAGACCAGGTAGAGGTAAGCCAGCTCGACGACCCTGCGCCGCAGATACCCCGGCGCGCCCACTCGACTCAGCGACGCCGGAATGAACAGCCCCGCCAGGAAACAGAAGACCGGCACATGCCACAGGTAGACGAACCGGACGATGTCCAGGGCGAGCGCTTCGCCGCCGGGTTCTATCCCAGCCACGTGCAGGCCGAGGAGGGTGTGCCCGCCAACCACGGCGACGATGGCCACTCCGCGACCCACGTCGATGCCGACGTCCCGGACGGTCGCGTCCACGGCGTCAGGCAGACGCGCTCTCCTTCGCCTTGGCGGCCTCGTCGACCGCCGGCTCCGAGGGCTTCGGCTTCGAAGCGCGGACACGCTTGGTCGGCAGCCACCCGAGCAGCCCGCCCTTACGCGCCTTGTCCTGGGAGTAGTAGTAGTAGCTCTGCTTGTAGCCACCGTAGCCGTAGCCGTAGATGACCGAGCCGATCCCACTCTTGGGAGCCATGTTCAAGACGGAGCCGAGCAGGCGTCCCTGCACCTGCTGGAAGATCTTGGTGCAGACCCGGACCTGCTCGCGATGGGTCTTGCCGACCTGCAGGACCAGCAACGCTCCATCCGCGGCCGCGGTGACGAGCCCGGCGTCGGTGACCGGCAGCAACGGCGGCGCGTCGATGATGACCGTGTAGTCGCGCTCGAGTTCCTCGATCAGCGACTGCATCCGCTGCGATCCCAGCAGTTCGCTCGGGTTCGGCGGAATCCGCCCGGCGGGCAGGACCATCAGACCGTCGGTATCGGAGGCCTGCAGCACGTCGGCAACCGGAATGTCCTCCGCGAGGACCTGGGATAGCCCGACCGAACCGTCCACGTCGAAGACCCGGGACTGCATCGGCCGGCGCAGGTCGGCGTCCACGAGCACGGTCGGCTGCCCGGATTCGGCGAGCAGCCGCGCGAGGTTGGTCGACACGGTCGACTTTCCCTCTCCCGGGCTGGCGCTGGTGATCACGATGCTCTTGGGCCGATGATCCACGCTGACGTAGCGAAGATTGGTGCGCAACTGCCGAAGCGACTCGGCCGCCACCCCCATGTCGGTCGTCTTGGACTCGCGCTGGGTGCCGAGTTCGGTGGTACGAGGGATGACGCCCAAGACGCTGCCGCCCGTGATCTCCTCGACCTGCGCGGATTCGTGAATCCGTCCGTCGATGCTTCGCCTGATGAATGCGATCAGCAGGCCCAAGGCAAAGCCGGCCAGGGCGCCGAGCATGAGGTTGTATCGCCAGTTGGGGCTGAAAGGGGCGCCGGGAAGCAAGGCGGTCGCCTTGGGGACGAGCCGAACAACGCTGGTGCTCCCCCGGCTGGTCATCGTCTCCAGCGAAAGCGCCTCGGCGGCGGTCGCGCGCAGCGCCGCATCGGCGAGGGTCTGCGCCGACTCGGGGGTGTCGGAGACCGCGCTCACATTGAACAAGGCCGTGCCCTCCACCACGCTGCCCTCGAGCTGACCGGCCAGTCCCGCGGCGGAGGCGTCCAACTTCAACTCGTTGATCACCCGCTGGGCGACCGCCCTGGTGGTCACGAGCGGGACGTAGGCCGAGGCACGCTGGGAGGCCAGCGCCGAACCGGAGAAAGCATCGCCCACGGTGGTGGAGTTACCGGCAACCACGTATCCCATCGCCGTGGCGCGGTAAAGCACCGGCCGAGTGAGCGAGTACAAGGACCCGGCTCCCAGCCCGGCTAGCACCAGCACCAACAGGAGCACGAGATTGTGCCTCGCCATTCGAGCGAAGTCGAGAATGGTCAACTGGTCCCCCTAGATCCGCGCGCCATCCTACATTTTCGACTCGCAGGTACCGGCAGGCTCAAGGGCCCCTACAGGGTCGAGCGCCTGAGTTTGGTGAGCGACCCGCCCATGACGCATAATTTGTCGACTGTAGCGTCGCCCTCGGGGTTCGGCGGGGCTGTGGTCCCGCTCAGAGGACGGTTGGCGGCGTCCAGCGCCTCGGCCAGGGTGGGGGAAATGGCTATAACCACATCGGAACTGGATCTGCGGGCCAGAGCCAGAGCGATTCGCGCCTCGATCCGGACCGATCGCATCCAGGTGATCGCCATCTTGGCGACCGACCTCTTGCTGGTCACGTTGAGCACTCTGCTCGCGATTTTCGGTCGCTCCGCGCTACCGCTCTCCTCCGGCGCTGCCGACCTTGAGGCCGTCGTCCGGCCCATCGCCTTCTCCATCCTGTTGGCCTGGCTGGTGCTAATGGCGCTGTTCGGTGTCTACAGTCCCTCGAATCTGGGCGCTGGGACGCTGGAGTACAAGCGGGTGCTGTTGGCCAGCTTCAGCATGGCGGCCACCCTCGGCATTAGCTGTTATCTCTTCCAGTACCCGCTCTCGCGCGGCTTCTTCGTGCTTCTGTTCGCGATCGGAACGCCGGCGCTGGTCGCCGGCCGGTTCGCGATGCGGCGCCTGATGCACTCCATTCGAGCGCGTGGACGGCTGATGGCGCCCGTGCTGATCGCCGGCACGGAAGGTCACGTCGAGGAGATCGCCTCGGTTCTGCGTCGCGAGCGCTGGCTCGGCTACAAGGTGGTCGGGGCCCTGCTGACCAGCACCAACCGCCACGAGGTCACCCGCACCGGGATCCCGGTCGTGGGTCGAATCTCCGACGCTCTCGAGGCGGCCCACGAGGTGGATGCCGAAGCCGTCATCTTCGCCGAGGGGTCCTTCCCTGCCTCGTCCGACTTCCGCCGGATGGCTTGGGACTTCGAGGACGCCAACGCCAAGATGATCGTCGT
>JBDHZK010000061.1:0-16096 GCA_039811865.1 Propionicicella sp. | reverse complement strand
GCGGCCGATCGGGCCTGAGGGCGGCCGCGGGGCCACGAACGTCTGGTCTCCCATCGGGTCCTCCGTGGCGGGCCCGGGGCGGGGCGCCACGAACGTGTGTTCCTCGCTGGGCGGGACGGGTCCGCGACGCACCTGGGTGTCGTCGGGGAAGGCCCGGCCGACGGCAGCCGCTCCAGGCGGTACCGGCGGCGGGACGTGCTGCGGAGGGGGCGCCCCCATCGGCCAGGCAGGGGGCTGCGGGGGCGCCCCCATCGGCCAGGCAGGGGGCTGCGGGGGCGGTCCCATCGGGAACCCGGCCGGGGGTGCCGCCTGCGGGTAGACGGGGGCGGGGCCGAAGCGGCTCACCCCGCTGGGGACGCCGGCGGGCGGACCGAACTGCGGTGCGGGCTGAGCAGGCGGGTACTGCGCTGGTGGGTACTGCGCTGGTGGGTACAGGGGCGGCGCGCCCTGTGCGGGCGGCTGCGCCTGAATGGGCACGGGACCGACCACGCCAGGCCCGCCCTGCGGACCCGGCGGCGCCTGCCAGTGAGCTGGCGGTGGCGTGGCGTTGGCCGGAGTCCCGCAGCGGGGGCAGTAGCGAGCATCGGGACGCAGCTCGTGCCCGCACGTCGCACACGTCATCTCAGTCCTCGCCCTCCGCTTCGCGGTCGCGTGCAGCCTATCCCGCGGGGATGGTCGGTCATCGCTGCGGACCGGCCGTCGTCGAAGGAAGGCGGCGGGTTGGCAACGACGGTCGAATGACGGGCCGGTGGGGCCAGACGCGAACTGGGTCAAGGCGGTAGTTCATTGTGCCGTAATGTCGGTGCGCTGAGGCCGCGGGTCGATTCCGACGTCTTTGAGCCGTCAGCTGGTGGGCCTTTGAAGCGAGGAAGGCGGAGTGGTGGACTACGCCATCGACAATGGCGGCCTCGACTTGGTCTCCGAGCCGTCCTTGCCTCAGTCGTCGATGCCCGTAAGGCGGTCTTCCTCGATGGCAGCCTCAAGCCCTTCGAGACCGTGGTCGAAGAATCCATCACTGTGAGGCGTGTAGAAGTGATAGTCGCCGGGAGCTCTCGGAATGCCTGGTATCATAAACTCTGCATCCGTAAGCGGATCATTGACATTTGCATAGTTATCGATGCGAGAAGACCCGAGAATCGGCCCGCCGTGTGACCAACGGTTAGCACTTGCCACAAGCAGGGCGACCCCGCTGGAACCTGCGGAATTGAAGGTGGTGGCGTTCTCCCCCGTACCCACGGCCGCAAGTGTTGCGAGTTCCCCACCTAAGGACCAACCCGTGAACTCCAACTGCGCAGATGACCCAGATCGAGCTATCTGCTGCTTCACGGCCGCACCGAGGTTTACGGCTCGCTCGCCTTGGCGGCTGATCCAAGCTGCCCCAACAGCATCGGTGACAATATCACGCAGATCGCCGGGGTTCGTACCCTCAAAGGCAACAACATAGTTTCCATCGCTATTTCGATAAAGGGTAGCTGAGAAGTCATCTCCCGGACTGCCGAAGTCCGAGGGATTGAGCCCCATGGATCTCAACTCATCCGAACCGACCTCGCGCCAGCCCTCTGGAATCATCTTGCGGTGATTCTCGCCGGTTGTGTGATCAAGTGCTGCTCTAGAAAGCCCGAGTAAGTCCTGAGCGTGCCCGAGTTGCCCGGATCGCGACGACAACGACAGGTCCGAACTGACCTGCTCCTGGGCCTTGGCATTCCGATCGAGCGTCGCAGCGGCTCTTCTCAGATCCCCGACGGCTGCGGTCAGCGACTTAGAACTTCGACCCCAGTTCGATCGGAATCTCTGAAAATCCGGACCAGACCAAGGTGCTGATTCAATGATTCTTACCAGCGTCCCCTGGACGCCGGCCAACGCATCCGCCTGCTCGCGCATTCCGTTTGCGATAGAACGCAGCACGTCTACGTCCGCGCCAATAAACATCAACTTCTCCTAAGTAGACCCGAGGAGCAGAGCTCCTCGGGCAGTGACTTACAAGGTATTAGATACATCCCGCTGACGCATTGCGTTGCGCTTCGCCGTGGCGCCCAGAGAATTAACTTCGTTCATCAAGTTCATCAGCTGCTTACGATAGGAGCCTGTCCACTTCGTGTTGAAATCGTCCGAGTCCTTGCCCTTCCAGTTTGCATGCGCGTCGCGAACCAGAGAGTCGATCTTGTTGATCACCTGCTGGATAGCGCCTCCTTGTGCGGTCAGTTGGCCCCCAATGCCATCGACCTTATCGGCATCCATGCCAAGTTGTGCCATTATATTCCTCCATGTAAATTCTTGTGAGTTTGAGTACTACGCGGAATAGACCCTCGCGACCTGGACCATCTGGATCCGGCCGCCTTGAATGAGATACCCCCTTCCCGCGACGAAGTCCGCGCGTTTGCAGCGCGGGAGGTCGGCTTGCAGCAGGTCGCCATCCGCGTCCTCGGGCTGCAGGATCAGGCCGCGGCGGGCGGCCTTGAAAGGGGCGATCAGCCCGTACGACGATTTCAGTGCCAAGATCTCGCCTTCGGCCAGGACGAAATGCCCCTCGGACGTGGCCACGCGAATGAGTTCGGCCAGCTCGGCCTCGGCGTACGCGTTCGCGAAATCGGGCAGCCCCTCGATGAAGTACCCGCGGCGTGGGGCATCCACCGACAACGCGCGCAACTCCTCGACGGCAAATGTGAGACCCTCGCTGAACTGGTCCGCGCCCAGGACCACGCTCGCCCAGCCGGGTTCGGCGGCCAGATCGGCCTTGCGATCGGTGAACAGGTGCAGCGATCCGACGGTCCCGCAGCCGCGCAGCCCCGTCAGCATCGTCCGCAGGGCGGTGCTGCGTCCGCTGCCGGGTGGCCCGGAGAGCAAGAACAACCCGGAGGCAGCCAACCGAGCCGCGTCGAAGCGGTCCGACTCCATGCCCAGGTTGAAGCTCCCCAGAGGCGCGGCCGGTAGTGCCGACAGTCCGATCTCCTCCGGCAGCCGCTGGATCGCGGGCGCCGGCGCCACCCCCGCCCGCACCATGGAGGCGGCGAACCCATTCAGCGACCGCGCCTGGCTGGAGGCGTCTGCCGCCGACCCGAGGACGGCGATCTGCACCTCCGAGCCGTCGACGACGCCGCGTCCGGGCGGGCTGTCGGCGTTGAGCATGTTCTTCGGGACGCCGAGCATCGAGTAGTCGTCGTCCTGAGCCATCCGCAGTACAACCGTTTGCTGAATGGACGACGCCAGCGCGGTCGTCAGCCCACCGCGCTGGTCGGAACTCAGGGCGACGTGGACGCCGACGGCGCGTCCGTCCGCCACGATGCTGGTGAACAGGTCGAACAGGACGTAGCGCTGGCTCACCTCGTACGCCTGCCGGAAGGCGGCGATGCCGTCGACCAGCAGCAGGATGCGCGGCTCGGTGGCGGCACCGGCGATCGTCCGGTACTCCGCGATCGAGGCGGCGTTCACGACCGCATACCGGGCGGCCCGCTCGTCGATCGTCTCCCGTAGCCAGCGCAGCAATCGGCGGACGCGCTCGTCGTCGCTGCCGTTGACCACGCTGCCCACGTGCGGCAGCACCTCCAGCATGGCCAGGCCGCGGGAGGAGAAGTCCAGCCCGTAGACGTGGCAGGGACCTCCGCGGACCGTGAATCCCGCCGCGACCGCCAGCGTCCGAAGGAAGGTGCTCTTGCCCGACCCGCCGGTCCCGAAGACGGCGAGATTGCCGGCCAGGTCCGGGTAATAGGCGACGGTGGGCTGGTCCTGATTGTCCGGGTCGTCGCGGACGCCGAAGACGAGCTCGCTGTCGCGCCGGCGGGTGCTCAACTCGGCGAGGTTGTACCTCGGCAGCAAGTCGGGCAGCCACGGCTTGCGGGGCGGCGCCAGCTCGGTAACTTCGAAGGCGGCGACAGCGGTGTTCACCACGCGCACGATGTCCACGGGCCCGGGGTCGCCGACGGTGACGTGATCCTCCGGTTCCTCCCAGGCCTGGGTTTGGCCGAACCCGAGGGTGCGGACGGCCACCTCGGCCCGTTCCGCCAACGCGCCGGTGTGCCCTCCCACATAGCCGGACTGGAATGGAACCAGTCGTCCCGGGCCCGTCTTGGAGACCGAACGCCCCGGCAGCGACGCATCGAAATAGGCGGCGTCGGGCGAGCCGAGGACGTCCGAGCTGTCTTCGACATCGGCCATGCGCAAGGCGAGGCGCAGGTTCGTGTTTGCCCGCAGGTTGTCCTTGATCACCCCCGCCGGACGCTGCGTGGCCAAGATCAGGTGCAGCCCGAGCGAACGCCCGCGCTGGGCAACGTTGACGACCCCGTCCACGAACTCGGGCACCTCGGTCACCAGCGCCGCGAACTCGTCCACCACGATCACCAGGCTCGGCGGCGCCTCTCCGGGGTGGGACTTCTCCAGCGTCTGAAGATCCTTGGCCGTGAAACGCGTCAGCAGGTGCTCCCGGTAGCGCAACTCCGCTCCCAGGGACGTCAGCGCCCGGCGGACGCCGTTTGGGTTGAGGTCGGTCACCTGGCCGACGGTGTGCGGCAGCCGCTCGCAGTCGGCGAAGGCCGATCCGCCCTTGTAGTCCACGAGCAGGAAGTTGAGCCGCTGCGGGCTGTGGCTCACCGCCATCGACAAGATCCAGGTCTGCAGCAGCTCGCTCTTGCCGGAACCGGTGGTCCCGCCGACAAGCGCGTGCGGTCCGTCCGTGCGCAGGTCGAGCGAGTGGATCCCGGCGGCGCTTTGACCCACGATCGCGCGGAGGTTTCCGGTCTTCTTCGGCAACTCAGCGGGGGCCTTCGGCCCGCTCAGGACCGACCGGTTCTGCAGCCAGCGCTCCAGCACCGAGTTGGGCTCGCTGGCCAGCTCCGGTCCGAGCAGCGACAACAGATTCACCGAGCCGGGCAGGTCGGAGGCGTCCTGCGAGCGCGAGGCGAGATCAACCAGCGGCGAGACCCGTTGGGCGAAGGCGACCGCCTCGTCCGCGCCGCAGACCTCGACGTCCACCGGGGCCACCTGCGTCCCCTCACGCAGATACCAGACCGCTCCGGCGGCTCGCTCGGTCGCCTCTACGACGATTCGGCAGGACGCGGGCAGGAAGTTCGTCGCCGGGGCCACCCAGACCACGTAGACCCCGTGCCGCCAGCCTCGTTCGGCGATATCGACCAGGCGGGCGAACTCCACCGGCGCGTCGCTCTCCACCAGCAGCAGCACCACGGGCAGCCGCGTCGCTGCGTTGCCAGCGTTAGCATGCCCACCGGCTCCGGCCCGGCGCTCGATCAGCGCCTCGAGATCGCCGACCAGCGCCGAGGCGCCCGGCCCAAGCGAGACGAGGTGCTTTCCGGAGGTGAACGAAGCCGACGGGGTGCAGTGCGGAAGCCACTTGAGCCACTCCCAGTCCGACGACGTGCGAGAGGACGCGACGGCGGCGATCTGCAGGTCGGTCGGCGAGTGCAGCGCCGCTGCCTGGACCAGGACGGCGCGGGCGCAGCTCAGCGCCAGGCTGCGCGGCCCGGCGAAGCCCACACCACCCACCTGGGCCGGGCTCACGTTCACCGGCACGGGGTCGACCAATGCGAGCCGGGCGACCGATGCATGCACCTCGGCCAACAGATCTCGTGGCGCTCGGTTGGCTTGCGGCAGTTCCAACGTCGATCGGGACGGCTGCTCGCCGAGTCCGAGGCGGAACTCCGCGAACCCCGGCGCGTCCGGGCGTCGGCACCACAGCAAGGAAGACAAGGTCTGGGCCGCGTTCAGACACTCCTGCACCCCAGGGCTTTCGGCCCAGCGGCTGCGCACCTCGTGGGCGCGATCCGCGTCCGCCTCTTCGATCATCGTCGCGAGGTCTGCATCGAACGCCTTGCGCGCCGTCTTGGAGACCTTGCGCCCGGCGAACCACTGCTCCAGCCAGGAGCCGATGGCGAGAATGGGGCTGAACGCGATGAACAGCAGGCTGTTGACGTCCCGGGTGACGAAGTAGAGCGCGACACCCATGATGGCCGGCGCCAAGATCGTCAGCAGCGGGAACGGCTGCCTCGGCGGACGCTCGGGCAGCTCGGGGACGACGAACTTGCGGCCGACGTAGACCGGCGCCAATCGCGGCGAGCGGATGAACGGCGTGGACGCGCCGTCGATCCCCGCGCCAGTGGTTTGCTGCAGCCGGACGACGAAGGAAGTGTCACCGAGAGTGACCTGATCCCCCGATTTGAGGACGGCCCGCTCGACCGAGGCGCCGCCCACCGTGACGCCGTTGGCGGAGGCGAGATCGATCACCTCGATGTCCTCGCTGACGTTGATGCGGGCGTGCTCCCGAGAAACCATCGGGTCGGTCAGCACGACCAGGCAATCGTTCGTTCGGCCGATGAGGTTGCTGCCGCGGCGCAACGGAAATTCCTTGCCTCGGTCGGGCCCGGTAACCACACGCAGTGTGGCCGCCGCACTCTCGCGCTGGGGGGCGGCGTAGGCCCCACGGACGACCCCGACGCAGTCGCCGGAGCGGATCCCCGACTCGGCGACCAGCGCTCTCGGGTCCAGGACACGCGTCTGGCGATCCTGAATCGCCAAGGTGGGCAAGCCGGATCGTCCGGGAGGCGGCCCGAAGGGGTCGGCGGCGACCAGGAACTCGGCGACATCGCTGACCTTGGCGGCGGCATCACAAGTGACCAGGATGTCGACCGCCTTGCCCCCCTGTCTTCGATAGGTGAGCTTGAGTCTCATGCCGACACTTCGTATCTAAAGGACAAGACCCCGGCGAGGCTGACGACCGACCCTGGCTCGATGACGATCGGATCGTGCGGCCTCAGCCGGAAGGGGACGCCGCCCCGCGGCGTCACCTGGGTTCCGTTGGTCGAGCGGAGGTCGCGCAGGATCACGTGCCAGAAGTCGAGCCGGACCTCCAGGTGCTGACTGGAAATGTCCCGCCCCGGATCGGGGAGCTTGACCAGATGGGGCAACTCGCCTTCGTAGCCGGAAGGGAGGCTGGGGTTTCGTCCCATGATTACGGGCCGGTCCAGCGGGACGACCCCGCCGGAGGACAGCACCAGCTTGCCCAGCACCGGACGCTGAGCCTCGAACGGCTGCTGCTCCAGGACGCTCGCGCCGCAAACCCGGCAAGTGGGCGAGTACGCGGAGGTGAGGTGTCCCAGGGGGCACCGGGCGGCGACCACCGTGACGACTCCGCCCGCTGCGCCATTGGACCCGGCTGCGGCGGGAGCGGCGCTCTCGGGGCGGGCTGAGCCGCCGGGTGCCGGTCCGTCCACCCGTGCCGGTGCCGGTGGACGTTGGGTCATGCCGAACAGATGGTCATAGCTGGTCAGGCTCTGCTCGTCGGTCAGCGGATCGAACTCGAGCGCGTCGGGGCCGGAGTCGAGCCGTGGCGCAGAGCTGATCAGCGTCGGCTCCTTCGCCGCGGCTTCTTCCTCGCCGAAGACAGGGGACGCCGCGCTCACTGACGCACCCGGCTCCTCGCTTTGGCCGGCCCGAATGCCCGGTCCGTCCGAGGCAGGTGGTTCTTCGAGGCCCACCTCGCGGCTGAGCACTGCGTCGGCCAGGACGACTCCCCGCCAGATCGGCAGCCAGGGGGTGGTTGGCCGGCCCGCCATGATCGACTGGCGGCACGCGCTCCAACCGTCTGCGTCCGCAACGCTTTCCCCACCCATGGTCAGCCCAATCGTCCCGAACGCGCGAGCCAGGGCACCCGCAGGTCTTCGCTCCAAGATCGCAACCCCTGGCGCTGTGGGAGCTAAGCCGGAACCGAGCGATCGCAGGGCCTCTGGGCTGTCCGCGGCCAGCAGGGCGGTCAGGACGTCCTCGGCTTGCGGCTCGGCGTCGACCAGCACCGCCACCTCGCCGTCGACGGCAAGGATTCGCGCCCCCGGCGAGTAGGCGAAGATCGCACCCAGGTCAGGCATCCGACGCCTGGCGATCCGGCCGCGAGCGCGTGATCTCGGCGGCGCCAGCGTCGCCTGGCCCGCCCACCGTGACGAGGCCGAGCGTGACGTTGTCGCGCCCGCCGGCGGCCAACGCGGCGGCCAGCAACGAATCGGCGCAAGAGTCCCGGTCGGCAATGGCCAGCAAGCTCCCGATCTGTTCGTCGGGCAACTCGCCATGGAGCCCGTCGGAGCAGACGAGCAATCTCACTCCCGGTCTGATCGGGAGCAATCCGATATCGACTATTGGGGCAGGCTCGGTGCCGAGCGAACGGGTGACGACATTGCGTAGTCGATGTCGGCGCGCCTCGTCCTCGGACAGCACCCCTACCGCGACCAACTCGCCAACGTGGGAATGATCGGTGGTGGCCCGGCTCAACCGTCCGTCCGCGTAAAGATAGACGCGGCAGTCGCCCACGTTGAAAACGGCCCAGTGCGGCTCCTCCCCAACGCGCACGGCCAGGACCCCGGCAAAAGTGCAACCGAGACCCGCCGAGGTGGGGTTGTTGCGGCCATGCGCCAAGACGTCCTCGTTGGCCTGCCGAATCGCGGCCAGCAATGCCTCCGGGCTAGGCGCGGGAACCACCGAAAGCGGCGCGAGGCGGCTCATCAAAAGGTCGCTGGCCACCTCACCGGCGGCGTGTCCACCCATTCCGTCGGCAACCACGCACAAACTGCGCGAGCCGATCACTCGATCCTCGTTTACGCGTCGCCAATGGCCGATGTCCGTTCGCGTGATCACGTCGATGGAAAGACCGGCCATGACATCGGACAAGATGCCGCCTCCCCCCGAAGCCAACCCTCGAACTCGCGACGGAAACCTACCAGCGAGAATCGCGGTGCGAAGCCGTTGTCCAGTAATTGTCAGGCGTGCGGTCGAGCGCCAACGACCAAATGCGATAACGACCCGGTTTTGGCTCGGGTCAGCCGCCGCGAACTACTGACAAGTAGTTTTCGTAGGTTCGAATGTAATCGTCGGGGTCGTACGGATGTGATGCGAAGACACCCAGGAGGCAATCGGGGCTGTAGCCGAACTGGCTGCCCCAGATCTTCGCGGGCACATACAGCCCGAGTCCCGGCGAGTCGAGCACCACGAGCGCCCGGCTGGTCCCGTCGTCCAGCAGGCAGGTCACCGATCCGCGCAGGCAGACGAGCACCTGCTCGCACTCCAGGTGTGCGTGCTCCCCTCGGACGCTGGTGGACGGCACGTCGTAGACGGCGAAGAACCGGCGCACATCGAAGGGGAAGTCGTCGCCGAGTTCGAGAGCCGCGAGGGAACCGCGGAGATCGGCGGCCAGCTTGAGCGAAATCAGCTTGGCGGCCCCGATTACCGGACCGGGCGCCCGCCGGGTTTCGGCACGAGTGGGCGCGTCCGCCTCCCCCGCGCCCGCGTACCCGGTGATTCGAGCCGGGTTACCCACCACCACCGCGTTGGCGGGCACCGAGTGGGTGACCACCGCGCCGGCGCCCACCATGGCGCCCCGGCCCACCTCGACGCCGGGCAGGATCACAGCTCCCGCGCCGATGGAGGCTCCCGCACGCACGATCGTCCGGGTGGGTTCGCTGAGGTAGTGGCGCGAGCGCGGGAAGCGATCGTTGGTGAAGGAGGCGTTCGGGCCGACGAATACGTCGTCCTCGAGCGTGACACCGTCCCATAGCTGGACGCCGCTCTTGACCGTGACCCGGTCGCCGAGGCGGACGTCGTTCTCGATGAACACGTGATCGCAGATGTTGCAGTCGGCACCCAGCCGGGCTCCAGACAGGACGTGGGCGAAGGCCCAGATCCGCGTCCCGTCACCGACGGTGCTCGTCTCGCAGATCCCCGCCGGATGGACGAAGTAGTTCATGAATCCTCCGCTCGACTCGGGGAGTGGCGCGTCAGCCAGCGGCCACCGACGAACGTCAGCGGCGCCGTGACCAGCACCACCGCGGCGGACCAGGGCCCGGGCGCTGCGCTGCGCCGGATCAACTCGACGACGCCCAGCCCGACGAGATAGACCACCACATAGAGCAACGCGTACGCCCAGCGGATCCAGCGACCCATGCGCACGCCGTACACGTAGCGGTCGGCCAGCACGACCGCCAGCACCACGCCGGCTGCGAAGACGACGGTGTAGGCGACCCGCGGATCCAGCCACAGGCTCAACACCACCAATGTCAGCGCGGTGACGACGGTGTTCGCCAGGCCCGCGACGAGAAAACGTCCGGCGGCGCCCGCCACCGAGGGTCGCTGGGGAGGCATTACTCGCCGAACCTCTCGCGGCTGGCGACGATCGCGGATGGCCGAAGCTTGGAGTTCTCGTAGGCCCGCCAGACGTAGGCGCCGACGATGCCCAGGCCCGTCAGCAACAAGAAGGTGGAACAGACGATGACCAGCATCAGCGGCGTGTAGCCCGGCTCCGTGATCCCTCCGGTGAGCCAGGCGACGAACACGACCAATCCCACCACCACGGTGACCACAGTGCCCAGCCCGCCAACCGCGGTGAGCAGGCGGACGGGTAGATCGGTGAACGCGAACACCGAATCCATCAGGTACTGCCAACGCTTCCGCAGCGTCCAGCCGGACTTGCCGCTGGTCCGCTCCTGCCGCCGATAGCCGACCTCGACGCGGCGATAGCCGACCCAGTACAACAGGCCGACCAGCGAGGTGTGCGACTCCCGCAGCCCCGCCAGAGTTTGCGCGACGGCCGCCGTGCAGGCGAAGACGTCGACACCGCCGGGCGGAAGTTCGGGGTTCACCGCGATCCGGTAGGCGGCCCAGAAGCTCCTTGCCGCCAAGGACGCCATCGCGGGGTCGGCGCGGGCTTCACGGCGTCCGACCACGACATCGACCTCACCGGACGACAGCGCGGCATGGAACTCGCTCATCAGCTCCGGGGGTTCCTGCAGGTCGGCGGCCATCACCCCGATGTAGCGGCCGCGTGCGGCGGCCATGCCGGATCGGATCGCGGCGAACGAGCCGAAATTGCGCGAGTGGGTGAGCACCTGCGCCGCCAATCCCGAGCCTGGCAGGAGCCGACGCAGCAGTGCGAGGGAGTTGTCGGGCGAGGCGTCAACGACGAAGACGGCTTCTAGCTGGCCGGCGCCGAAGCCCGGCAGGCGGGTCAGGCGCTTGATCACCTCCGGCAGGGTTGCCTCGTTTCCGTAGACCGGGACGACCACGCTGAAGATGGGTTCAGAAGCTGGCGAGGGCGGCTGCGACACGCTCCACCTCCTCGTCGCTCAACTGCGGGAAAAGGGGCACGCTCAGCACCCGCTCGCTGAGGATCTCGGTCACTGGCAGCTTGACCGCACCAGCTCCCAAGCCCGCCTGACGGTGATCAGGAATCGGGTAATGGACGTCCGTCGCGATGCCGAGCGCGCTGAGGTGGCGTCGCAGTTCGTTCCGCTCAGTGGTGACGCACACGGCCAAGTGGGCGGCATGGCCGGCCTGGACAGGAAGCACCTCCACCCGCCCGCCCGCGGCTTCACGGTAGGAGGCGAGGATCTCGCGTCGCCGCCGGTTCCAACCGGCCACCTTCGGCAGCCGCGACCGCAGTACCGCGGCCTGCAGCTCATCCAGGCGCGAGTTGGCCCCCCCGGATTCAGCGATGTCGTACTTGCCGAGCCAGCCGTACTGCCGAAGCTTCCGGACGCGGTCCGCGACCCCTGGATCGGAGGTCGTGAGCGCTCCCCCGTCGCCCAGCGCGCCCAGATTCTTCGTGGGGTAGAAGCTGAAGGTCGCGGCATCGGCCCGCGAGCCGACGGGACCCGATGCGGTGAAGGCACCGATCGCCTGGGCGCAGTCCTCGACGACCGCTACCCCGAGTGGATGACACAGAGCGACGATCTCGTCGACCGCGGCCGGTCGTCCATACAAATGGGTGACGACGACCAAGCCGATCTCGGGAGTGAGTGCCGCCCGCACGGTGTCGGCGGTCAGGCAATGGGTGGATTCGTCGACGTCCGCCCAAGACACGCCCAAACTCGCCCGCCGCGCCGCGACGCTGGCATATCCCCCGGCGTTCGCGGCCGTCAGGACGGCCGACCCGCCGCGGGGCAGAAATGCGCGCATGGCCAGTTCCAACGCGTCGGTGCCGCTGGCGAGGGCGACGGCCTGGTCGGCGCCGACGTAGCCGGCGAGTTCGGCCTCGAAAGCGGCCCCCTCGGGGCCGAGAAGGAACCAGCCCGAATCGAGCACGCGCGCAATGGCGGCCGAGAGCTCGTCGCGGTCTTCGCAGCGGCTGAGGTCATTCAGCGGAAGCGTCCGCTGCGGTCGTTGTGGCCAATCCATTAGCCTCCCTTCGCGCGCGGCGACCGGCCCTGGCCTGAAGGGTTACCACCGCCGCAGCCGCCGCGACGGCTCCGGCGAGCCCGGCCCAGAACGCCACCCATCCCTCTGCTTGACCAGGGGCTTCATACCAGACGTGGATGGTCGATTCCCCTTTGGGAACGTCCACCGTGACGCTATCGAACCGGCCGGCGCTCACCAACGCCGGCGCGCACTGGCCCGCCTGGCACACCTCAGCTCGCCAACCCGGGTAGAACGGCTCGTTCAGCGCCACCTTTCCCGGGCTCGCCTTGCCGTAGAGGTTGTAGCGGAGGTCTCCCGGGGAGTACCTGACGGGGATGAAGTCCAACCCGTGGCAGTGTTCCCTGGCCAAGCACGCCTCGCTCAGGCGTCCGCCGGCGAGCAATTCCTCAGGTACGACCGCCCCGCGCGCCGCATAGAAGCGCCTGGCGAGCGCTCCGGTCCGCCTGTCAGTGAAATCGGCCAGCAATCGTTGGCCCACCGGGTTGCTCTTCAGATTGGCGTAGCCGCCAATCGAAGACCGATTCGCATAGACCAACCCGTTCCAACGCGAGCGCAGCATAACGGTGGCCGTCGGAGGGCTCGGGACTACTCGTTCCGGCCTCCGGAAACGGTCGGTGGGCTGAGCCGAGCGCTGCATGGCGGCCACGGTTGTCCCGTACTTCGCCTTCTCGGCCTGGACGCGATTCCAACTCCAGGTCTGCGGGACCGCCTGCGCCCATAGCCAGCCCGATGCCAGCGTCGCTGCCACGAGGGTGGCCACCGCCACATTGGCCGATGTCCGCCAGCCACGCCCCCATGGAGTCGCCAGCACCAAGACGCACCCGGCGCTCAGGGCGAGAATCACCAGGGGCGCGGTCAGGTCGGCGGTGCTGAACTGGCGCAGGTGACCGACCAGACCGGCGGCAGCCGCGACCAAGGCGACCCAGATGATTGCGCGCTGGACGCTGCCCGCGCTCTGCCTCAGCGCCTGGTCGAGCGCGATCCCGGCCAGGACGACCAGCAGGGTCAGGATCACGGCCTTGAAGTCGCTCATCCGGAATCGGCTCAGGGACAGCCCTGGCAGCGAGCTCGCGGCCTGGAACCAGGGCAGCACCGGGAGCCCCAGCCCGAGTGCGGCCAAGAGCGTCGCCATGGGCGGCAGGACCCGGCGATCACGCAGGTGCACCGTGCCGACGAGGACGAGCACCGGGACGCTCACGAACCAGGGGCGCATCGAGATGTCGTTGGCCATGCCCTCGATGTCGTAGCGGAAGAAGATGGTCTCGGGCAGGAATGTCATGTCCTGCAGTTCCTCGAGGTGGGTGGGCACGCTGACCAGCAGAGCCGGCCAATACTTGACCAGCGACATTCCGACGCCGGCGGCCCCGGCAGCGGTCAGCCAGACCAGCCAGCGCCAACGGCCGCGTTCCACGAATACCCACCCCGCCAGCCACAGCGGCAGGCAATAGCCAACCGCCACCAGCAGGCCGGGATAGACGCCCATCGCGACCTGCATCGCCACGAAGGCCGCGACGGGCACTGCCCACCAGCGGCGCCACGGCCACCTTGGGGAGCAGATCAACAGCAACCAGGGCAGCCATGCGTAGCCGCGGGCGATGTCCAGGTGTTCGGCGTTGGCGTAGAAGCCGGGAAGGAAGAATGCGGCGATCAACCCGAGGACGGCGGCGGAGTAGCCCGCGCCCAGGCGTCGGAGCAGCGTGTACATGCCCAGCGCACCAAGCGCCACGTGCAGCGCAGCCAGCGCAGCCGCGATCCGCACCGTGTAGCCGTGTGTGCTCAGCGCGTTCGCCGTACCGATGGGCAGGTAGAACGAGCCCGACTGCAGCGACGTCCCGCTCGGGTAACCGCCCCACATCGTCGGGAGCCATTCCGGCGGATCGAAGAACGAACCCGACCGCCACCACGAGTAGGCGTCGGTGTTGTAAGCGGCCATGAAGTCCCAGCTAGGGCTGCGTGATCCGGTCAGGTGCCCACCCCAGACGGCCCACTCCAAACCCGCCGCGATCAGGACGGCACCCACAGCGATGAGCGCCTCACGCAGGATCGAAGCGTCGAGCGACCCCAATCGACTACGCGACGGCAGGTCTTTCGCAGACCGTCGTCCCGCGACCTTTGGCGAGGGCAGCCAGGGCACTGTGTCACCTCTCCTCGCGAACGGCCGACCAGGTCAATGGGTCGTCACGGCAAGCTACCATCGGGCTCTCGCCGCCTTTCCCTTTCCGGTGGTCTCGCGGACAGCCACAAAGCGCCACAGGATCACCGGTTAAGCTCGGCTGACGGGTGGGGGGTTGAATGCGAAACACCGTGATGCCGCCGGACATCCCCGGCCTCGTACCAGAGGTGCTGTTGGGTTCGGGCGGTTTCGCCGATGTCTTCTTGTACCAACAGCGAATGCCCGCCCGCAAGGTCGCCGTCAAGGTGCTGCGGACGCATGAAGTCGAGGACTGGGTGATACACAGCTTCGCCGCCGAGGCGAATGCGATGGCTCAACTCGAACATCCACACATCGTCCCGGTCTACTCCGCGCTGACGGCGGCTGACGGCCGTCCGTGCATCGTGATGACCTATTACTCTCGCGGAAATCTGAACACCCTGTCGCGCGCCTCGCAACTATCGATCGCCGAAGTCCTGAGGATCGGGATCCAGATGTGCGGCGCCGTCGAGACCGCCCACCAGGCCGGATTCTTGCATCGCGACATCAAGCCGGCGAATATCTTGCTCAATCAGTTCAGGGCTCCCGGACTCACCGATTTCGGCATTGCGGCCCGCGTGGCCTCCGAGGCCAAATCCGACGGGGCGATCTCGATCCCGTGGGCAGCCCCTGAGCTATTGGAGCAGACCGCCCCCGCGAGTGTGGCCACCGATCTGTACGCCTTGGCCGCCACCGTGTGGAGCTTGGCCGCCCAGCACGCCCCGTTCGAAATCCCGGGCGGCGACAACTCGGCGCAGGCCATGACCGACCGGACCTGCCGGCTCCCCATGCCCAACTTGCCCCGAATCGATGCGCCGATGGCCCTCAATCAAGTCCTGGCGACGGGTTTGGCCAAGGACGCGACCCGGCGCCACTCCTCCGCACTGCAGTTCGGCCGGGCCCTGCAAACGGTGGAGCGAGACCTCGACCTGCCTCGTACCACCCTCGTCACCGCCGCCGAGGAGCAGACGAGTCGGGCTCGCTTCCTGTTGGACGAGCGGCTGGAACCGGGGCGCTCCCGCTTGGCCCCGCCGATGCCGAGCCGGGAAGCGGGAAGTCCCGCTGCTGACGGGTCAGGCGAGGGCCCAGGGCTGATCACGCCCAGCGCCCCAGCGATTCCCGACGGCCAGCGTCATAGTGCGGAGCCGACCCGCTTCGCCCCTGCCGCATGGAGATCTGGACCCGACTCGACAAGCCGGCAGCAGTGGTCGGGTGCCGACTGGGCGGCGATGCAGCCGTCAGCGGGCATTGGGCAGCCGGATGCCACTCGCCTCGCGGAGCCCTGGGGCGAGAGTGAACCCGCCTTTCCCGCCGTCCGGGCTGGCGGTCATAGCCCAGGCGGGTTCGACGCGCGAACCCAACTGCAGCCCCGGACGACCACGGCGGATCCGCCCTCCGAGCCCAACAGGCAGCGCTCCCTTCGGCGGGGTTGGCTCATTGGATCCATCGGCGCCGTAGTGATCATCTTGGCGGCAACGTTCCTCGGCCTTCGGCTGTTCAGCGGCTCCACCGCTCCCCTAGCGCTCGGGACCTGTCTCGGTGGGCTTCGCCCAGGGCCCCAGTCGCCGGACGAATTGGACGTCGTCCCCTGCGACCAGGCGCACTTCTTCGAGGTGGTTGGGGTCGAGCGCATCGAGGACGCCGCGACCTACCCGGGAGACGCTGCCCTGGGCTTTCAAGGCAAGAGTTTCTGCGAGCCCGAGTACCGCAAGTACACCGGAGCCA
>JBDHZK010000060.1:0-16290 GCA_039811865.1 Propionicicella sp. | reverse complement strand
TCCAGCGGCGAGTGGCGGCCTTCGCACCCTGCGCGCGTCCGGCAGCTTTCCGATGCCGAACGCATGGAGTTGCGCCGTTCCAGCCTCGAACGCGAGGCGAAGGCGCTGAATCTCAAGCCCATGCCCCCGATTCCTGCCCTGATCCGTTTCGTCGGACTCGACGAACAGCCGAAGGTGCTCGCGGATTGCCTGACCAGAGGCGGATTCCCCGCCGTGATCGCCCCCGATGGTTCGATCGACTATCCCAATGGAATCCCAGCGGAACAAGCGAAAGCCTATGGGCTGGTGGAGTTTCATTGCCGGGCGCAATACTCACTGGATCCCAAGTATCAGGCGGCATTCACCAAGGAGCAGGCCGTGGTGATTTATGAGTATTTCACGCAAGCGCTGGTGCCGTGCCTCGCCAGCCATGGAGTCAAGGGCATCAGCAGCCCGCCGTCGCAGGACGTCTGGGTGGCGCAGTTCCTGGCAGCTCAGGAGGGGGTAGGCTCCTGGTGGAATCCTTACCGTGAGGTACCCGTACCCGCCTCCAACACCGAAGCGGCGAAACTTCGTTCGGAATGTCGAGAACTACCTCCTGCTCAATACCTATACGGCTGAGCGGTTCACTAACGAAGGGCCGAGTTGAGCCAGGAATCACCTGAGGTTGGCCCCACCGACCGACCTCGTCCACTGACCGCGCACACGGCTCGGCTCGCCCGAGCCATGCTGCTTGCGGGAATAGTTCTCGTTGTCGGCTTGGCAGGATTTTGGGCGGGGCGGGAAACCCTGCAGGAGCCGCCAGGGCAGACGCAGGCGCCGGACGCATCCGTGACCGTCGAAGTCACCGCCCAAAGCGTTGGCAAGGTGCTTACCTACAACGTGACCGCCGCGCAGACCAGAGCGTCCCTCGCCAGCAACACCGTGACCGGCGTGGTCACCTCGGCGGCGACCTCGGGAGAGTTCAAGGTCGGGCAGGTCGCCTACGTGGTTGGGGCGACGCCGGTCCGCCTCGTTCAGGGCACCACGCCGTTTTGGCGTTCGCTGAGTGAGGACGATTCCGGCGCTGACGTCGCTCAGCTCAAGCGGGCGCTCAAGTCCCTCGGCTACCTGAGCGACGCCGCCGGCGTCCGGTTCGATCGCGCAACCACCGCTGCGGTGATCCGGTGGCAGCGGGCGACCGGCGCAGAGCGGACGGGCGAGATCCCACTGGGGCAACTGGTGGCGGTGCCACGCCTGCCCGGCAAGGTCTTCGTGGACAAGAAGGTGGCGCGCCCAGGTGCTGTCCTGGCCGGCGGCGAACAGATCATCTCCGCCGCCACCGGCGACCCGGTGTTCACACTGCCCCTGCAGCAGGAGCAGGCGCGGCTCGTCCCCGCCAGCGCCACCCTCAAGGTCCACTCGGGTTCGCTGACCTGGCCCGCGGTGATCACGAGTTCGACCAACGACGCCAATGGCGGCGTGACGTTCGCACTTTCGGCCCCCGGCGGCGGCTCGGTGTGCGGCCAGCATTGCGGTCAATTGCCCGCGGCCGACACCACCTACCTGTTCTCGGACGTCGAGGTCGTCGCCCCTGCGACCGGGCCGGCGGTGCCCGTCGCCGCGATCATCACCCAGGCCGACGGCACGACCACGGTCACCGTGGTCGCGGGCACCGGGGCGCGCAGCCAGCGGACGGTGCAGGTAAGGGCGTCCCAGGACGGCGTGGCCATCGTAGGTGGCGTGGAGGTGGGCGAGCACGTGCAGGTGCTGTCGGCCTCGCCTTCACCGGTGGCAACGCCGAGTTGAGGCCCTGATGACTTCGGAGCGGTCCGCCCAGCCCGCGCTGGCAGTTCGCGATTTGCGTTTTCGCTACGGCAAGGCCGGCGAGGAACTGTTCGACGGGATGTCCCACGAGTTTGAGCGCGGCGGCCTGACCGCTCTGACCGGCCCATCGGGTCGCGGCAAATCGACCCTGCTGTACGTGCTTGGCCTGCTCCTGACGCCAACCTCGGGCTTCGTGTTGGTCGATGGCGCGGACGCCGGCGGGCGCCCCGACCGCGAACGCTCCAGTCTGCGCGCCGCCCGGATCGGCTTCGTCTTCCAGGACGCCGAACTCGACCCGGCCAGGACCGTCCTCGACTCGGTGATCGAGCCCGGGCTGTACGCCGGAGGCACGGTCGCGAGTCTTCGTCCGCGCGCGCTGGCGCTTCTCGAACGCTTCGGACTGGACCATCGCGCCAGCCACCGTCCCGGCCAGATCTCCGGTGGCCAGGCCCAGCGAGTCGCCGTCTGCCGCGCGCTGATCAACGCACCCGACATCGTCTTGGCCGACGAGCCGACGGGCAACCTCGATCGGGACAATGCCACCCTCGTTCTGGACGCCTTGGCCGACATCGCGACCGGGGGTAACACCGTGATCGTCGCTACCCACGATCCGTTCGTGCTCGAACGCACCGACGTCCAGGTGCGCCTGTGAGGGCGCGAGCGCTCCTGCGCGAGGCACTGGCGGCGGCCTGGGCGGCGAGGGTGCCCACCGCACTGGTCGCCTTCGTCGTCGCGACCATGTGCTTCGTCGCCCTGGCGACCGTCGGTAAGGCCGCCGCCAACGAGGAGGCGTTCCGCCGTCGGTTGGACGCTGCCGGGGCCCGCGTCCTGACCGTAACCGACGCAAAGGCGCAGGGCTTCGTGAACGCTCGGACGTTGAGCGTGGTGTCAGGTCTCGACACGGTTCAGACGGTGATCGGGCTGAGCACCCCGCAGGATGTCTACATCGGCCGGGTCGGGCCGGGCGGTGCCCGAGTGGCCGCCTGGCCCGTCCAGGGCGACCTGAGCCGAATGGGACGGCTGATCGCCGGCCGGATGCCGCGGCCAGGCGAGGCCCTGACCACGCGGCGGGCACAGACCGCGCTCGGTTTGGCAGTGCCGGCGGGCTACGCAACCACCGACGAACGCGCCTCCTACCCCATTGTCGGCGCGATCGAGGTTGGCTCTCCCTGCGACGATCTGGACGGCGGCATCATCGTCAACGCCAACGGCCGGCCTACCGCGCGCGAGATCCGCGTGGTGATCGACTCCATCGATCATGTGTTCGCCACCCAACGCGCGGTGCTGTCCATCCTCGGACCGAGCGACCCGGACGGCGTGCTCGTGCAGTCGCCGGCCGGGCTCGCCGACACCGCCCAGCAGTTGGACGAGCAACTGGCCGGCTACGGCCGAGCGTTGCTCGTGCTGATTCTCGGCGTGGGTGCGTTCTTCGTCGCCGCGGTCGTGCTGTCGGACGTCTTGGTTCGGCGGCGTGACCTGGGCCGGCGCCGCACGCTCGGCGTCGGCAGGGGCGACCTGACGACCCTGGTGACCGTCCGCACGCTGATCCCCGCCCTTGCCGGGACCCTGATCGGAACCGGCGCGGGCCTGATCGCCAACGTCGCGGCCGGGGTCTGGACCCCGATCGACTACGCGCTCGCTGTCGCCGTCCTGGCCGTGCTCACCGCGGCGCTGGCCGCCCTTCCCCCCGGCGGGTACGCCGCCTACCGCGACCCGGTCGCGATCATGCGGACGCCATAACCGACTTCGCTTCGGTTTGCGGGTGAGATTCACGGTCGACTAACACCGTGGTCTCTCACACACAACTGCGGGACCGGCCCCGGATACGCTCCAACCATGACCAGACGGCTCGCACCCAGCGCATGGGCCGCGCTCGCCATCGGGACGCTGCTGGTGGGCGTGGGCGTGTGGATGATCGTCGCGGGCATGCCGGAACGGACGCCGCAGCAGTCGCTGCTGCTGGAGCTGTCCGCCTTGCCGCTGTCCGCGGCGGTGGCGGTGGCAATCGCCCAGATGGCGTTCGAGCGACGGTTGTTACGCCGGCGGGGGCTGCCGCGCTGGATCCTCCTGGGGGCGGCGGCCCTTGTCGGGTCCGGTTTGGTTGCCTACGTGGTCGCTTTCACGGCAGGGCCACGCGCGGTGTCGTCCTTCGGCCAAGCACTGATCTGGGTCGGCCTAGGGGTCGCCTTCTGCTATCTGGCGGCGGACTCTATCCGACGCGAGCGCGTGATCTCCCGCGTCGTACCCCTGGACGAACGCCCGGACGACGACGCCTGAGGCGTGCATATAGTGCCCGCGTGAGCCTGGCCGAGCCGAAACAACTAGCCGTAACCGCAGCGCGCTACCTCCTCGAACGCTTCGGTGTCACGCGGGTCGACCTCGGAGTCGTCCTGGGATCCGGGTGGTCTTCGGCCGCAGAGTCCCTGGGGACGCTGATCGGCGAGTGCTCCCTGGGCGAGGTCCCCGGCTTCGCCACGCCGGTGGTAGCCGGTCACGGCGCGACGGTGCGGCTGGTCCGCACTCCGCCGGGCAAGGTCGCCGCCGTCTTCACCGGACGCACCCACCTCTACGAGGGTCGCGGCGTGGACGGGGTCGTCCACGGCATCCGCACGATCGCCGCCGCCGGCGCATCGGTCGTCGTTTTGACCAACGGCTGCGGCGGATTGAACTCCGACTGGACGCCCGGGACGCCCGTGCTGATCAGCGACCACATCAACCTCACCGGCACCACGCCCCTGCGCGGGCCGCTGTTCATCGACCTCACCGACGTCTACAGCGTGCGGCTGCGCAACATCGCCAAGCATGTGGACGAGACGCTGCCCGAAGGGGTCTACGCGCAGTTCCACGGCCCGGCGTACGAGACACCGGCCGAGGTGCGCATGGCGGGTGTCCTCGGCGCCGACCTGGTGGGGATGTCCACCGCGCTCGAGGCCGTCGCCGCGCGCGAGGTCGGCCTGGAGGTGCTCGGAATCTCCCTGGTGACGAACGCCGCGGCCGGAATCTCCCCCGAGCCGCTCAGCCACGCCGAGGTCGTCCAAGCCGGGGACGCCGCCCGCGGCCGCCTCACGCGCTTGCTCGCCGGGATCGTCCGCCTGATCTAAGTGGTGTTCGGATCCTTCGACAAGCTCATGGGCCGACGCTCGGGACGATCGCCGTCCAGGAACCGCCAATCCGGGTCGGTCACGCTCGGCACACTAGGAGGCCGCGCGGCTCGGGTCGAGTCCCCGCACCTCGCGTTGGACCCCGCAGGGCCTTACCCGGGCGCCCACGCGTGCGCGGCCGGAACGTCCTCAATAGGCTGAGGGCAGGCGAAAGGAGCGACGATGCTGCCCGCAGAGCTGTCCACCGCGATTGATGCCTGGCTCGCCGAGGACCTGGACGAGGCGACCAGGTCCGAGTTGGCCCGGCTGCGCGCGGACGCCGGCGCCGGTGACGAAGCCGCGCTGGCCGAACTGGCCGACGCCTTCGCCGGCCCGCTCGAGTTCGGGACGGCCGGCTTGCGCGGCAAGCTCGGACCGGGGCCGGGCCGGATGAACCGAGTGGTCGTCAGCCAGGCGGCCGCCGGGCTCGCCGCCTACCTGCTCGCCCAAGGACTGAGCGGCGGCAAGGTGATCGTCGGATTCGATGCGCGCCACAACTCCGGCGTCTTCGCACGCGACACCGCCCAGATCCTGGCGGCCGCCGGGTTCGAGGCGCTGCTCACGCCGGGGCCCACGCCGACGCCGGTGGTCGCCTTCGGCATCCGCCACTTCGGCTGCGTCGCCGGTGTCGTTGTCACCGCGTCCCACAACCCGCCGCAGGACAACGGCTACAAGGTATACCTCGGCGACGGCTCCCAGATCGTCCCGCCCGCCGACGCCGAGATCGCCGCACAGATTCGTGCGGTCGCCGCGCGCCCGCTGGCCGACGTCCCGCGCTCGGACCACTACACGGTGCTCAAGCGAGAGCTACAGGAGGCCTACGTCGATCGGGTCGCCGGCCTGGTGCCGGCGGGCGCGCCGAGGGAGATCACCTGGGTCTACACCGCGCTGCACGGGGTCGGGACGCCAGTGGTCACGGCCGTCGTCGAGCGCGCGGGCTTCCCCCGCGGGGCGGGGGTGACGTCCCAGATCGACCCCGACCCGGACTTTCCCACCGTCTCCTTCCCCAACCCCGAGGAGCCCGGCGCCATGGACGCCGCCCTGGCGCTGGCCGTCGAGCGCGGCGTCGACGTGGTGATCGCCAACGACCCGGACGCCGACCGCTGCGCCGTCGCCGTCCCGGACGCCGGCGGCTGGCGGATGCTCACCGGAGACGAACTCGGCTGCCTGCTCGCCGACGACCTCCTGGCCAGGGGCGTCCAGGGGGTCTACGCCTGCTCGATCGTGTCCAGCACCCAACTCGCGACGATGGCGCGCGCGGCCGGGCAGCCGCACGCGGTCACGCTGACCGGCTTCAAGTGGATCGGGCGCGTCCCGGACCTGGCCTTCGGTTACGAAGAGGCCATCGGCTACTGCTGCGACCCAGCGGCCGTCCCCGACAAGGACGGGATCTCGGCGCTGGTCACGGTCCTCGCGCTGGCGGCCAAGCTGAAGTCGACCGGGTCCAGCCTCCCGGAACGGCTCGCCGCGATCGCCCGCAAACACGGGCTCTACCAGACCGGCGCCATGGCGTTCCGGGTGGACGACCTGGCCCTGATCGCCGAAGCCATGGCCCGGCTCCGCGCCAACCCACCGGCGACTCTGGCCGGCGAGCCGGTCGCCTACACCGACCTCAGCGAGCCCGGCGGGGCCGTCCCGCCCACCGACGGCTGCTTGTTCGAGGGCGAGCTGGTGCGCGCGGTCGTTCGGCCGTCGGGCACCGAGCCGAAGCTGAAGTGCTATCTCCAGGTGCGCGCGTCGGCCGCCGACAGCCAGGACGTCCCCGCGGCCAAGGCGGCGGCGATCGGACGTCTGGAGGCCGTTCGCGCGGACCTGAGGTCCGCCCTCGGGCTGTGAAGGTCGGGGACGACCGCGCGTCCACCAACCCGCGGGAGCCTGGCGGACGACCGGCGGGACGCCTCGCCAGATCGGGACGCACCGAAGACAGCCAAAGGATTTGCACGTCTTGGCACATATCCCGGTCGAACCCGGCCCAGACGTCCGATACTTGACGTACTGGTAACCGAACGAACCCTCCCGGTGGTGATGCCATGAGCCATCCTTTGGCAGCTTGGCGCGCAGGGCGCCCCCTCGGCACGGGACGACGCCGATCCCTCGCTCCCGATTCCGCTAAGGCCGCCCTTTGTTGCGAATTCACCACTTTCTCGCGATGATTTTGGGCGCCCCCGTGCGGAAGACGGCATCGTCAACCACACCACTTTTCACGCAAACCTGCCAGCACCACTTCCATGAAAGCAGCCCACGATGGCAAGCCCCACTGCTCCCCAGCGTCCGACGCTGGTCAGCCTCGCCCGCGAGGTAGGCGTCTCCCGGCAGACGGTGGCCAACGTCATCAACGCGCCGCACCTGGTGAAACCCAGCACGCGGGAGCGGGTCCTGAAGGCGATCCTGGAGTCCGGGTATCGGCCGTCCCTGGTGGGCCGGACGCAGCGCACGAACCGATCGATGATGCTCGGGTTGCGTCTGCTACCGCTCCACGGGGGGGTAACCCGTGCCGTCATGGACCGCTTCCTGCACTTCCTGGCGAAGGTCGCCCACGCTCACGGCTACCGACTGACGCTCTTCACGGCAGCCGACACCAATGAGGAACTCGCCCAGTTGCTGGAGTTGGCCCAAAAGGGCGCCATCGACGCCGCCATCCTGACCGACACCACCGACGGGGACGCCCGCCCTGACGTTCTGGCCGCCGAGCGCGTCAACTTCGTCGCCTTCGGCCGGCCTTGGGGACGTCCCGAATCGACACATTCCTGGGTGGACGTGGACGGATCGGCGGGCACGGCCGCCGCGACCGCCCATCTGATCGCCGCCGGCCACGAGCGCATCGGCTTCCTCGGCTGGCGGGACATGACCGGCGGCGGCGAGGACCGCCGGGCCGGCTGGGAGCGCACCTTGCCGCAGTCGGTGGCGGCCGAGGCCGGACGACTGTTCGTCGGCCTGGAGGACAGCCTGGAAGATGGGTTCATCGGCGCCCAGCGCCTCGCCGAAAGGGGCGCGACGGCATTGGTCTGCGCCAGCGACGTGCTCGCCATGGGGGCGGCGTCCTCGGTGCGTACATCCGGCCAGGACGTTCCGGTCATCGGCTTCGACGACACACCCGCCGCGGCCGCCCTCGGGCTGTCGAGCGTGGCCCAGCCGCTCGAGGAGGCGGCGGTCGAGATCTTGGCCACTCTGGTCGCGATCCTCGCCGGCACTCAACAGGCACCGACGCACACGCTCTTGGCGCCCAAACTGGTCCTTCGCAGCGGTGGACCCTGCCGTCCGCCGCAGGACCGGATCTAGCCGGAGGACCAGATCTAGCCGTACTGACCGGGAGGCCGAGCGCGCCACGTTGACCTAGGCGTGCAGAACACCGACAGGGGGTTGTCGTGGGTCGCTCCCAGTCTTGAGGCATGACCCCTTCAACAACACAGCCGCAGGGTCCCCGGGCAGAACTGGTTGCCGGTTGGACCGACCTTTGGAACGGCGATCTTGCCGGCGCAGAGCGCATCTGCTCACCCGTGACTCGGATTCGCTTCGGTGGCAAGGAGATCGCAGCACAAGGTGACCTCGTGCAGACGCCGCAGGACCTCGCCGACCTCATCGACGGCTTCCGCTCCACCCGCCCGGGGCTGGCCTACCGCGTAGTCGAGGCTTACACCACCCAGACTTGGGGCTACTGCGTCTGGGACGCTTCGCTGGGCGACCTGCACGTTGGCGGCATCGACACCTTTACCTTCAACGATGCCGGAATCACCCACGTTCGCTCGATCACTGCGCAGCGCCCCATGAGTTGGTAGCCGGCGAGGCCCAGAGAAGGCAGGCTGGTGACGTGCGCAGGCTTGAGCGTCTTCACGCCATCACAAACCACCTTCGCGCTCGCTCGCCCCAGACCGTTTCCGCCGCAGCCCTGGCGGAACGGTTCGGGGTGAGCCAACGCACTATCGAGCGAGACCTTCGCTCCCTCAACGAGGCAGGCGTGCCCATTTACGGGGTCGAGGGCCACGGCGGCGGTTACGCGATCCTGCCTGAGCACGCTCTCCCGGCCATGCAGCTCACGGCGCAGGAGGCCGCCGCGTGCGTCGCCGCACTGACTCTTGTCGAGGACTCGCCCATAGCCAGACATGCCCGCACCGCCTTGGACAAGTTGCGTACGGCACTACCCGCCCCGATGCTCTCTGCGGCCGAACTGGGCGACCCGCTTGTCGCGGTCAGGAGCGGCCCGAGACTCAGCACCGCCGTGTGGCTGGACGCCATCCAAGACCAGGTCCTGGTCGAACTCACCTATCGCGACGACGACTACCGTCGACTGGTGGAGCCGTACACCGCTCTCCAAGGGGGCGGGGCTTGGTATCTGATCGGCTGGTGCCGAACCAGGGACGGCGTCCGCGGCTTCCGGACCGACACAATCCGCGCGCTAAGCGCCACCACTACACAGTTTTCACCCACCCACCACGAGGCCGTCGTACGGGACCTCGCGCGGTGGGGAACTCAGCCCCTGACCTGACCTAAGCCGATGTCGGGGCGTAAAGGTGCCAAGTGTCGCATCCAAACGCAGCCCTAACGCCTCGCTGCCGACCGAAGGAAGACCGCGCGCCTCGGTGTCGAGGATGGCTGGCCCGGCAGCGGGGTTCGCCGCCACTTCCAGATCTTTTGGCGCACGGTCGCGCGAAAGCGGCTCGAAGAGCCCCCGACCAGCGCGACCACCGTTGACAAGTTGATTACCGGCGCGTCATCATGTGCAAAACTTGATCGTTCAAACTTCGGTTGGCCGACGCACCGACGCACCGACGCCCGGCCTCCAGCCGATGGACGCTCAAGGAACGGAGCCGAGCCAATGACTGCCGCGTCACTCCCGCAGCGCCCCACGCTGGTCACCCTCGCGCGCCAGATCGGGGTCTCCCGGCAGACCGTGTCCAACGTGATCAACGCGCCGCACCTCGTCAAACCGAGCACCCGGGAGCGGGTCCTGAAAGCGGTGATCGAGTCGGGATACCGCCCGTCGGTCGCGGCGCGAACCCTTCGCACCAACCGCTCGATGATGTTGGGCCTGCGCCTGTTCCCGATCAACAACGGCATCACCCGAGCGGTCATGGACCGCTTCCTTCATCAGCTTGCGACTATCGCTCACGCTCACGGCTATCGACTCACGCTCTTTACCGCTGCCGACGACAACGAGGAGCTTGACCAACTTCTGGAACTCGCCCAGCGAGGCGCGATCGACGGCTGCGTGCTGACCGACACCTCCGCCACCGACCGACGCCCCGAGGTCTTGTCCGCCGAGGGCATCCAGTTCGTCTCCTTCGGACGCCCATGGGGGCAGCCTGGCGCCACCCACCCCTGGGTGGACGTCGATGGCGGGGCGGGGACCGCCAAGGCCACCGCCTACCTGCGCTCCCTTGGCCACGAGCGCATCGGTTTCCTCGGCTGGCCGGCCGGTTCCGGCGTTGGGGACGATCGCCACAGCGGCTGGCTGCGCACCCTGAGCCCGCCGGGTCGCACAGACGCCGACGTTCTGACCGTCCGGGTCGAAGACGGCACGCACAGCGGCGCGCAGGGGATGCACCGCCTCCTTGAGGCCGGCGCGACCGCGATCGTCTGCACCAGCGACACCCTCGCCCTCGGCGCCGCCTCGGCCGCCCTCAAAGCCGGCATCGCACTGCCGGTCATCGGCTTCGACGACACCCCCACGGCCGCCGCGCTCGGGATGTCCAGCGTCGCCCAGCCCCTGGAGGAGGCGGCGGTGGCGATCCTCGAAGCGCTCGTCGCGATCCTCACCGACCGTGCCGTGGAACCCAGGACCACCTTGCTGGAGCCCGACCTCGTCTTGCGGGCCGAAGGACCGTTCCGCATTCCCCAACCACCCGAAAGGAACTGACGTGCCCACTAGGAACTACCGCCGGACGGGACTGGCCCTCGCGACCGCCGTCACGGTAATCGGGCTGACGGCGTGCGGCGGCGGTAACACCGCGGCGCCCGGCGGCACCAGCTACTCACCGAACTCCAACGAAGTGTCGGTGCTGATCGGATCGTCGGGGGCGGCCGAGACCAAGGCCGTCCAGGACGCGGTCGCCGCCTGGTCGAAGAGCTCCGGCGTTCCGACCAAGGTGATCGTCGCCAGCAACCTCACCCAGGAGGCCGCGCAAGGCTTCGCCTCCGGGAAGCCGGCCGACGTCCTCTATGTCTCAACCGACTCTTTCGCCGGCTGGGCCAAGAACGGATCGCTCGAGGCGTACGGCGATTCGTTGCCCAACAAGGACGACTTCTACCCGGGGTTGCTCAGCGCGTTCACCTTCAAGGACAAGGTGTATTGCGCGCCCAAGGACTTCTCGACGCTCGGTTTGGTGATCAACGCCAAGATGTGGGCCGATGCCGGGCTCACCGACGCCGATGTCCCCAAGACCTGGGCCGACCTTGAGTCGGTGGCCAAGAAGCTCACCAAGGGCAATGTGGTCGGGCTCGCGTTCGGCCCGGAGGTGCAGCGAATCGGCGTCTTCCTCGGTCAAGCCGGCGGCGGCCTCGTCTCGTCCGACGGTAAGACGGCGACCGCGAACAGCGCGGCCAACATCGAGGGCCTGACGTTCGTGAAGAAGGCCTTGACCGACGGCTGGGCGAAGTACTCATCCGACCTCGGCTCCGGTTGGGGTGGGGAGGCCTTCGGCAAGCAGCAGGCGGCGATGGTGATCGAGGGCAACTGGATCTCCGGGGCGATGAGCAGCACCTACCCGACCGTGAAGTACACCGTTGCCGAACTGCCCGCCGGCAAGCAGAAGAGCACCTTGCAGTACACCAACTGCTGGGGCATCTCCACCGACGGCGACAACAAGGGTGCGGCCATCGAGCTGGTCAAGGCCCTGACCGCTACCGATCAACAACTGGCCTTCGCCAAGGCGTTCGGGGTCATGCCGTCGATCAAGTCGGCGGCGGATGGCTACAAGAGCGCGTACCCGGGGATGGCGGCCTTCCTGGCCGGCGTCGACTACGCCCAGAACCTGCCCGCGCAGGTGGGCGCCAGTGACGTGCTGAAGGACTTCAACAGCCAACTCGAGCAACTGAAGTCGAAGGATCCGAAGACGATCCTGGATTCGGTTCAAAAGAACCTCGAGCCGGTAGTGACCGGCTGATCATGCCCAAGTCGACCACCCCCCGCGCCGCCCCGGGCATCAACCGCCAGGGGCGCGCGGGCTGGCTGTTCATCTCCCCCACGGTGGCGATCCTCGGCGTCTTCTTGTTCATCCCGGTGCTGATGGCGGCCTGGGTAAGCCTGTCGGACTGGGGCGGTCGCGGCAGCCCGTTCAACCCCGATGTCAGCTTCGTGGGGCTGAAGAACTACGCCGACGTTTTGGGGGGACGAGGGCTTTCGGGCCGGGACTTCGGCACCGCGATCCGCAACAACCTCTACTACGTGCTCTTCGTCGTCCCGCTGCAAACGGCGCTGTCGCTGTTCCTCGCCGTCGGAGTTACTCGAAAGACCTTGCGCGGTAAGGGCTTCTTCAGGACGGCGTTCTACTTCCCGTCGGTGACCAGTTCGGTCGCGATCACCGTTTTATGGCTGTTCTTGTTCTCGGCGACGGGCGCGGTCAACAAGATGCTGAGCTTTCTCGCGGTCAACGGACCGAACTGGTTCGCCGACCCGCGGGGAGTTTTCCACATCGCCTTGGAGTCGGCGGGCGTCAGAGCTCCCGAGAACGCCGAGCCGGGGCTCTTCGGGATTACCGGCTGGGATTGGATCGCGGGGCCGTCCGTGGCGATGACGGCCTTCATCTTGATGGCGATCTTCACCACATCCGGGACCTTCATGCTGTTGTTCCTGGCCGCCCTGCAGAACATCGGAGCGGAGACCGAGGAAGCGGCCCTGGTCGACGGCGCGACTTCTTGGCAACGCTTTTGGTACGTCACGTTGCCAATGCTCCGGCCCACGCTGTTCACGGTGATCACGCTGGGCCTGATCGGCACCTGGCAAGTGTTCGATCAGATCTATACGGGCACTCAAGGGGGTCCCTCGAAGACCACACTGACCCCTGCATACCTGTCTTACCAGTCGGCTTTCGAATCCCAAGAATGGGGGCGCGGCGCTGCGATCGCCTTCATCCTGTTCGCCATCATCGTCGTCTTCACGATCCTGCAACGCCTGATTCTCGGCGAGGGCGACCCGAACAAGCCGTCGCGCAAGGCCGTCCGGGCCGAAAAGCGAGCCCAGGCGCTGGCCCTGGCCGATCAGGCTCGGGGACGCTGACATGGCGACCTCGCGGCGCGCCGGGGAGAAGCGCGGGATCACCGGACCCGTCCTGAACTACCTCATCCTCGGCGCTCTTGCCCTGATCTACATCTTCCCGTTCCTGATCCAGATCGCGAACTCGTTCAAGTCCGACGAGGAAGCCACGATCAGCGGGTTGTCGCTGATTCCGCTGGCATTCACCACCGCGGCCTATTCGACCCTGTTCCAGAACTCCAACTTCCCGCTTTGGATCGTGAACTCGCTGGTGGTGACGCTGCTGGTCACCGCCGGCCGCGTCTTCTTCGATTCGCTGGCCGGCTACGCGCTGGCCAGGATGAGGTTTCGCGGACGGCAGTTCGTCTTCATCATGCTGATCGGGGTCATGGCCGTGCCGGGCGTCGTCCTGCTCATTCCCAAATTCTTGGTGATCAACGAGTTGAACATGTACGACAAGTACGTCGGAATGGTCATCCCGCTACTCGTGGACGCCGCCGGCGTCTTCATCATGAAGAACTTCTTCGAGTCCATCCCGGAATCGGTCGAAGAGGCGGCGCGCATCGACGGGGCCGGCGTGTTCCGGACCTTCTGGTCCATCGTGCTGCCGATGGCGCGGCCCGCGCTGATGACGATCGTGATCCTGAGCTTCCAGGGTTCCTGGAACGAACTGAATCACTTCATCATCTCCACCCAGGACCCGGCGCTGACCACTTTGACCAAGGGCGTAGCCCAGTTGGCCTCCGGGCAGCTCAGTTCGGGCAACCAGTACCCGATCAAGCTGGCGGCGGCCGCGCTGATGACCATCCCCGTCGCGATCGTGTTCTTCGTGTTCCAGCGCCAGATCATGAACGCCAGCGGCGGCGCCGTGAAGGAGTAGGCCACCCACCCCCGATCCACGCGTCGACCCCCTCCCCCCGACCCCCCGGGGGGTCGGCGCGTTCCTCGTCGGGGAAGGTCTGGGACCCCTTGGACCAACTCAGTGTCCGACCCCGGACTCAGGGGCCGAACGGCCGGCGCGAACCGACCTCGGCTTCGGACCCTGCGACCAAGGGGGTCGAAAGGCTCAGGCACTCAAGCCCGAGCGCGCTACCTCCACCCGGTGATGCACGCCTCGGACGGTGATGTTGAACACCAGGCGCTGCCAGGCTGCGGGCAGCATCGGGCGGGTCTCGAAGCCTTCGTCGGTCAGCGCCAGGCCTGCGAAACCGAAAACGACCGCCTGCCACAGCCCCCCGGCCGATGCCCCGTGGATGCCGTCGGCGGCGTTGCCGCGGACGTCGGCCAGGTCGGCACGCGCGGCCCGCATGAAATGCGCATAGCCCCGATCCGGGTCGCCCGCACGGCAGGCCAGGACGGCGCTGATCGCCGGGCCGAGGCTGGAGCCGAACTCGTGATCGGTCCGTGGGTCGTAGTAGGCGTAGTTGGCGCTCAGCGCCTCGGCGTCGAACAGTTCGGGCAGCAGGTAGGCCAGCATCATCACGTCCGGCTGCTTGATGCACTGCGTGCGTGCGCAGCCGGAGACCCCGAGCAGTTCCTGGGCCGACCGGACGCGCGCCGGGTCGCGCAGCCAACTGGGCGCGACGTCGATCCGGTCGAAGTAGCCCTCGAACTGCTCGATCAACCCACCAGGCCCGTCCGCCACGAACATCCGTTCGGCGACGTCGGCCCACCGCGCCAACTCCGCCTCGGAGATCTCCAGCTCGGCGCCCAAGCGGACGGCGCCGTCCGGGTCATGGCCGCGCAGCCAGAACCAGACGTCGGTCGCGGTGCGCAGGTGCCAACGCGCGAACGCATTGGTGTAGGCGTTGTCGTCGACGTGATCGTGGTACTCGTCGGGCCCGATCACGTCGCGCAGGTGGTAATGGTGGTCCTCCTCGAGCGCGGCGACCCTGGCCCAGAAGCGGGCCCCGTCCAAGACCAACTCGGCGCCCGCGATCGTCATGAATTCGTCGTCGCCGGTGGCCCGCCAGTACTGCATCACGGTGAACGCGATGTCCGCGGTGATGTGGATTTCGATGTCGCCGGTCCAGATGCGGATCAGCCGTCGCCGATCGCCGCCGTCGGGCACCCAGGTCGGCGTCACATCGTCCCCGGTCTCGGCGCTCTCCCAGGGGAACTGCGCCCCGGCGAAACCGTTGGCGATCGCCTTGGCGCGCGCACCGGCCAGCGTGTGCCAGCGGTACATCAACATGTTGCGGGCGATCTGCGGCTGGGTGAAGGTGAACACCGGCAGCATGAAGATCTCGGTGTCCCAGAACACGTGTTGGCGGTAACCGAACCCGCTGAGGGTCTTGGCGCCGATGCTCGTCTTGTCGGTGAACCTCGGCGCGGCGATCGCCAACTGGAACAAGTTGTAGCGGATCGCGATCTGCGCTTCGGGATCGCCGCCGACCTCGATGTCGGCGGCGTCCCAGAAGCGCCCCCAGGCCGCGTCGTTGCGGACCCTGAGGGCGTCCCAACCGGCGGCGCAAGCTTGGGCCGCCTCGGCCGTGGCCTCTGAAAGGGGATCGTCGGCGTCCAGGGCGGGGACGATCGCGACGAAACTCGTCAGCGACGCCGGTCGCCCCGGGCCCACGGCGAAGGTGGCCTCGGCGCTGGGCACCCCGTCCGAGTCGCCCTCGCCCACGGACAGCACCTCGCCGTGCGTCTTGAGTGCGGCCGCAACACCGACATCGATTCTCGTGCTCCTGGTGCGGACCAATAGCCGGACGCGCTCGGGCGCCGAACTCTGATCGATCACATCCAGATGCACCAGCCCCGTGTTCTCGACCCGGGCGTCCAGCGCCACCTTGGCGCGTACCCGCACCTTCTCATCGGCGCTGATCCGCACCCGGACCGCGGCGCGATGGGGGGCGTCCAGGCCGACGAAACGCTCGAACGCGATCTCGACGGCCGGGGCGCCCGGCCCGGAACGCCAAGTGAACCTACGCGCCAAGACGCCGGTGCGCAGGTCCAGCCAGCGGCGATAGCCCAGCAGTTCGCCCCGATCGAGCCGAAGACGCTCCCCGGCGACCCAAAGGTCGACGCCGTACCAGCGCGGCAGGTTCACCAGTTCGGTCAACTGGACGGGCATGTCGTCCCAGACGCGATGCATGAAGCTCGCGGGCGCCTGACCCGGATGCCCCTCCTCGTAGCTGCCGCGCACGCAGAAGCTGCCGTTGCCGATGGTGAAGA
>JBDHZK010000059.1:0-16509 GCA_039811865.1 Propionicicella sp. | reverse complement strand
ACGATCAGGATCAGGGCGAGCACCTGCACCATGCCGAAGGAGGTCATCGGCATGAATCGGTCCGAGATCCGGGCGCCGAAGATCTCGGCGTTGCGCAGGGAGTTGACCAGGGCCGGGTTGTCCTTGAACCAGCTCCCGCGGGCGATGCCGTTGGCCGCGCCGTCGAGGACCCGGAAGAGCGCCAGGAAGATCGGCATCTGAAGCAGCAAAGGCAAGCAGGACGCCATCGGGTTGACGCCCTCCTCCTTGTAGAGCTTCATCTGCTCTTGGCCCAGGCGCTCGCGGTCGTGCCCGTACTTGTCGGTGAGCGCGCGCACCTTAGGCTGCAGCAACTGCATGTTGCGCGACGACTTGATCTGCTTGACGAACAGCGGGATCAGGGCCGTCCGAATAACCACGGTGAGGCTGATGATGGCCAGCGTCCACGTCCATCCGGAGTTCGGATCCATGAACATGGAGAACAGCCAGTGGAAGAAGACCACGATGCCGGACACGGCCCAATAGAGGGGCTGCATCATGGCCGACATCATGTTCATGAAGTCCTGCCCGAGATCGAGCGGAATCAGAAAGGGCAACATGCTTTACCTCTGGCTATTCGCTTTACCGGATTCACCGGGGATGGATTTTGCGGCCGCTTGTTCGGCGGCCCACTCGGCCGCCGCTGGCGTCCCCGGAACGGGGTCGTACCCACCGGCCGCCCAGGGGTGGCATCGAGAGATGCGGCGGACGGCCAGCCACGACCCCTTGATCGCCCCATGCACCTGGACGGCCTCCAGCCCGTAGGCCGAGCACGAGGGGTAATAGCGGCAAACCTGCCCGTACAGCGGGCTGATCAGCGCCCGCCACGCCTTGATGAAGCCGATCAACAGATATTTCACGCCGCATCCTCGGCTCGGCGCAGGGCACTGGTCCAAGCGCTGTCGAGGTCCGTCCGCAATTGGCTCCCAGCACTCGCGGCCCCGGGAAGAGCACGGACGACCACCAGGGCCGCCATGCCGGACGACAGCCGAGGAGCGACCAGGTGCCGCAGTTGTCGCTTCACCCGATTGCGGACGACGGCGTTACCGACGGCCTTGGAGACGACGAATCCCGCCTTGGAGGGCGGGAAGTCGATCTTCAATGCATGGACGACCAGCGTCCGGCGGCCTGCTCTGGACCCGCGGCGGAGCACCGATTTGAACTCTTCGGGCCTCCGAAGACGGGCGTAGGCCGGCAGCACCGAAGGTCAGCCGGCGAGGCGAACCCGTCCGCGGGCGCGGCGAGCCGAGATGATGGCGCGGCCGGCACGGGTCCGCATCCGGTGACGAAAGCCATGCGTGCGGCTGCGACGCCTGAGGCTCGGCTGGAACGTGCGCTTGCTCACAAGGCCCCCATTAGGTCTTATCAGTGTCCGCACGCGATCGGCACGCACGGGTTCGCTGACTTCAGCGACTGACCAACTCTACTCGCGGCTCTCGACCTGCAGCAAACCGAGCGCTTCCTGAAAGCTTGTCCAGACGACACGCCGGACACGCCCAGAGTCCCCGGCGGGGGTTTGACCAACTCTCAGGAACCTGGGTACGGTCGTCCGCAGTTCGGAACTTATCCACAGCCTCGGCTGCAACGTCCGATACTTCTACATACTTTCTACACAGTCTGTGGATAACTGTGTGGAGAGAAGAACCGGGGGCATTTGCCCTAGTCAGCAGCAAGGATCAGCGATGACGGAACTCACCCCACCGATCATGGCCGACGGACCCAAGGTCGACCCAGCCGTCCTGGACGCCTGGTCGCGAGTGCAAGGGTCGGCGGAGATCCAATCCCGAGGTTGGCTCGCTCAGACGATGCCTCTCGCCCTCCACGGCTCGACCCTCATGGTCGCGGTGCCGAGCCCGTTCACCCGCGAGCGCCTCGAGACCAAGCTGCGGCCTTGGATCGAGAAGCAGCTTTCGGAATCCCTCGGACGTCCCACTCGCCTGGCAATCGCCATCCATCCCGAACTGGACGACGATCACGACCAGGCAGAAGACCTGGACGACACCAGCGACGAACCGGCGGCCGAGCAGCCGCCGCTGCTGGCCGTCCCCCCGGTCGGAACCGGAGCCAGCAAGTCGCGCGACGGAGATCGGCTCAACCCGAAGTACTCCTTCGAGACGTTCGTGATCGGGCAATCCAACCGGTTCGCCCACGCGGCCGCGGTGGCCGTCGCCGAAGCGCCTGGCAAGGCGTACAACCCACTGATGATCTACGGCGATTCCGGGCTCGGGAAGACCCACCTGCTGCACGCGCTGGGTCACTATGTGCGCAACTATCACGACCGGCTGCGGGTCAAGTACGTCTCGACCGAGGAGATGACGAACGACTTCATCAACGCGATCTCGGAGAACTCGACGGCCCAGTTCCGCCGCGTCTACCGCGAGATCGACGTCCTGCTGATCGACGACATCCAGTTCCTGGAGTCGAAGATCCAAACGCAGGAGGAGTTCTTCCACACCTTCAACACCCTCCACAACGCGAACAAGCAGATCGTGATCACGTCCGATCGTCCGCCCAAGGCGCTGGAAGCGCTGGAGCCACGGCTGCGCAGCCGGTTCGAGTGGGGTTTGCAGACCGACATTCAACCGCCCGATCTGGAGACCCGCATCGCGATCCTGCGTAAGAAAGCGGCTCAGGAGCGGCTGACCGCCGGCCCGGAGGTACTGGAGTTCATCGCGACCAAGGTGACCCGCAACATCCGCGAGCTCGAGGGGGCGCTCATCCGAGTCACGGCGTTCGCCAGCCTCAACCGGCAGGAAGTCGATCTGGGTCTGGCCGAGGTCGTCCTCAAGGACGTCATCCCGGAGACCGCCCAGACCGAGATCACCGGTGCGCAGATCATGGCTCAAACCGCCGCCTACTTCGGGCTGACCATCGAGGACCTATGCGGCGCGAGCCGGACGCACCAACTGGCGTCGGCTCGACAGATCGCCATGTACCTGTGTCGGGAGTTGACCGAGCTTTCCCTGCCCAAGATCGGGCAGTTGTTCGGCGGTCGCGACCACACCACGGTCATGCACGCCGACCGCAAGACCCGCCAGTTGCTCTCGGAGCGACGCAGCGTCTACAACCAGGTCACCGAGCTCACCAACCGCATCCGAACCCAGGCCGCCCGCTAGGGGCGTCCCGACGCTGACCTAACGGGCGCGCGGACCTTCGGCAAGCTGGGGACCGTACCCGCGTCCGCGCCATGCCAAGGGCGGCAGGAACGACGCGGCCTGGGTCCGTCGAGCGGCGAGGCCGTCAGTCCCGACGAACCCGTTAGGCCTTGGGCTTGCCCACCTTCGGCCCGAGCTTGTCCCAGGGTCCGAAGTGCCAGCCCCGCCTTGGTCGACTCCGTCCCTGAACCTGTCCAGTTCTCGAGCGCCGTCCACCCGTCCAAGGCGTGCCCTCAACCTGGCGTTCGATCCGGCTTGCCAGCCGTGTGGACAACGCTGTGGAGAATCGCGGAGCCGGCGACGTCGGCGGTGGAAGCGCTCCTGGCTCGCCGCGGTGCACACAGATCCTCCCCGTGTAGTTCAGGGTTACCAACACCGTCGCCCACACCCGCAAAGTCGATCCGACTAGCCAAGTCGAGGGTTTTCCACGGAATCCACAGGCGCTACTACTACGTCTAGAAGATCAATTCGCAGACCTCATCGAAGTAGCGCGCCGGCCGGTTGTGGATCCGGAAAGCTGTCGTTGGCCGCCCTACCGTTGCGGGCCGGCGTGGATATGATCATCGGGATCTTTGACCCAAGGGGGCGATGTGAGAGTCCGACTCGAGCGGGACGTACTGGCCGAAGCCGTCCAGTGGGCCGCGCGGAGCCTGCCCACCCGCCCGTCGGTGCCCATTCTCGCCGGTCTGCTGGTCAAGGCCGCCGGCGACGAAGTGGTCATGTCGAGCTTCGACTACGAGACCTCCGCCAAGGTTCAGGTGTCCGCCCAGGTCAGCGAGGAGGGGACGGCGCTGGTCTCGGGACGCCTGCTGGCCGACATCGCGCGCTCGTTGCCGAACAAGCCGGTGGAGATCACCACCACCGACACCCGCATGGAACTTGTCTGCGGCAGCGCGCGCTTCACCCTTCAGACCCTGCCCGTGGCGGATTACCCGGCCCTGCCCGCCATGCCGGAGGCCACCGGGACCGTCCCCAGCGCCGACTTCGCGAAGGCGGTCGGCCAGGTCGTCGTCGCCGCCGGGCGGGACGAGTTGCTGCCGGTGTTCACCGGCGTCCGGGTCGAGATCGAGGGAGAGACCCTTTCGCTACTTGCCACCGACCGCTACCGGATGGCGCTGAAGGAGATCCCCTGGTCACCGGCGTCCACGCGCGCGTCGGGTGCCGCGCTGGTGCCGGCGCGGGTCCTCAACGAGACGTCCAAGTCGATGACCTCGGGCGAGACGGTCACCTTGAGCCTGTCGGGGGCCGCGCTCGGCGACGGTCTGATCGGCTTCGACGGCGAGGGCCCCGGCGGCAGTCGGCAGATCACCACCCGCCTACTGGACGGGGAGTTCCCGAAGGTGCGCCACCTGATGAGCGTCGTCGCGGCGCTCTCGGTCCGCGCCAAGACCGCAGACATCGTCTCGGCCGTCAAGCGCGTCGCCCTCGTCGCCGAACGCAACACCTCGCTGCGCATGCTGATCGGGGACGAGACGATCACCCTTGAGGCCGCCACCGGCGACCAGGCCCAGGCCGTCGAGGCGATCGAGGCGATGGTGCAAAACCACACCGGCGGCGAGCCCGCTCTGACCGCCGCCGGGTTCAACCCGCACTATCTGGCCGATGCCCTCAACGCGCTGGACACCCCGTACGTCCACTTCGCGTTCACCGCACCCGGCAAGCCCTGCCTGCTCACTGGTCTGAACGAGTTGGACGGCGAGCCGCTGTCCGACTATCGCCACGTGATCATGCTGATGCGTTTGCCGCAGTAGGCCGCCACCTCGCCCGATCGGGACCGAACAAAGGAGTTCTCATGCAGCTAGGACTGGTCGGACTAGGCAAGATGGGCGGCAACATGCGCGAGCGGATCCGCCGCGCCGGGCACAGCGTCATCGGCTACGACCGCAACGCTGCGATCTCCGATTCCAGCAGCCTGGCCGACATGGTGCGGCAGCTCTCGGAGTCTCCCCGGGTGGTTTGGGTGATGGTGCCGGTTCAGGCCGTGACGGCCGTCATCACCGAACTCGCCGGGCTGCTTTCCCCAGGCGACATCGTGATCGACGGGGGCAACACCAAGTGGCGTGAGGACGATGTCCACGCCGGCGTCCTGGGCGAAAAGGGCATCAAGTTCCTCGACTGCGGGGTCTCCGGCGGCGTTTGGGGGTTGGAGAACGGCTACGCCCTGATGGTGGGCGGCGACGCCGACAGCGTCGCGCTCGCCCAGCCGATCTTCGACGCACTGAAGCCGACCGGCGAGTTCGGGTTCGTTCATGCGGGAGACCATGGCGCCGGGCACTTCGCCAAGATGGTCCACAACGGCATCGAGTACGGCATCATGCAGGCCTTCGCCGAGGGGTGGGAGTTGCTCGAAACCTCGAAGGAGGTCACCGACGTCCCGGCGACGTTCAAGTCGTGGCGCGAAGGCACGGTGATTCGCTCCTGGCTGCTCGACCTGGTCGTCCGGGCGCTGGACGACGACCCGCACCTGGAGAGCATCGAGGGCTATGCAGAGGACTCCGGCGAGGGCCGCTGGACGGTCAACGCGGCCGTCGACCTCGGCGTCCCCGTGCCGACGATCGCGGCTTCGCTGTTCGCCCGGTTCGTTTCGCGGCAGGACGATTCGCCGGCGATGAAGATGGTCGCGGCGATGCGAAACCAGTTCGGTGGGCACGCCGTGAAAGCCGAACCGAGCCGCTGAGCCCGGCCGCGGCTTGGCTAGTCTTCGTCGGTGTTCGCAACCCACCTGGCGCTTCTCGACTACCGCTCCTACGCGGCCGTCGACGTTGCTCTTGAGCCTGGCGTGACGGTGTTCACCGGCGCCAATGGGCAGGGGAAGACGAACCTGGTCGAGGCCGTCGAGTTCTTGTCGACCGGCGGGTCGCATCGAGTGGCCACTGAGGCGCCGCTGGTTCGATTCGGGGCCGAGCGGGCCGTCGTCCAGGCCAAGGTGCAAGCGGGGCTCGCCGATTCGCGCCAGCTGCTGCTGGAGGTCGAGATCGTCCCCGGGCGTCCCAACCGCGCGTCGCTGAACCGGTCGCCGCTACGCCGGGCGCGCGAACTGGTCGGGGTGCTGCGCACCGTGGTCTTCTCACCCGACGACCTCGCCATCGTCAAGGGCGATCCCAGTGAGCGGCGGCGCTTCCTGGACGAACTGATCACCAGCCGCTGGCCGCGCCTGGCTGGCGTCCGTGCCGATTACGACCGTGTCTTGCGGCAGCGGACGACGCTGCTGAAGTCGCTCGGCCCGCGTGCTGCCCACCGCGTCGGGGCGGACGCGGCAGCGACCCTGGACGTCTGGGACGCTCAGCTGGCCGGCCTGGGAGCCGAGTTGATCGAGGCCCGCCTCCGCTCGCTGGGCGAGCTGGCCCCGCAGGTGAGCCGGGCCTACGCCGACATCGCCCCGGTGAACAACCGGGCGCGGCTGGAGTACCGCTCGGGGACGGAGTTCGCCCCGGACGCCACCCGGGCCGAACTCGCGCAAGCGCTCCAGGAGGCAATGGCCCGGCGGCGGCAAGACGAGATCGCGCGGGGGGTCACGCTGGTCGGGCCGCATCGCGACGACCTCGTCCTGGGCCTGGGCGACCTGCCGGCCAAGGGGTACGCCAGCCACGGCGAGTCGTGGTCGTTCGCCTTGGCCCTGCGGCTCGGCGCCTTCGCCGTGCTCCGGGACGACGGGGTGGAGCCGGTGCTGGTGCTCGACGACGTGTTCGCCGAACTGGACGCCACGCGGCGCGATCGCCTGGCCGGGATGGCGGCCGTCGCCGAGCAGGTCTTGGTCACCGCGGCCGTCGTGCAGGACGTCCCGTCGGCCCTGTCGGGCACCAGATACGTCGTAGCCGGCGGCACGATCGATCTCCAAGAGCCGGCGTGAGCAGCCGCGACGACCAGACCGAGCCCGAGCGGGACCCCGATGTGCCCGGTCAGGTCCCCACGCATGATGCGACCGGGCTCGATCTGGCCCGCCGAATCGCCCGGGCGGTCAGCGAGAACCCCTTGCCGGCGCCGGTGTCGCCGAAGGCGAAGCGGACCAGGCCCGCGCGCGGGGGAAGACCCATGGCGGACGACCGCGACCTGCAGTCGGTCGGCGGCGCCATGGAGGACCTGATCGAGCGACGCGGCTGGGCGCGGCAGGTGAACGTGCACCTGTTGATGGCCCGCTGGCCCGTGTTCGTGGGTCCGGTGAACGCCGACCACAGCGTCCCGGAGAGCTACGCAGACGGCGTCCTGGTCGTCCGGACCGACTCGACCGCGTGGGCAACGTCCCTGCGGACGATGGCGGCCCAGTTGGTCGCCCGGCTGAACGAGGAACTTGGGGAAGGTTCCGTAAAGCGCATCCAAGTGCTCGGGCCGGACGCGCCGTCCTGGAACAAGGGCCGGCGCCGGGTCAGCGGCGGTCGCGGCCCGCGCGACACCTACGGCTGATCTTCGGCCCCACGGCGGCGGCGGGGGAGCGGGTTCGGTGGTCGATGACGGCAAGGCAAGCCGCGCCCGTTAGGCTCGGAGCATGCGGGCTGCGCGGGCGTGGGCGGGCTACGTCGGCAGCCTGGCGACCAAGACGGTCTCGGTGTGGTGGCGGACGCTGCCGCGGCTATTGGCGGCGTACCTGTTGGGCTGGTTCGGTTACCAGGCCTCGATCCGCTTGGGTGCCTGGGTGGCGTCCTTCAGCGCCTGGGGCGCGCTGGTCGTGGTGTCGATGGGGTTCGTCAGCATCCTTTCCGGGACGGTCATCTGCCTGCGCATCCTCGGACAGGCGCTCGACATGACCGCGGACGTCCCCCGCGTCGTCTCCGACGACCGCGACGACTCCGTCAGCCGGCTGCTGGCGGTGACGCTGCTGCCGTTCCTGGGCATCTACGCCACCTTCAACCGCGTGACGCAGGCTGCGGATCGCCTGGTCACCTACTACCTCGCCATGTTCAGCCAGCCGACCGAGGGGTTCCTCACCCAGCTCAACCCCACGGTCAGCCCCGAACGCGGCTGGACGCTGTTCGGCGTCCTGATCGCGGCGTATCTGCTTCGGCGAGGGCTGGATCTGCTGCACGAGAAGACCGACTTCAAGCCGCTCGGGCTGGGCGCGGCGTTCGTCGAGGGCTTCTTCATGCTGACCTTGTTGCTTTCGGGGCAACGGCTGATCCTGGAGGGAAAGCTCTGGCTCGACTCCCGCGCGGTTTGGGGCTGGTTCGCTCCGACGATGGACGGCCTGCACCACGTGCTGGCCTCGATCCACGACGGCCTGCCCGAACTGTTGATCGCAGGTTGGCGATTCTGGGCCGACGAGCTGTGGCCGGGCCTGGTGCAGGCGGTAGGCGAGCCGATTCTCTGGTTGGCGGTGGCCGCGCTCGTCTACGGGACGCACACCTTGTCCTTGGCCGAGATGTGGCGCAAGGGGAAGCCGCTGTCGGCGTCCATACCCACGACCCGGCGGGGCCGGCGCCGCTCGCAGCTCAAGGAAGCCTCCTCCGGGGGCCGGCGGGCGTGGCTGGAGGTGCAGGAGGCGTTCTTCGGCGACATCGACGACAAGTACCTGCCGACGTTCCAATCGTTGCGGCTGGTCGTCGGGGTCGGATTGGAGTTCCTCGGCGCGTTCGTGGTGCTCTACACCGTGCTGGCGATGGGCGATCGCTGGCTACCCAGGGCGCTCGCCTACCTGGTGGGCGGACATCCGGTGGAGTACTGGACGGCGGGCGAGGCCTTCCTCGATCTGCTCACGACCGCCCTGTTCGAGCCGCTGCGCCTGGCCCTGTTGGCCGTCGCATTCAAGACCGTCCTGCGCTTGTTCCATCAACGCGCCGTGCACGCCGAGGCCGGGGTCGCCGAACGGGTGCGGCCATGAACCGGCGTCCGAGCACGGGCTCGGTGTTGGTGGCCGTGATCTGCTGCGTAATCGCGGCGCTGGCCTACCTGGTCGCGCCTGAGCGCGACGATCTTCGGCCCGTCACGGGTCGGGTTGGGCAGACGCTGGCGATGAGTTCGGACGAACACCTGGTCGTCAACGGCTACCAGGTCGCTAGCTACTATTCCGCCGACGGCCAGTACGCCCGCCGCACGCGCGATGTGTATCTGATCGTGAACGTGACCGTGTTCATCCGGGATGGTGATTCGAGTAGCTGGAAGGCCACCGGGTCGTCCGGCGATCGGGACTTCAGGGCCATCGGGAACCTGCTCTTGCCACAGGCCGGGTTCAAGCAGACCCGCGACGTGATCTACGAGCTACCCGCCGATGCGCTGGCCGGGTTCCACGTGCGGTTGGACCCCAGCGGCGTGTTCCACGCCTATGAGAACCAGCTCGACGTCGACCTGGGGATCGATCAGCCCACCGCGACCCGGATGGCGGCCCAGGCGCGGGATCGCTACGTCGCCCTGCCCGTCAGCGTCCCGGAGGCGTTGCCATGACGGCCACCCGGCAGACGCTTTCCGACTGGCTGCGCGCCGGCATCGTAGTGTGGATCTGTCTGCTCGGACTGATGGCCTGGGGCGGATACGTGCTGAGCGGGGCGCATCCACGTCCGGTTCAGCTTCCCCCGGGTGCGGGGGCCGACTTCGGCACCGATCGCGTCCGTCTGGTCAGCCTGGTGGCCGCCAATGAGTTGGAGCACGAGGGCGGCGACCCATACCGCCCGACCCCCGGCGCGGTCTTCATGGTCGCCGAACTCGAGGTGCGGCGCGGCGCCGGGGATGAGCCCTGCGTTGTGCAACTCATCGCCACCGACGGACGCCGGTGGCGTCCGACCACGGACTACCGCACCACCAAGCCGAGCGTCGACTGCTCCGATGCGCCCGCGGGGAGCACGGTCGGCTATCAGGCGATCTTCGTGGTCCCGGCCGGCGTGACCGGGCAGATCGCCGGGGTCGCGGATGCCCTGCCGAGGGGCGGGTTTCTCCTGCAGTTGCTGACTCCGCCGCGTTCCTGAGCAGTCTCTGATCGGCACCCTTTGGCTTAGGGCTGCAGGTCAGTCGCTGGGCAGGATCACCAGCGGAAGGTAGAAGCGGTACGCCTCATCGGTCGGATACCACTGCTTTTCCCCTGATTGGGTCAGCGACGGATCGGTCCACTCGACCATAAAGATGCCCAGTTCGAGGTAGTTGGTAATCGGGACGTCGCCCCGGAACGCGAAGTCGAGAAGGCACGGTTGCGGCGCCAGGCCCGGATTCAGGTTCGTTGAACTCAGGCGGGAGTCGTAGGAGGCGTAGGTCATCAGCCGCGGCGCGTGGCTCTCGCTGTCGCCGGCGAGCCTGGCGATGAAGGCCGCGTTGACGATCGTGATCAGGTTTTCTTGATTGGCCGAGACGTTGCGGCAGGTCCCGAACGCGCTGACTTCCCACTTGTCGGAGTAAGCCGGCTTCCGCGCGATCGCCCGCGTGAAGGTCACCTCCAGCGGTCCGGTCGTGATCGTGCTCGGCGTAGCCAGCACCGGGAAGCGGCCGCGCCACCGGTCGAGGCCCCCGAAGGCGGCGACAACGCCGGTGGCGAGCGCCAATGCCACCGTGATGATCAGCGCAGTGACCCACCAGCGCGGCTTGCGCGACCGGCTGGGCGGCGCCCAGCGTGCCTCGAGCGGCTCGTCGTCGAACCAGACGACCGGCGTGCGCGTACCCACTCCCGCAGCGTATCGACACCACCGCCAAGGGGGCGGGCGGCCGGACTTTTCGGCCACCTGAGGACCGGCCGTGGACGAACTGGACCCCCACAGGCCGTAAGGGGGAGTCCGGACGACCCCTTTAAGCCCTCGAATCGGCCTTAGATCGCCGCGCAGGGCCATGCGAGTCGTGTCGCGGGTCCGCCTTCTGGGCTGAGGTCGCGGTTGAAGTAGACTTGGCCCGTTGGCCGGGCATCCCGCTGTCGGAGCTCGGCCTCAAGCTTGACCCAGACCCCGTCGGGACGTCCGCCGGGCCTGTTCGACGTGAAGGAGCCGCCATGAACCGCAGCACCCGGACCACCAGGTGCGGCCGGTGACCGCGGAGGTCGGCGAGGGCGAGAACGGCGTAACTCAAGGGACCGCGTCCCACGCGGTCGCCGAGGGCAGCTACGACGCCGGCGCGATCACCGTCCTGGAGGGCCTCGAGGCCGTCCGCAAGCGCCCCGGAATGTACATCGGCTCCACCGGCGAGCGCGGCCTGCACCACCTCGTGTACGAGGTCGTCGACAACTCCGTCGACGAGGCGCTCGCGGGCTACTGCGACCGGATCGACGTCGAGATCCTGCCTGAGGGCGGCATCCGGGTGATCGACAACGGCCGCGGCATCCCGGTCAAGGAGCACCCCAAGGAGAAGATCCCCGCGGTCACGCTCGCGCTGACCGTCCTGCACGCCGGCGGCAAGTTCGGCGACGGCGGCTACAAAGTTTCCGGTGGCCTGCACGGCGTGGGCGTCTCGGTGGTCAACGCGCTGTCGGCAAAGTTGATCGTCGAGGTCAAACGGGACGGCTATCGCTGGAGCCAGTCGTTCTCCCTCGGCGATCCGGACGGGCCCCTGGAGCAGCACGAGGCGACCGACGAGACCGGCACGACGGTCACCTTCTATGCCAGCCCGAAGATCTTCGAGACCACGAACTACTCCTACGAAACGCTGGCGACCCGCTTTCGCGAGATGGCGTTTCTGAACAAGGGCCTGACGATCAACCTGGTCGACCAGCGTCCGGTCGAGACCGAGGACGACGAGGAATCCGCGCAACTGCGCGCCGACTCGTTCCGCTACGACTCCGGGCTGATCGACTACGTGAAGTACCTGACAGGCACCAAGGAGACGATCCACCCGAGCGTGATCGCGGTCGAGGCGTTTTCCGATGAGAGCCGGCTCAGCCTCGAGTTGGCGATGCAGTGGAACGTGTCCTTCACCGAGTCGGTGCACACCTTCGCCAACACGATCAACACCCACGAGGGCGGTACGCACGAAGAGGGCTTCCGCTCCGCGCTGACGAACACGGTCAACAAGTGGGGCGAGTCCTGGGGACTGATCAAGAAGCGCGAGGATCGGGTCTCCGGCGACGACATCCGCGAGGGCCTGACCGCGATCATCTCGATCAAGCTGGCCGAGCCGCAGTTCGAGGGCCAGACCAAGACCAAGCTCGGCAATACCGAGGCACGTTCGTTCGTCCAACGAGTGGTCAACGATCAACTCGGCGACTGGTTCGAGAAGTTCCCGGCCGAGGGCAGGGACATCATTCGCAAGGCCCAGGCCGCCGCGACCGCGCGCATGGCGGCCCGGAAGGCGCGTGACCTGGCCCGCAACCGCAAGGGCCTGTTGGGGGGCGGCGGCCTGCCCGGCACGCTGTCGGACTGCCAGTCGACCAACCCCGAGGAGTGCGAGGTCTTCATCGTCGAGGGCGATTCGGCCGGTGGTTCGGCCCGCGGGGGACGCGATCCGCGCATCCAGGCGATCTTGCCGATCCGCGGCAAGATCCTGAACGTCGAGAAGGCCCGGCTGGACCGGATCCTGCAGAACAAGGAGGTCGAGGCGATCTTCGCCGCGCTGGGCACCGGCGTCCAAGAGGACTTCGATGTCTCCAAGCTGCGGTATCACAAGATCGTCCTGATGGCCGACGCGGACGTCGACGGTGCGCACATCCGGACGCTACTGCTCACCTTGTTGTTCCGGTTCATGAAGCCGCTGATCGACGCCGGGCACGTCTACCTGGCCCAGCCGCCCCTGTTTCGGCTGCGGTGGAGCAACGCGCCGCATGAGCTGGCCTACAACGACGCTGAGCGGGACGGCCTGCGCGACGCGGGCCTGGCCGCGGGGAAGAAGCTGCCGAGCGTCAACCCGATCCAGCGTTACAAGGGCCTCGGGGAGATGAACGCCGACGATCTGTGGGACACGACGATGGACCCCGACAGCCGCATCCTGCTGCAGGTCACCCTCGAGGATGCCGCGGCGGCCGACCAAATGTTCTCGATCCTGATGGGCGAGGACGTCGAGCAGCGCCGCACGTTCATCCAACGCAACGCGAAGGATGTGCGGTTCCTTGACATCTGAGCGCCAACCCACGCCGAGTCTCGTCCTGGGCGCCAACACCGAACAGAGCCGCGCAGTGATGGAGACAGTGAATGGCTGACACGCCCGACGACTCCGGTGCCGAGGGCACCGAGCTGACCCCCGGAGTCGGCCGCACCGAGGAGATCGACCTGCAGGTCGAGATCCAGCGCTCCTACCTCGATTACGCGATGAGCGTCATCGTCGGACGCGCCCTGCCGGACGTCCGCGATGGGCTCAAACCCGTGCACCGCCGCGTCCTGTATGCGATGTACGACGGCGGGTACCGTCCCGACCGCGGCTGGAACAAGTGTTCGCGTGTGGTCGGCGAGGTGATGGGCCTCTACCATCCGCACGGCGACTCGGCGATCTACGACACCCTCGTCCGGCTCGCGCAGCCGTGGGTGATGCGCCACCCGCTCGTCTCGGGCCAGGGCAACTTCGGTTCGGCCGGCAACGACCGGGCGGCGGCCATGCGGTACACCGAGTGCAAGATGGCACCGCTGGCCATGGAAATGGTCCGCGACATCGACGAGAACACGGTCGACTTCAAGCCCAACTACGACAACCGTGAGACCGAGCCGGTCGTCTTGCCGGCCCGGTTCCCCAACCTGCTGGTCAACGGCTCGACCGGCATCGCGGTCGGCATGGCCACGAACATCCCCACGCACAACCTGCGCGAGGTGGCCGAGGCCGTCCAGTGGGCGCTGGCCAACCCGGAGGCGACCCGCGAGGAGCTCCTCGAAGCGGCGATGGAGCGGGTCAAGGGCCCCGACTTCCCTAACGGCGCGCTGATCGTCGGCCGCAAGGGAATCGAGGACGCCTACCGCACCGGCCGCGGCTCGGTGATCATGCGGGCGGTGATCAACATCGAAGAGGACAAGTCCGGGCGGACGTTGCTGGTGGTCACCGAACTGCCGCACATGTGCAACCCGGACAACCTGGCGGTCAAGATCGCCGAGCTGGTCAATGCCGGCAAGCTAACCGGCATCGCCGACATTCGAGACGACACCTCGGCGCGGACCGGGCAGCGGCTGGTGATCGTCCTCAAGCGCGACGCCCAGCCGCGCGTGGTGATGAACAACCTGTACAAGCACACGCAGTTGCAGGACACCTTCGGCTGCAACATGCTCGCGCTGGTGGACGACGTCCCGCGCACCCTGCGCCTGGACCAGTTCATCTCGAACTGGGTCAAGCACCAGATCCAGGTGATTCAGCGCCGCACCGCGTTCCGCCTGGCCAAGGCCGAGCGCGAGGCGCACCTGATCCGCGGCCTGGTCAAGGCGCTGGACATGCTGGACGAGGTGATCGCCTTGATCCGGCGCAGCCCGGACGTCGACGACGCCCGCGAGGGCCTGAAGCAGTTGCTCGACATCGACGACCTGCAGGCGACCTACATCCTCGACACCCAGTTGCGCCGCCTGGCCGCGTTGGAGCGGCAGAAGATCATCGACAACCTCGCCGAGATCGAGCGCCGGATCGCCGATCTGAAGGACATCCTCGAAAGCCCTGAGCGGCAGCGCCACATCATCTCCACCGAGCTGGGTGAGATCGTCGACAAGTACGGCGACGAGCGGCGCACCAAGATCATCGCGGCCGATGGCGACCTCTCAGATGAGGACTTCATCCCCGATCACGACGTCGTGGTCACGATCACCCACGGCGGCTACGCCAAGCGCACCCGCAGCGATTTGTACCGGGTACAGCGCCGGGGCGGCAAGGGCGTCCGCGGGGCGTCCCTGCGCGCGGACGACGAGGTCGAGCACCTCTTCGCCACGACCAACCACCACTGGATCCTGTTCTTCACCAACATGGGCCGGGTCTACCGGGCGAAGGTCTGGCAGTTGCCGGAGGCCGGCCGGGACGCCCGCGGCGGCCACGTCGCCGGTTTGCTGTCGTTCCTGCCGGACGAGCGCATCGCCCAGGTGCTCACGTTGCGCAGCTACGACGACCAGCCGTACCTGCTGCTGGCCACCAAACGAGGCCTGGTGAAGAAGACGGCGCTGCGATCGTACGACTCGCCCAGGCAGGCCGGCGTGATCGCCGTGTCGTTCCGGGAGGACGACGACGAGCTGATCGGGGCGTCCTTGTGCGGGCCGCGCGACGACGTCCTGCTGATCTCGCGCAAGGGCCAAGCAATCCGGTTCGCGGCCGACGATGAGCAGCTGCGTCCGATGGGCCGGGCGACGTCCGGAGTGACCGGGATGAAGTTCCGTTCCGACGACGCCCTGCTGTCGATGAGCGTGATCAGCGAGAACATGCCCGAGGACGACCGGTTCGTCTTCACCGTCACCGACGGCGGTTTCGCCAAGCGTACGGCCGTCTCGGAGTACCGTCAGCAAGGCCGCGGTGGCCTTGGCATCAAGGCGATGAAGCTCAACTCCGACCGCGGGTCCCTCGTGGGCGGGCTGGTCGTTTCGGAGTCCGATGAGGTGATCGCGATCAAGGTCAGCGGGCAGATCATCCGGTCCGGCGTGGCCGGCGTCCCGAGCAAGGGACGCGACACGATGGGCGTCAAGTTCGTCGGCGTAGCCGAGGACGACGCCGTCGCCGTGATCGCCCTATACCCGGATTCCCCGGCGGATGAGCAAGAATCGGATGCGACCGAACCCGCGGGTACGGTTGAAGCCCCGGGTCAGGTCGAGACCTCCCCGGCCGGCGAGCTAGCGGACGACCAGGAGGACAGTGGTGAGTGACGACAAGACGGTGATCCGTCCGCCCGGTGCGCCGGGGGCGGCTGCCACGGCCACGACGTCTCGGACGTCGGCGACTTCGGCCGCGTCGGCGGACAGTCTGACCAGCGCGGACGTCCCACCGGACTTCTATCGTCCCGAGGCGGCCAAACCCGACGCCAAGGCGGCTGCGACCGGTTCGCAAGTGACCCCGGAGCGGGCACCCGCCGTCGGCGCCGAGACGAAGGTGGCCGCGAAGCCTTTGACCTCGCGACGCACTCGCAAGGCGCGGCTGCGGTTGTCCCGCGTGGACCCGTGGTCGGTGATGAAGACCTCCTTCCTGTTCTCCGTGGCCGGCGGAATCATGTTCTGGGTGGCCACCTACGTCGTGTGGGCGGTAATCGGCAGTTCGGGGCTGTTCCAGGCGATCAACGACGCGGTGTCGCAGATCGTCTCTAGCCCCACCGATCAGAACCCGTTCCAGATCGAGGACTACATCAACACCAACAAGGTCCTCGGCACCGCGGCCCTGATCGCCGTTGTCGACATCGTGATCTTCACCGCGCTCGGCACGCTGGGGTCGTTTCTGTACAACTTGTCGGCCACCATGCTCGGCGGCCTGGAGATCACCCTCGCCGAGGACTGAGCCCGAACCTTCGACCAGACCGCCCGGAGCCCACAGGGGCCCGGGCGGTTTGTCTTCACCGGACGCGCGT